>VBNH01000136.1 GCA_005878095.1 Gammaproteobacteria bacterium | reverse complement strand
TTCCTTCAGCATCTGCGCGCCCATGTTCTCGAATTTGTCTTTGAGCTCGATCTCCTTCGCAACCGAAACACCGTCCTTCGTGATGGTCGGGGCGCCGTAGCTCTTCTCGAGCACCGCGTTGCGGCCCTTCGGGCCGAGTGTCGCCTTCACCGCATTCGCAAGGACGTTGGCGCCCTTGAACATGCGTTGGCGCGCATCGTCGCTAAATCGTACTTCTTTCGCTGCCATTGCCGTGTCCTTCGGGTGAGTTACTTGGACTCGATGACGGCCATGACGTCTTCTTCACGCATGACCACGAGTTCTTCGCCGTCGACCTTCACTTCGGTGCCGCTGTACTTGCCGAAGAGAATCTTGTCGCCGACCTTGACGTCGCAGGGACGCACTTCTCCGTTCTCAAGGATTTTGCCCTTGCCGACCGCGACGATCTTTCCTCGAATGGGTTTTTCAGCCGCCGTATCGGGAATTACGATGCCGCCAGGCGAGGTACGATCCTCTTCCAGGCGCTTCACGATGACGCGGTCATGAAGAGGACGAATCTTCATAACTGAACGCTCCTTTGAAGCAGTGGGGGTATCCTTCAGGTATAAATGGTGACTTAAGACCCGATTTCAAGGGTGGATGCCCGAAAAAACTACCGACCGGGCGCCCTCGCGCCGGCCGGACTCGCGTCCTCCGCGCGCGGCCGTCGCCATCAAGGCACGGTATGCCGATGGCGTGCTCGAGATCCAGATTCCCAAGCAGCCTCGAGTCGAGGCCACGCGAATTGCGGTAACGGTCAATTGAGACGTTCGGACGTGGTGGCGACAGAGTACTGTCGTCCGCCATCGGCCCTTACCTAACCGATGCGACTGCGGATGCACACGATCATCGGCTTTGAAGAGGCACCGGCCCAGCGCGACTAACGCGCCATCGCTCAGATGATCGCCGGCTCTAGCGCATGCTCGTTCATGTCCGGCTCGAAGAACTGATGGTTGCTCCGCCCATGGGCCTTGGCCTGGAACAGCGCAATGTCCGTCGAGCGACCTTCGCTTCGGCAGCATCAGCCCGGACCCGAAAACCAAGTAAAAGCCTTGATTTGGAGGCAGATGCGACGACCGAAGTGTCTAATATTTTTCCGAGTTACGACGAGATAACTACAGGATTTGCCGAGTCAGGCAGTTAGTTTAGGCGGAGATAATATTACACAGCTCGAGCTGAGATTCCCGCTGCCAGCTCGTCCGCACGTTCGTACCACCGCACGTAGTCGGGCTATCGCTTCCGCGTGCGCGCGAGGCGGCGATCGAACGAATACGGTCTCGGCGGTGAAAGCTGGAAGCGTCGAAAGTCGGGGTGCGCGGGATTCAAGAGAAAGTTCCATTCCTCCACGACCACAGCTGAGGGGACTTGAAGTACGGCGGTCTCTAAGCGCTCAAGCCAAACGCGTCCCAGCTCCTGCAGCGCCGGCGGCGCCTCGGCATTGGACCAATTCTTCGGCAACCGATCGATGGCGACGGTCTCTACTTTGAGATCGTCGGGCCACTCTGCGCTCGCGATCACAGACGCCGGCACCCAGCCACGGTGCTTATAGTTCAACGTGTACTCGAGCACGGCGAGCGCGATGCTGCCCGAGGTGTAGACCACCCGGTGCCCGCGAGGTGTCCAGCGGCCGCTCGCGTGCAGCCCGCCTCTGCCGGAGAAGATCTCACTTTGATGCCGGCGCTTGGTGAGCCGATAGACCGTGGTCAAGCGTAGAGACCGTACTCCATCTGATACAGGAGGTTACTCACCTTCTCGGCACCCGCATCGGTTGCGAGGACCTCGAGGGGCCTGCGCCCGCCGAGGGACTCACTGGGCTCGCGGAGCCAACCGACCGCGTGTGACCGGTCCTCCAGCACCTCCTCCGCGAGTGCCAAGATTCGCGCAAGGCGAGCGACGCGGTCGGAAACAGCAGGATCCAAGCGAGAACGGCGCTTCCAGCGTGCCCGGGTCCGAAGACTGACCTGAAGCAACCGGTCCTCCTCGTCGGGGCTCAGTGCAAGCGTGTGGGCAACTCGCTCATAGGCTTTGATCGGCAGGCCTCGTTCGATCTCCGCGAGCAAGTCCACGCGATGGGCGCGGGCCCCAAAGACTTGGCGGCCCCCGAGAACCTGCATTAGGTTTGCGGACATGCTCGACTCCGATCCTGCCACATGGCATATATTGTAGTGCCATATGACATTAGGTGCAACTGCATCAGAGCGATATGGGAATTAAGGTTGATGAGCGCCTCGGCGGAGGTGTTCGCCGTGAGCGCGGTCACTGTTGCGCGGGGTTTCGCTCCATCGGGTGAACAGCGCTTCGAAGAGGCGCTGTGACTCTTTCAGGCCCTCGTCCGCCGTCAAGACGACCGATCTAGCCTTGTCGACGGGGTCCGTAATGTAGCCCTTGTGGTGAAGCCTTCCATTGCGTCCCAGTCGAAGAGTTCTGGTGCATTGACGGTCAAGGGCATTGGCGTCACACGCCAAAGCTCGGTTCCAAAGTTGTTTCAGCGACCAATTGTTGCGTTGACCACCGCGTCCGAACGAGAACTGCCGTTTGCGAATTCTATTTGCGAGCTCGATACCTGCAAACGTGATGGCCGCGGTTCTGAATGACTTCAAACCCAACATCGAAGAGCAGCGACGTTTGATCGCGCGATGATCCTGCTCGACGATGTTGTTGAGGTAGCGGCAACTGCGCACGACGACGGATTGCCACCTCGAGTCTTCCTGGCCCAACAGCCGCAGCGCCCGGTGGCTCGCGGCGTTGCCGTCGAGGTTCACTTTGCGCGGCCATCTCGGCCGATGCGTGGCCACAGCCCTCCTGAAGAAGGCCCGCGCAGCGTCCATGCCTCGATCCGCACGCAAAAGAAAGTCCACGGACTTGCCGTGTTTGTCGACCGCCCGATACAGATAGTGTCGTCCGCCCCGAACGGAAACGGCGGTCTCGTCTACCCGCCAGGATGAGTTCACGCGCCGCGCGTATCGAGTCCAGCGTTTTTCGAATTCCGGTACGTAGCGCAAGACCCAACGCATGATCGTCGTGTGGGACACGACGACGTCGCGCTCGGCCATCATGGCGACCAGGTCTCGATAGCTCAGCCGGTAGGTGATGTACCAGCGAACGCAGAGCTCAATGGTTTCGGTCCGGAACCTGCGGCACCGATAAATCGGGTCGCGCTCGATCGCTTGGGTCATTCATGCGTCTCCCAACCGACATGAATCCCTGCTATCCGCCCTTAACGCACCAGAACCCAATTATACCCACACTTCACTGAGACATCGCGACGGCCCACGAGACGGCTTGAGAAACGTAAGTGACTATTTTTATGGGGTTTATTGTGATTTATGAGACGATCTGAAACTAACTGAGAAAGGTAGTTGGCGGAGAGAGAGGGATTCGAACCCTCGAAGGGCTTTTGACCCTTACACCCTTAGCAGGGGTGCGCCTTCGACCACTCGGCCATCTCTCCGCGCTCTGGGAACGCTTGTGTGTCAGCTGGTTGGCCGGGCGACTGCCCGGCTGCCCGCGTGCGGGGCGGCCATGATACTGAAGGGGCCGGCGCGCGGCAAAGCGCTCGAGCGCTCGCGCGCTTCAGGCGGCAAGCCGTGCGCGCACGAACTCCTGCACCGACTCGAGCGCCGCATCGAGCGCCTCGGGCTTGCTGCCGCCGGCCTGCGCAAAATCCGCCCGACCGCCGCCGCGACCGCCCACCTGCGCAGCCACCGCACCGGCCAGCTCGCCCGCCTTGATGCGCGCGGTCTGGTCCGCAGTCACCCCCACTACCAGCAAGACCTTCGCGGGGTTCTCGACGCTCGCCAGCACCACCACCGCCGACTTGAGGCGCTCTTTCAGCTGATCCACGGCGCTGCGCAGCGCGCCGGCATCCGCACCGTCCACCTTGGTGGCGATCACCTTGACACCCTGCACGTCGACGGCGCCCGCGGCGAGATCGACCCCCTGACCGGACGCGAGCCGGTCCTTCAGCGTGCGAACCTCGCGCTCCATCTGGCGCGCGCGCTCGAGTTGCTCGCGCACTTTGTCCGGCAGCTCCTCGCGCGTGCCGCGCACCAGGGCGGCGAGGTCCCGCAGCAGCACCTCGTTCTGATCGACGTAGTCGAGCGCGGCTTCCCCGGTGAGCGCCTCGATGCGGCGCACGCCGGACGCGACCCCGCCCTCGCTCACGATCTTGAAGAGCCCGATGTCGCCGGCGCGTTGCACGTGAGTGCCGCCGCACAGCTCCATCGAGAACTCACCCAGGCGCAGTACCCGCACGTCCTTGTCGTATTTCTCGCCAAACAACGCGATGGCGCCCCCGGCCACCGCGCCCGCATAGTCCATGACACGCGTTTCCGCCGGGATGTTGGCGCGGATCTGCGCATTCACGAGCCGTTCGATCTCGCGCAGCTCCGCGGCGGTGACGGGCTGAAAATGCGCGAAATCGAAGCGCAGCCGGTCGGGCGCCACCAGCGATCCCTTCTGCTGCACGTGGGCGCCGAGCACCTTGCGCAGCGCCGCGTGCAGCAGATGCGTGGCGCTGTGATTGAGCACAGTCGCCTGGCGGCGTGCGCCGTTCACCTGCGCCGCGAGCGTGTCGCCGACGCGAATGCTGCCCTGCGCGAGGCGTCCGAGGTGCGAGTGAGCGGCGCCGCGCTTCTGCGTATCCTCGACCAGGAAGCGCACCCCGGGAGCGGTGAGCTCGCCCGCATCTCCCACCTGACCGCCCGCCTCGGCATAGAAGGGCGTGCGATCGAGCACCACCTCGCCCTGCTCGCCCGCGACGAGCGCATCGACCTGCGCCCCCTGCTTCAAGAGCGCCAGCACGCGTCCGGAGCCGGCGAGCCCCTCGTAGCCCTCGAACAGCGTGCGCGCATCGAACGAAGCGCCGCCGCGCGGGTCGACGCTGCCGAACTTGCTCGCCTCCTGGGAGCGGCGCCGTTGCTCCTCCATCGCCGCTTCAAAGCGCGCCTGGTCGATGCTGAGGCCGCGCTCACGTGCCACGTCGGCCGTCAGATCGACCGGGAAGCCGTAGGTGTCATAGAGTTTGAACACCGTATTGCCGTCGATCACTTTCGCGCCGTGCAGATCGCGTATGGCCCCTTCGAGCAGCACCATGCCGTTGGCGAGGGTTTCAGCGAAGCGCTCTTCCTCCGTCTTCAGCACGCGCTGCGCGTGTGCACTGCCGCGCGTGAGCTCCGGGTACGCGTCGCCCATCTGCTCCGCGAGCACCGGCACCAGCTTGTGGAAAAAAGGCTCCTGTATGCCGAGCTTGTAGCCGTGGCGGATCGCGCGGCGAATGATCCGCCGCAGCACGTAGCCGCGGCCTTCGTTGGCCGGCAGCACCCCGTCGACCACCAGGAAGGTGCTGGCGCGGATGTGATCGGCGATCACGCGCAAGGAGCTTGAAGTCAGCACCGCGGTGCCGGCCAGCCTGCCCGCGGCGCGTATCAGGTTCTTGAACAGATCGATGTCGTAGTTGGAATGCACACCCTGCATGACCGCCGCGATACGCTCCAATCCCATGCCGGTGTCCACCGAGGGTTTCGGCAGCGAGGTGAGCCTGCCATCCGCGGCGCGCTCGAACTGCATGAACACCAGGTTCCAGATCTCGACAAACCGATCCCCCTCTTCCTCGGCGGAGCCCGGCGGACCGCCGGCAATCCCGGGACCGTGGTCGTAGAAAATCTCGCTGCACGGCCCGCACGGGCCGGTATCGCCCATCGCCCAGAAGTTTGACGCCCCGCCGAGGCGTGCGAAGCGCTGCGGACTGACGCCGACGTCCTTCAGCCAGATGTCCGCCGCCTCGTCATCGTCGCGGTACACCGTGCACCACAGCCGCGCCGGGTCGAGTCCCAGGGTGTGGATGAGGAAATCCCAGGCGAAATGAATCGCCTCGCGCTTGAAATAGTCGCCAAAGGAGAAATTGCCGAGCATCTCGAAGAAAGTGTGGTGCCGGGCGGTGTAACCCACGTTCTCCAGGTCGTTGTGCTTGCCGCCGGCGCGCACGCAGCGCTGGCTGGAGACTGCGCGCAGGTAGTCGCGCTGCTCCCGGCCGAGAAACACGTCCTTGAACTGCACCATGCCGGCATTGGTGAAGAGCAGCGTCGGGTCGTCGCCGGGCACGAGCGGGCTCGAGGGCACGATCATGTGGCCGTGCGCGCTGAAGAACTCCAGAAACGTGCTGCGCACGTCCGCGGCGCTCAGGTAGGTTGGCTTGCTCAAGGGTCTCAGTCCACATCCGGATCGGCGCCCGTCGCCGCGCGGATATGATCCGACGAAAAGCCACGATACTGCAAAAAACGCGCTTGCCGGGTCTTGTCCGCCCAGCTCGCCGGCGGCTCCCGGCCGAACCTGGCACGGCGCGCGCGGCGCGCGAGCGCGTGCCAATCCGGTCCGCTCGCGAGCGCCGCATCGACCAGGCCCTCGGGCAGGCCGCACCGGCGCAGCTGCGCGGCGATGCGGATCGGGCCCTGACCGCGCCCGGCGTGCCAGATGACATAGTTCTCCGCGAAGCGCCGGTCATCGAGGACCCCGCGGGCAGCGAGCTCGGTGATCACCTGCCCCGCGGCGGCCTCCTCAAACCCCCTGGAACACAGCTTCGCGCGCAGCTCGGCGCTGGCGAAGTCCCGCCGCGCGAGCAGCGCGATGGCCGCCGTGCGCGCCGCCTCGGGATCTGCGCGCTGTTGTGTATTCGCTGCTTTGGATGATCTGCGCAGGGCCATGGCTTGCAGTATAGTGGGTCGTCGGCCGCTCGCCCGGGAGCCACCGCTCCTCATTCAAACAGGTACAGGAACACGATCATGCGATTCGTCGTTGGAGTGCTGGCGTGCATCGGTGCTGGCGTCCTGGCTGTCGCGGTGGCGGACCCGTCACCGCCGGAGCAGCCGGCGCACGGCCCTTCCTCCCCGAGCGCGACCGGCCCGGCCGCGTCCGCCCCCGCAGCGCCTCAGTCGGACCGCGCCGCGCCGACCGTCGCGAAGCCGGCGATCGACCCGGAGGAGAAACGCCTCATCGCCCAGGGTTACAAGCCCGAGATGCGCGACGGCGTGAAAGTCTTCTGCCGGCGCGAGGCGGTCCTCGGATCACGCCTCGGTGAGGAAAAGCACTGTGCGACCGCCGAGCAGCTGAAGGTCTTGCAGCAGGAAAGCCACGACGTGATGGACAAGATCCAGCGTACCCAGAAGAATCCCGCGGGCGGCTGAGCGCTGCCTGGCACGCGTGCAGGTGCGTTCAGGCCGTATTGGCCGCCTGCTCGACGTTGCGCTGCGGTCGCGGCGGCATCAGCCGCGCTCTCACCTGCTGCTCGATCTCGCGCGCGACCTCCTTGTTCGCCAGCAGGTACGCGCGCGCGTTGTCCTTGCCCTGGCCGATGCGGCTGCCCTTGTAGGCATACCAGGCGCCCGACTTCTCGATGATCCCGAGCGAGCTGCCGAGCTCGATGATCTCGCCCTCGCGCGAGATCCCCTGCCCGTACATGATCTCGAACTCAGCCTCCCGGAACGGCGGCGCGACCTTGTTCTTCACCACCTTGACGCGCGTCATGTTGCCGGTGACTTCCTCACCGTTCTTGATCGCACCGATGCGCCGGATGTCGAGGCGCACCGAGGCATAGAACTTCAGCGCGTTGCCGCCGGTGGTGGTTTCGGGATTGCCGAACATCACGCCGATCTTCATGCGCATCTGGTTGATGAAGACGACGATGGTGTTCGAGCGGCTGATGTTGCCGGTGAGCTTGCGCAGCGCCTGCGACATGAGACGCGCGTGCAGCCCGACCTGCATCTCGCCCATCTCGCCCTCGATCTCGGCTCGCGGCGTGAGGGCCGCCACCGAATCCACCACCACGATGTCGACGGCGTTCGAGCGCACCAGCATGTCGGTGATCTCCAGCGCCTGCTCGCCGGTATCCGGCTGCGACACCAGCAGATCGTTGATGTTCACGCCGAGCTTCTCGGCGTACGACGGATCGAGCGCGTGCTCCGCATCGACGAACGCGGCCGTGCCGCCGCCGCGTTGCACTTCGGCGATGACCTGCAGGGTGAGTGTGGTCTTGCCCGAAGACTCGGGCCCGTAGACCTCCACCACCCGGCCGCGCGGCAGTCCGCCTACGCCCAAGGCGATGTCGAGTCCGAGCGAACCGGTGGACACGGTCTCCACGTCGTAGTTCGCCGCGGCATCGCCTAAGCGCATCACCGAGCCCTTGCCGAACTGCTTTTCGATCTGTCCCAGTGCGGCGGCGAGCGCCTTCTTGCGATTTTCTTCCATCTGCGAGATTCCGTAAGAGTGTGGCGGGGGGCGAGAGAATTTCCTGGTCGCAATTATCACATAAACATGCGGCGATCGGTGCGCGCTTACCGGCGCTGTTTTGCGGCTACTCGTGCGCTTTCTCCGCCTTAACCAGTAAATACGATTCAATGACACTGTATACGGGGCCGCCCGGGTCAGTGCGGCTCTCGATCAGCGCGAATGCGTCGAAGCGCCACAGTACCGGTTGCACGGCGAGCGTGGACGGCGCGTGTGCAACCTTGCGCGCCACGGTGACATGCGTGCGGAAGGGCTTGAGATCCGGACTAAACCCAGCGGCGGCGGTTTCGTTCTTGAGCATCGCCGAGAGCTCCGGCGCGCCTGCCACCATCGCCTCGCCCTGCTCACCGGCGGCCTGCGCAGCCTCGGGCTCGCCGCTGCCGAGCGCGCACAGGATCTGCGCTCGCGCCCAGTGCGCCAGGCGATCGAAACTCAGCAGCAGCGGCCGCCCGCCCGCGGGGAATCCCTGCGCGACCCGGCGTGCGATCCCGTCGAGCTCCGGAACGCGGCCCTCAGGCACGGCGCCGAGGAACGCGAGCGTCACGTGCAGGCTCGGCACCGGCACCGGACGGCCGCCGCAGGATCTGACGCCCTTGCGGGTGGCGGAGTGAAGCGCGCCGCGCTGCTGTGCATCCGGCCACAGCGCGAAGAACAGCCGCCGCGTCGGTTCGCGCGCGGGCGGGGCTGGGGCCTGCCCCTCGGCCGGCGGGCGCGACTGTCCGCCGCCGCTCAAACCGCATCCGTGCGCGGCGTGGCTTCCACACGCACCGGCAGATCGAGCCGCAGGATGAGCCGCAGCGCGTGCTGCACCGAATGGCGGCGCACGGACGCGCGATCCCCGCCGAAGAGCTTCTGCTCGGCGATGATGTCGATCGAGCGCGCCTGACGGGCGGCGGCGCAGAACCACACGGTACCGACCGGCTTACTCGGCGTGCCGCCATCGGGACCGGCGATGCCGCTGACCGCCAGCGCCACGCTGGCGCCGGAAACGCGCAACGCCCCTGCGGCCATCTCCCGCACGCTCTGCTCGCTCACCGCGCCGAAGCCTGCGAGCGTACGCGCCCCCACGCCCAGGTCGCGCACCTTCGCGGCATCCGAATAGGTCACGTAGCCGCACTCGAACCACCGTGAACTGCCGGGCACGTCGGTGAGCGCCTTGGCGACCCACCCGGCGGTGCAGGACTCGGCGGTGACCAGGCGCCGCTCGGCGGCGTGGAGCTTCCGGCCGACGCGCTCGGCCAGCTCGTAGAGCTCAGGATCGCTCGCCACCATGGCGCGAGGCTAACCCAGCCGTGAGTCCCGACGGTAGCCTCGGCCGGGGTGGCGGGCGGCGGCGACCTTGGCCCGCTGCCACCGAAGCCCGCCAATGCGGGTCGTCTTGCGGTAGCCTTCGCGCACCATGAACGACGCGGTCCGCTCGCAGCATACGCCGGTGATGCAGCAGTACCTGCGCATCAAGAGTCAGCACCCGGACACGCTGCTCTTCTACCGCATGGGCGATTTCTACGAGCTGTTCTACGACGATGCCCGCCGCGCTGCGGCGCTCCTCGACATCACCCTCACCACGCGCGGGCAATCGGCGGGGGAGGCGATCCCCATGGCCGGGGTGCCGTTTCACGCCGTGGACAGCTACCTCGCCCGGCTCGTGCACAAGGGCGAGAGCGTCGCAATCTGCGAGCAGCTCACCGATCCGGCGACCTCGAAGGGACCCGTGGAGCGGGCGGTGGTGCGTATCGTCACGCCCGGCACGGTGACGGACACCGCGCTCCTCGAGGAGCGCCAGGACACCCTGGTCGCCGCCGTGGCACGCGACGGCGAGCGTTTCGGGCTGGCCTGGCTCGACCTCGCCGCCGGGCGCTTCACGGTGCTGCAGGGCGAGGGGCTCCAGGGGCTCGCGGGGGAGCTCGAGCGGCTGCGCCCCGCGGAGCTGCTGCAGGCCGAGGGCGCGGGCGATGAGCCCGTGGCGCGAGCAGGGACGGCGCTGCGGACGCGACCGCCGTGGCACTTCGAGCTCGCCAGCGCCTCGCGGCTGCTGACCGACCAGCTTGGCACACTCGACCTCAGGGGCTTCGGCGCCGACGACCTCCCGCTGGCCATCGCCGCGGCCGGGGCGCTGCTGCAGTACGTGCGCGACACGCAGAAATCGGCGCTGCCGCACATCCGCGCGCTGCACGTCGAGGAGCGTGGTGAGGCGCTGATACTCGATGCCGCTACCCGCCGCAACCTCGAGCTCGACGCGAGTCTGAGCGGGCGTGAGGACGCGACGCTGTTCGCGGTGATCGACAGCTGCGTCACCGCCATGGGCTCGCGGCAGCTGCGCCGCTGGCTCAACCGTCCGCTGACCCGTCAGCCGCTGCTGCGCGAGCGCTACCACGCCCTCGGCGCCCTGATCGAGGCGCGCGGCTTCGACGCCGTGCGCCGGCACTTGAAGGGCGTGGGCGATGTCGAACGCATTCTCGCGCGGGTGGCGCTGCGCTCGGCGCGGCCGCGCGACCTCACGCAGCTGCGCAGCTCGCTCAGCGCCCTGCCGGGCGTGCGGGCCGCGCTCGCCCTGGATGCGCCGCTCCTTGAGGAGCTGCGCGGGCGCATGCACGAGCACGAGGACGTGGTGACTCTGCTCACTGCCGCCATCGCCGCCGAGCCTGCCGCGCTGGTGCGCGACGGCGACGTGATCGCCGCCGGCTACGACCCCGAGCTCGATGAGTTGCGGCGCATCGCCACCCACACCGATGCCTTCCTGCTCGAGCTGGAGCGGCGCGAACGCGAGCGCACGGGGCTCCCCACCCTCAAGCTCGGCTACAACCGCGTGCAGGGCTTCTTCATCGAGGTCCCGCGCCGCGATGCCGAGCGTGTGCCGAAGGACTACGTGCGTCGCCAGACCGTGAAGTCCGCCGAGCGCTTCATCACCGAGGAGCTGAAGCGCTTCGAGGAGCGGGTGCTGGGCGCACGCGATCAGGCGCTGGCGCGCGAGAAGCAGCTGTACGAGGAGATTCTGGCGCGGCTCATCGGCGCCTTAGGCCCGCTGCAGGCCACCGCCGGCGCGCTCGCCGAGCTCGACGCCCTCGCCGCTCTCGCGGAGCGCGCCTGCGTGCTCGAGTGGACACGTCCCGAGCTGACCGCGGAGGCGCGCCTCAGCATCGAGGGCGGGCGCCACCCGGTGGTCGAGCGCTTCTCGGAGGGTGCGTTCGTGCCCAACGACCTGCGGCTCGATGCCGAGCGGCGCATGCTCATCATCACCGGGCCCAACATGGGCGGCAAGTCGACCTACATGCGCCAGGCGGCGCTCATCGCGCTGCTGGCGCACCTGGGCAGCTACGTGCCCGCGGAGCGCGCCGTGCTGGGGCCGATCGATCGCATCTTTACGCGCATCGGCGCGGCGGATGACCTCGCCGGCGGGCGCTCCACCTTCATGGTGGAGATGACCGAGGCCGCCAACATCCTGCACAACGCCACCGCGCGCAGTCTCATTCTCCTCGATGAGATCGGCCGCGGCACCAGTACCTTCGACGGTCTGTCGCTCGCCTGGGCGATGGCGCGCGACATCGCCACGCGCGTGCGTGCCTTCACGCTGTTCGCCACACACTACTTCGAGCTCACCACGCTCGCCACCGAGGTCGACGGCTGCGCCAACGTGCACCTGGACGCGACCGAGCATGGCGATGGCATCGTGTTCCTGCACGCGGTGAAGGACGGGCCCGCCGATCGCAGCTATGGCCTGCAGGTGGCGCAGCTTGCGGGGGTACCGGCGAGCGTGATCGGGGAGGCGCGGCGCTACCTCGAAGCCCTGGAGTCGCAGCGCGATCGCGAGCGCGCCTCGGCCAACGGTCGCGGGACTCCCGCGGCGCAAACGGAACTGCCCTTCCTCGCCACGGCCACTGAGGCGTCCGCGCGCAGCGCGGCGCAGGATGAGATCCGCGCGGCGCTCGCAGCCCTTGACCCGGATGAGCTGTCGCCGAAGGCTGCGCTGGAAGTGGTCTATCGCCTGCGGCGGCTGCTGGACGCTAGCGAATCGTAAAGCGCCCGTGGGTGAGGAACGACCCTGTCTCGCGCGCCACGCGCGCGGACAGGAGCATCCCCAGGTGGCTCACCGGCAGCACGATGTGATCGGTGGCGCCGGGCATGCGCGTCTCGCTCACCGCGACTGTGCCGTCGTTCTCCTCGGCGAAACCCGCCAGCAGCTGCCCCACGCCGAGCGGCTGGCTGCCGGCGATGATGCCGAGCGGCCGCGCCTGCACCCAGCGCCGCTCGTGCGGCTGTAACAGCTCCTGCGCGACCGAGGGCCCCATGAGGTGCGCGATCGGCGCGAAGCGGGCGGCCCCTTGGGCCGCACGACTCCCCACGCACGGCGGGCCGAGGAACACGGCCCGGCCCGGAGGCTGGTCGGGAAAGCGCTCGAGGAAGCGATGGATGACGAGCCCGCCTAAGCTGTGGCCGAGGAAATGCACCGCCGGGGCCTTAAGCTCGCGCACGAAGCTCTCGAGGTGCGCGGTGATATCGCCCATGCTCGAAGAGGCCGCGGAGTAGCGGAAGGCCTGCAGCGCGAGGTCGAAGCCGCGCGCGAGCCGGTGACGCAGGATGAGGGACTCCTCGCCGGGCAGCCACAGGCCGTGCACGTAGACGACCGGCGTACTCAAGGCTGCGGTACGCGCACCCGCACATGCAGCTCCCGCAGCTGCGCTTCGCTCACCTCCGTCGGCGCATCGGTGAGCGGATCCGCGGCCGTCTGGGTCTTCGGGAAGGCGATCACCTCGCGGATGCTGTCGGCGCCGGCCATGAGCATGGCCAGCCGATCGAGCCCAAAGGCAATGCCCCCGTGCGGCGGTGCACCGAATTTGAGCGCATCGAGCAGGAAGCCGAATTTCTTCTGCGCCTCCTCGGAGGCGATCCCGAGCAGCTCGAACACCGTGGACTGCATCTCCTGGCGGTGGATGCGCACCGAGCCGCCGCCGATCTCAGAGCCGTTCAACACCAGGTCGTAGGCGCGCGCCAGCGCCGCGCCCGGAGCCGCGCGTAGCGCCGCCAGGTCATCGTCACGGGGCGCGGTGAAGGGGTGGTGCATGGCGACCCAGCGCTTTTCGCCCGCGTCCCACTCGAACATGGGGAAGTCGACGACCCACAGCGGCCACCAGCCCGGCTCCAGGAGCTTCAGATCCTGGCCGATCTTCAGGCGCAGGGCCCCGAGGGAGTCGTTGACCACCTTGGCCGTGTCGGCGCCGAAGAAAATCAGGTCGTTGTCGGCGGCGCCGGTGCGCTCGAGAATGCCCTCGAGCGCGGCATCGCTCAGGAACTTGATGATCGGGGACTGCAGCCCCTCGCGCCCCCGGGCGCGCTGGTTCACCTTGAGGTACGCGAGCCCCTTCGCGCCGTAGCGGGCCACGAACGCCGTGTAGTCATCGACGGCTGAGCGCGGCAGCGCGCCGCCCCCCGGCACGCGCAGCGCCGCGACCCTTCCGGCGGGATCCTTCGCCGGGCCCGCGAACACCTTGAAGTCGCACGCCTTCACCAGCTCGGCGACGTCCACCAGCTCGAGCGCGATGCGCAGGTCGGGCTTGTCGGATGCGTAGCGGCGCAGGGCTTGCGCATAGGTGATGCGCGGGAAGGGACGAGGGAGCTCCGCCCCCAGGACCTCCCTGAAGAAATGGCGCACCAGCTCCTCCATGAGTTCCATGATCTGGTCCTGCGCGAGGAACGAGGTCTCGATGTCGAGCTGGGTGAACTCCGGCTGGCGGTCGGCGCGCAGATCCTCATCGCGGAAGCAGCGCACGATCTGGTAGTAGCGATCGAACCCGGCAATCATCAGCAGCTGCTTGAAGATCTGCGGCGATTGCGGCAGCGCAAAGAACTTGCCCGGATGGGTGCGGCTCGGCACCAGGTAATCGCGCGCCCCCTCGGGCGTCGCCTTGGTGAGCATCGGCGTCTCGAGGTCGATGAAGCCGTGGGTGTCCAGATAGCCGCGCATCGAGCGGGTAATGCGATGACGCAGCCGCAGGCGCTGGCTCATGACCTCGCGACGCAGGTCGAGATAGCGGTAGCGCAGCCGCACCTCTTCACCGACCTGCTCGTCGAGCTGGAACGGCAGGGGCTCGGAGCGGTTCAGGAGCTCCAGCTCGCGCGCCACGAGCTCCACGCGTCCGGAAGCAAGGCTCGCGTTCACCGTGCCTGGGGGCCGCTCGCGCACCTTACCCGTCACCCGGATGACGAACTCGTTACGCAGGCGCTCGGCTTCCCCAAAGACCGAGGCGGCGCCGGGGTCGAACACGATCTGCAGCAGCCCCTCACGATCGCGCAGATCGACGAAAATGACCCCGCCGTGATCGCGCCGGCGGTGCACCCAGCCGGCCACGGTCACCTCCTGGCCGAGGTGCTGCTCGTTGACCTGTCCGCAGTAATGTGACCGCATGAGGCGCGCGATGTTACCAAAAGCGGCCCCGGCCCCCGCAATCGACCGTCAATGCCCCGGCATCTCCAGCACCGCGGCCCCCTGCAGCGCCCCGCTGCGCAGCCGCTCGAGGGCGAGATTCGCCTCAGCGAGCGCAAAGCGCTGCACGGTGGCGGTGAGGCCCATGCGCGTGGCGAGCGCGAGGAACTCCTGTCCGTCGGCGCGGGTGAGATTCGCGACCGAGGACACCGCGCGCTCGCCCCACAGCAGCCGGTACGGAAAGGCCGGCACCTCGCTCATGTGAATGCCGGCGCAGACCACGCGCCCGCCGGGACGCACGCATTTCAAGGCGGCCGGCACCAGCGCCCCCACCGGCGCAAACAGGATCGCGCCATCGAGCCATTCGCCAGGGTGCTCGTCGGAGCCACCGGCCCACACCGCGCCGAGCTCGCGCGCGAAGCGCTGGCCGGCGGCATCTCCGGGGCGCGTGAAGGCGAACACTCGCCGGCCCTGGGCGCGGGCCACCTGGGCAAGCAGATGCGCCGCGGCCCCGAAGCCGTACAGGCCGAGATTGCGGCCCTCGCCCGCGGCACGGTAGGCGCGATAGCCGATGAGCCCGGCGCACAAGAGCGGCGCCAGTTCCGCGGCCGCCGGCTGCGGGGGCAGCGCCAGACAGTAGCGCGCATCGGCGAGCGCCTGCTCCGCGTAACCCCCGTCTCGGGTATAACCGGTAAAGCGCGCCCGCTCGCACAGATTCTCCTGCCCCGAGCGGCAATAGGCGCACTCGCCGCAGGTGAAGGCAAGCCACGGCACCCCCACGCGATCGCCGATGCGGAAGCGTGTGACCTCGGGTCCCAGGGCGGCGACGATGCCGACCACTTCGTGCCCCGGTGTGACGGGCAAGGGTATGGCCGGCAGCTCGCCATCCAGCAGATGCAGGTCCGTGCGGCACACGCCGCAGGCCTGCACGGCAAGCAGCAGCTCGTGCCCGGAGGGCGGCGGCAGGCTCACCTCGGTGAGCGTGAGCGGCGCGCCCGGCGCCAGCAGGCGCATTGCCTTCACGGCGGCCGTGCCCGCGCCCCGGCGCCGGGCCGTGGCTCCTCAGGCGGCGGGCAACGCCCGCTGGACTCTGGCGGCGCCCGTGTGGGAAGCATGCGGAACCACCACACCACAGGTGATGATCATCTTCATGGCCTCATCCACCGACATGTCGAGCTCGACCACCTGCCGGCGCGGCACGATCACCAGGTAGCCGGCGGTGGCATTGAGCGCGGCGGACAGATACACGGCCACGTGCGGCTCGCCCAGCTTGTCGCTCACTTCCGGAACATCCTCCGCGGTGAGAAAGCCGATGCTCCAGACCCCGGCACGCGGGTACTCCACCATCACGACCTTGCGAAAGGCGTTGGATTGCGAGAAGACACTCTCGGCGAAACTCTTGACGCCGCCGTACACCGTGCGCACCAGCGGAATTCGATTGAGCAGCTCCTCGCCCCAGATGACCAGGCGCCGGCCGATGAGGTTCGTGACCAGAAGCCCGGTCAGCAGCAGCACGATCAGCGCGAACAGCGCCCCGAGGCCCGGGAGCGAGAAGCCCACCAGCGCCTCGGGCCGGTAGCTGGGCGGCAGCAGCAGCAGCGTGCGGTCCATGAGGCGCAGCATGAAGCTCACCACCCCGATGGTGGCGAGAATCGGCAGCCACACCAGCACCCCGGCGACCAGGTAGCGCCGCAGGTTGCGTTTCTTTCTCGCGCCGCCGTTCATGGCTAGCGCCGCCGCCGCCGCGCGCCTTTAGCTCTCGAGGGCCGCGTCGGTTTGCGCGCCAAGGCGGCGCGGGCCGCTTTCGCGGACACGCTCACCCGCTTGCGCGATGAGCCGGTCGCACTGCCGGCGGCGGCGGCCTTGGGTGCCTCGGACTTCGGCTCCGCGGGCTTCGTCTCCTGCGCCTTCGCGTCCTTCGCCTCCTGCACCGCCGGCTTGCCCTCGGCGCCTTCCGCCTTGCCGGCAGCCGCGGGTTCCTCTTTTTCAGCGCCGAGGAGGTTGCGCTTGTTCTCCTTCTCGGACTTGAAGTCGGTCTCGTACCACCCGCCCCCCTTGAGGCGGAATACCGGCGCCGACACGAGTTTCTTCAGGCTGCGCTTGCCGCACGACGGACAGCGGGTGAGCGGCGTATCCGTGATCTTCTGCATGACCTCCATGTAGAACTTACAGGCCTGGCATTCGTATTCGTAAAACGGCATTGATGTTGTCTTCAGGGGTGCTGCGAGGATTATAACGAACGTGGGCAGCGATCGCGCCCGCAACGCGCCGTGCCCATGGTTAACCGCGTGCGGCCTTGCGCTCATCCAGCTTGGCGAAGCTCAGCTGGCCCTCGTGCGCCGTGACGCGGATGCGGTCCCCGGGCCCGAACTCTCCCTGCAGGATCTTCTGCGCCAGGGGGTTCTCGATCTGCTGCTGGATGGCGCGCTTGAGCGGCCGCGCGCCATACACCGGATCGAAGCCGGCCTCCCCGAGCAGGTCGCGGGCGCCGTCATCGAGCGTGAGATCCATGTTGCGTTCGGCCAGGCGCTTGCGCAGGTAGATGAGCTGGATGTCGACGATCGCGCGGATCTGGCGCGTGCCGAGCGGATGGAAGACCACGATGTCGTCGATGCGGTTGATGAACTCCGGCCGGAAGCTCTGCTGCACCACTTCCATCACCGCGCTCTTCATCTTGGTGTAATTCTTCTCGCCCGCGTACTCCTGGATGATCTGCGAGCCGAGGTTCGAGGTCATGATGATGACGGTGTTGCGGAAGTCGACGGTGCGCCCCTGGCCGTCGGTGAGACGCCCGTCGTCCAGCACCTGCAGCAGCACGTTGAACACGTCCGGGTGCGCCTTCTCGACCTCATCGAGCAGGATCACCGAGTAAGGCCGGCGGCGTACCGCCTCGGTGAGGTGGCCGCCCTCCTCATACCCGACGTAGCCCGGAGGTGCACCGATGAGGCGCGCGACCGAGTGCTTCTCCATGAACTCCGACATGTCGACGCGGACCATCGCCTCCTCGGTGTCGAACAGGAACTCCGCCAGCGCCTTGCACAGCTCCGTCTTGCCGACGCCGGTGGGACCCAGGAACAGGAACGAGCCGTTCGGCCGGCGCGCATCGGCGAGCCCGGCGCGCGAGCGGCGAATGGCGTTGGCCACGATGCGCAGCGCCTCCTCCTGGCCGACGACGCGCTTCGCGAGCGCCTCCTCCATGCGCAGCAGCTTCTCCTTCTCGCCCTCGAGCATCTTGGACACGGGGATCCCGGTCCACTTGGACACAACTTCCGCAATCTCCTCCTCGGTCACCTTGTTGCGCACCAGCTTCGGCGCCTGATCCTCGGCGGCCGCCGCCGAGCTCAGGCGCTTCTCGAGCTCGGGGATCTTGCCGTACTGCAGCTCCGCCATGCGCCCGAGGTTGCCGGCGCGGCGCGCGGCCTCGAGCTCCAGGCGCGCGCGATCGAGCTCCTCGCGCACCTGCGCCGTGCCCTGCAATGCCGCCTTCTCGGACTTCCAGACCTCCTCGAGATCGGCATATTCCTTCTCCAGGGTCTGCAACGTCCCCTCGAGTGTCGCCAGGCGCTTGCGCGAGGCCTCGTCCTTCTCCTTTTTCAGCGCCTCCTGCTCGATCTTCAGCTGGATGATGCGCCGCTCGAGCCGGTCGAGCGCTTCGGGCTTGGAGTCGATCTCCATGCGGATACGCGCCGCCGCCTCGTCGATGAGGTCGATCGCCTTGTCGGGAAGCTGGCGGTCGCTGATGTAACGATGCGAGAGCGTCGCCGCGGCGACGATCGCAGGATCGGTGATCTCGACCTTGTGGTGCACCTCGTAGCGCTCCTGCAGGCCGCGCAGGATTGCGATCGTGTCCTCGACCGAGGGCTCGTCCACCAGCACTTTCTGGAAGCGCCGCTCGAGGGCGGCGTCCTTCTCGATGTACTTGCGGTACTCATCGAGCGTCGTGGCGCCGACGCAATGCAGCTCGCCGCGGGCGAGTGCCGGCTTGAGCATGTTGCCCGCATCCATGGCGCCTTCGGCCTTGCCGGCGCCCGCCACGGTGTGCAGCTCGTCGACGAACAGGATCACCTGGCCTTCCTGCTTGGCCAGATCGGTGAGCACGCCCTTGAGGCGCTCCTCGAACTCGCCGCGGAACTTCGCTCCGGCGATCAGCGCGCCCATGTCGAGCGCCAGGATGCGCTTGCTCTTGAGGCCCTCCGGCACCTCGCCGTTGACGATGCGTTGCGCCAGGCCCTCGACGATCGCGGTCTTGCCGACGCCCGGCTCGCCGATCAGCACCGGGTTGTTCTTGGTGCGCCGCTGCAGCACCTGGATGGTGCGCCTGATCTCGTCGTCGCGGCCGATCACCGGGTCGAGCTTGCCGGAAGCCGCACGCGCGGTGAGATCGATGGTGTACTTCTCGAGCGCCTGGCGGCCCTCCTCGGCGTTGGCATCGGATACCTTCT
>VBNH01000159.1 GCA_005878095.1 Gammaproteobacteria bacterium | reverse complement strand
ATCTTGAAGTCCGACATGAGCGCGAGTCGATCGAGAATGACTTCAAGGAGCTGAACGCGCTGCTGAACTTTGCCGCCTACTTCGTGGGCTCGATCATGGCGATCGGTGCGACGCTGGGTGCGGTTAATTCGCTCTACGCGATCGTCGACTCGCGACGCCGCGAGCTCGCCACTTTGCGGGCGATCGGCTTTGGCTCGGGGCCGATCGTCGCCGCTGTGCTGTGCGAGTCGATGCTGCTGGCCCTGCCGGGCGCACTGCTGGGGGCGGCGCTGGCGTGGGCACTCTTCCACGGCATGTCGGTGAGTCCCTTCGGCTACAGCTTTCAGCTCGAAGTAACTGGATCTCTCGCGGTGCTCGGCATCGTATGGGCGCTGGTCATGGGGCTCGTGGGCGGGCTTCTGCCCGCGCTGCGCGCGGCGCGCGTGCCGGTGACAACGGCACTGCGCGCCACCTGATGCCGGGTGCGCCGCTCAACATGATCGGGAACGACGGGGCTGCCTACCCGGTACAGACGCTGTGGAGCAACTCGAGCCTCAATGGCGTCGGCTGCGTGAATGTGCGGCGCGACGCGTGGTGATCCCCGGATCCTGATCATGCGGCGGACCTGTGCTCGGTGCGCGCCGCCCGCCAAACTTCCCGCGCGGCGTCGACGTTCATCGCTGCGATGCCGAGTCCGACGAACAAGTCCGGCCAGCCGGAATGCGTATAGGCAGTACCGAACCCGGTCGCGATGATCGCGAGGTTCGCTACCGTATCGTTGCGAGCTGAGAGGAAAGCTGCTCGCGTGAGGCTGCCGCTGTGCCCGCGGAAGCCAGCCAGCATGAATGCACACGCCACGTTGATCGCCAGGGCACCCAGGCCTGTCAGCGAGAGGGGCAGGGGTGCCGGTGGCAGCGGAGCCATGAGCTTTCCCCACGCTGTCCACAGTGTTGCCAGACCGGGGATCAGCAGGATTGCGGCGAGCGCCATTCCCAAGCGAGCCCGGCCGGTCGCACTCCAGCCGAGCGCAAAGGCGATCAGGAGATTGACCGACGCATCCTCGAGGAAATCGATGCTATCGGCAAACAGCGAGACGGAGCCCGTGGCGGCGGCAACGGTGAACTCGACCCCAAAATAGACCAGGTTCAGGATCGCAACAACGATGACGACGGTGCGCAGCTTCTCGATCATGGCTTGGGCCGGTGTGCTCGCCGCCGCTTCGAACAGGCATGGTGAACGCACGCGCGATCGAATGGTTTTCGCGCTCGACGCTACTTCAACCAGCGCGCCCGCGGCCAGGAGCTGAAAGACGCCATGCTATCGCTGGGATCAATGAGCGTCATCACGTCTCAAACAAGTGATGGGTCTCGTTGACACGGTGTACCGTCGTGCCGTGGTCCGAAATCTCGATTTCACTCAGGGCGCAGGGATCCTGCGCCAAGCGCCAGTAGGCGGACAATGGTTGATCGAGAGTCTGCAGGAGGAGTGCACGGTTACCACTGCTGTGCCCTACCACCACGACGGTCTGTTCCCGGTGCAGTTCGCGCACCAGGCGCAGAACGTTCGAGACGCGTGCCACCAGGTCCTGCAATGATTCGCCGTTCGGGAATCGCACCAGATGCGGCGCGCTGAACCAGCATTCAAACAAGGCGGGCCATTGAGCGCGAACCTCCTCATGGGTACGCCACTCCCAATCGCCGTAGTGCAAATCGGTCAGGTCATCCCGAATCGCCGCGGATATGCCGCAGGCGGCAGCGATCGCCTCCGCGGTTTGAAGGCACCGTCTCAGCGGGCTGGTATAGACGATCAGTGGACGCCACTGCTGTGCGATTCGCTGCGCCGTCCCTCGCGCTTGGCGCGCGCCGAGTTCCGACAAGTCGACATCGCGGCGGCCGCGGAAGCGCTCCGGCGAAATCCCTTCGACATGCCCGTGTCGCACAAGGATGATCCTCGTCATGCCGTCGCGCTCAAGGTACAGGCCGTCTAAAGAACGAGTCGGGAAGCAACCGTGAGGAGTTTAGCACCGCGCGGCTTCAGGCCGCGGGGTGGCAACGCTTGCAAGACGACGGTTCGCCATCGCACGCGTGCGCCGATCACTGGGGGGTTCGTCGTCTCACACCGCTTGGGTGAGACCGTGTTCTGAGCGAGGTCGAGTCTTGCTCGCTGATTTGCAGGAAGTGTCGACTCGCCCTGGCGGTCCTCTAAGCGGTCTTCAGTCGCACCGGCAGCGAGCGGATCCGCGTGCCGGTAGCAGCGAAGATCGCATTGGTCAGCGCTGGAATGACCGGAGGCAAAGCGGGCTCACCCAGCCCGGTCGGCGGCTTGTCGGATTTGACCCAGGCGATTTCTATCTCCGGCGTCATGGGAATCCGCGCGAGCGGGAAGTCATGAAAGTTACTCTGCTGCACTGCTCCGTCGATGAACTCGATTGCCTGACCAGTCAGTGCCTGCGCCAGACCGTCGATCACTGCTCCGCGCACCTGATTCTCCGCGCCCATGGGATTCACGATCTGGCTGCCAACGTCTCCCGCGACCCATACCTTGTGGACGGTGACATCGGCGCTTGAGACGCTGGCCTCGACGACCTCCGCAAAATAGCCCCGATGCGAGAAATAGAAAGCGAACCCCTTGGCCCTGGCGCGCTCGGTTGGCCTCTGCGTCCACCTCGAGGTTTGCAGGACTCTCTCGATCACGTCCCGCGCGCGTCCGGTGTCAAACGCTGGCGAACGGTTGTCCGGCGCCGCAATCTCGCGGCGCTCGCCGAGCAGGCTCAACATGAGCTGCGGAAGGTCCGTTCCAGCGGCAAGCGCGACCTCGTCGAGGAACGACTGCGATGCGAAGCAAAGCGCGTTGGAGCCGGGCGCGCGCAACGCACCGGTAGTCACGACGGTCGGCAGCATGGATTGGCTGTAATGAAGGTGCTGGATGAGTCCGGCCGGGGGCATCGCAACGTTGAAGCCCGCGGCCCTGGCGGGAGTCTTGCCATCACCAAAGGTCACGAAGTGATCGCTGAATGCGACGAGGTCACCGTTCGCGCCGATGCCCGCCTCGAAACTGTGCCACCCTCCGGGACGGTAGTAATCCCGGCGGATATCGTCCTCGCGCGACCAGATGAGCTGAATCGGTACGCCTGGAACCGCCTTCGCAATCGCCGCAACCTGTACCATGTAGTCGTTCATGAGCCTGCGGCCGAAGCCGCCGCCGGCGCGTGTCAAATGCAGGGTAACAGCCTCGGGTGCGATGCCGAGGGCGTTGTGGAGTGTCTCCAGTCCCCGCTGCGGTGTTTGGCTGGGCGCCCAGATCTCGAGTCTGCCTCCTTTGTAGCGCGCCGTGCAGTTTTGCGGTTCAATCGTCGCATGCGCAATGAACGGATAGTCGTAGCGTGCCGAGATTCGCTTTGCGGATGAGGCGAGCTGCGCGGCCGGATCGCCGTCGAGGCGCAGGTCAGTGCCCGCGCCTGCCGCTATAGCGGCATCGGCTTTGGCTCGATACACCGACGAGCTATGATCTTTGGCAGCGCTCAGATCCCAGTCGACTGCGAGCTTTGATCGGGCCTGATTGGCGAGCCACCAGTTGGAGGCCACAATCGCAACGCCATCGGCCAGGCCTGTATCGGCGTCGCCATTGCCGATGATCGGCACGACATGTTTGACACCGGGCGAGAGTTTCGCCGCCGCGATGTCGGCCTTGACAAGTCGGCCGCCGTGCGCCGGCGCGACCTCGTACACCGCGTACAGCATGCCGGGCAATCGCGTGTCAACGCCGAAGATCGCCTGACCCTTCACAATCCGGGCACTGTCGATGCCCACCAGCGGCTTGCCGATGATGGTGAATTGTCCGGGTTCCTTGAGTGGTACGGTCGCCAGGTCCGGAGGAGCCAGTGTGGCCGCGACGGAAGCAACCTTGCCGTAGCTGACAGATCGTCCTGTGGCGCGATGGAAGATGCGTCCCTTGGCGGTGCTCAATTCGCCAGCGTCCACGTGCCACTTCAT
>VBNH01000135.1 GCA_005878095.1 Gammaproteobacteria bacterium | reverse complement strand
CGACATCTCGGTCGCGGCCTACCCGGAGGTGCATCCGGAGGCGCGCTCGGCGGCCGCGGATCTGGATAACCTCAAGCGCAAGATCGACGCCGGCGCGACCCGCGCCATCACCCAGTTCTTCTACGACACGAGCGTTTTCCTGCGCTTTCGCGACGCTCTCGCGGCCGCCGGCGTGCACGCGCCCCTGGTGCCGGGCATTCTGCCCATCACCCGCTTCCCGCAGGTGCGGCGCTTTGCCGAACGCTGCGGCGCGAGCATTCCCCGCTGGCTGCACGAGCGCTTTGCCGGTCTCGATGACGATCAGGATACCTGCCGTCTGATCGCCGCCAGCGTCGCGATCGAGCAGGTCGAGGCGCTGAGGCGCCACGGGGTGCGCGATTTTCACTTCTACACCCTCAATCGCGCGGCACTCACCTACGCGATCTGTCACGCGCTCGGGCTGCGCCCCCTAGCGCGCGCGGCGGGCGCCGCACGCCAGGAAGCCTTGGGGTGAGCGCCTGCCGGCACGCCGCGCACCCGCCGGCAGCTCGGGTGTGCGCCGACCGCGAGGCCGCGCGGGACCTGCCCGCGGCGGCGCGCGCGGTCGCGACGCCCTACGCGCTCGAGCCGCCCGATGAGACCGAGCGCCGCACGCGCATCGAGCGTCTCAAGCGGCTGCTCGGGGAGCGCATCGTGCTGCTCGACGGCGCGATGGGCACGATGATCCAGGGGCACAAGCTCGACGAGCGCGGCTTCAGGGGCGAGCGGCTGCGCGAGCACGGCTGCGACCTCAGGGGCAACAACGACATCCTCACGCTGACCCGTCCGCAGATCATCAGCGACATCCACCGCGCCTATCTCGCCGCCGGTGCCGACATCATCGAAACCAACACCTTCAATTCGAATACCATCTCACAGGCGGACTACGCGACCTGCGCGCTGGTGCCCGAGCTCAACTACCGCGCCGCGCGCCTCGCGCGCGCCGCGGCCGACGAGTTTGCGCAGCGCGCCGGCGAAGCGCGCTTCGTCGCCGGCGCGCTCGGACCCACCAACCGCATGACTTCGATGTCGCCCGACGTCAACGATCCGGGCCATCGCAGCGTCAGCTTCGATGAGCTGGTGGCCGCCTACCTGGAAGCGGCGCGCGGGCTGCTGCTCGGCGGCGTCGATCTGCTGCTGATCGAGACCGTGTTCGATACCTTGAACGCCAAGGCGGCGATTTACGCGGCCTTCACGCTGTTCGACGAGACCGGGATCACGCTGCCGCTCGCCATCTCCGGCACCATCACCGACGCCTCGGGAAGGCTGCTGTCGGGACAGACGACCGAGGCGTTCTGGAATTCGATCCGCCATGCGCAGCCGCTGTTCGTCGGCCTCAACTGTGCGCTCGGCGGCCGGCAGCTGCGGCCCTACGTCGAGGAACTCGCCGCCGCCGCCGATACCTACGTATGCGCGTATCCCAACGCCGGCCTTCCCAACGCCTTTGGCGAGTACGACGAGGGGCCGGCCGAGACCGCCGACATCCTGCGCGAGTATGGCGAGTCGGGCCTGGTGAACGTGGTGGGCGGGTGCTGCGGCACCACCCCCGAGCACATCCGGCTGCTGCACGCCGGCCTCCAGGGTCGCGCGCCGCGGCGGCTGGCGGCCGTGCCGGTGAAGTGCCGGTTGGCGGGACTCGAGCCACTCAACATCGACGACGACAGTCTGTTCGTGAACGTCGGCGAACGCACCAACGTCACCGGCTCGGCGAAATTCCGCAAGCTGATCGAGGCGGGCGACTACGGCGCCGCCCTCGAGGTGGCGCGCCAGCAGGTGGCCAGTGGCGCACAGATCATCGACGTCAACATGGACGAGGGCATGCTGGACTCACAGGCCGCCATGGTGCGCTTCCTGAACCTGGTGGCGGTGGAGCCGGACATCGCCCGCGTGCCGGTGATGATCGATTCCTCGAAGTGGGCGGTGATCGAGGCCGGGCTCAAGTGCGTGCAGGGCAAGCCGATCGTCAACTCGATCAGCCTGAAGGAGGGCGAGCAGGTGTTCATCGAGCACGCCCGCACGCTGCGCCGCCACGGGGCGGCGGCGGTGATCATGGCCTTCGACGAGCAGGGTCAGGCCGATACGGTCGAGCGCCGCCTCACCGTGTGCGCGCGCGCCTACCGCATTCTCACCGAGCGCGTCAGTTTTCCGCCCGAGGACATCATCTTCGACCCCAACATTTTCGCCATCGCTACCGGCATCGAGGAGCACAACGGCTATGCGCTGGCGTTCATCGAGGCCACGCGCCGCATCAAGCGCGAGCTGCCGCACGCGCTGGTGAGCGGCGGTGTGAGCAACGTGTCGTTCTCGTTCCGCGGCAACGACGCAGTGCGCGAGGCGATGCACTCGGTGTTTCTCTACCACGCCATTGCCGCCGGCATGGACATGGGGATCGTGAATGCCGGACAGCTGGGCGTCTACGAACAGATCGAGCCGCAGTTGCGGGCGGCGTGCGAGGACGTGGTTCTCAACCGGCGCGCGGATGCCACCGAGCGGCTGCTCGAGATCGCGGCGCGCTTCAAGGGCGAGGGCGGCGCGCGCCGCGCGGAGGATCGGCAGTGGCGCGAGCTGCCGGTGGCCAAGCGCCTCGAGCACGCCCTCATCAAGGGCATCGATGACTACATCATCGCGGACACGGAAGAGGCACGGCTGTCTGTCGAGCGGCCGCTGCAGGTCATCGAAGGCCCGCTCATGGACGGCATGAATGTGGTGGGCGATCTGTTCGGCAGCGGCAAGATGTTCCTGCCGCAGGTGGTCAAGAGCGCGCGCGTCATGAAGCGCGCGGTGGCGCACCTGGTGCCGTTCATCGAGCAGAGCAAGGACGCGGGAGCGCAGCGCTCCAACGGCCGCATCGTCGTGGCCACGGTCAAGGGCGACGTGCACGACATCGGCAAGAACATCGTCGGCGTGGTGCTGCAGTGTAACAACTTCGAGGTCATCGACCTCGGCGTCATGGTGTCGTGCGAGAAGATTCTCGAGACTGCGCGGCGCGAGCGCGCCGACTACATCGGACTGTCGGGACTGATCACGCCCTCGCTGGAGGAGATGGTGCACGTGGCCAGCGAGATGCAGCGGCAGAGCTTCCAGGTGCCGCTGCTGATCGGCGGCGCCACCACCTCCCCGGCGCACACCGCGGTGAAGATTGCGCCGCAGTACGCGGCCGGGGTGGTGTACGTCAAGGACGCATCGCGCTCGGTAGGCGTGCTGCAGAGGCTCAGCCAACCGGCGCAGCGTGCCGCCTTCATCGCCAAAGTGAGCGAGGAGCACGAGCGCCGCCGCGAACAGCATGCCGCCAAGAAGCTCAAGGTTCCGCAGACCTCGCTGGCCGCGGCGCGCGCCAACCGCCGCCCCATCGACTGGGCGGGGTATGCGCCGCCGCCGCCGCGCGTGCCGGGTGTGCAGCGTTTCGAGGACTATCCGTTGAGCGAGCTGCTCGGCTACATCGACTGGATGCCGTTCTTCAACGCCTGGGAGTTCGCCGGCAGATTCCCCGACATTCTGAGCGATGCGGTGGTCGGTGAGGCGGCCAGCAACCTGTACGCCGACGCGCGCCGCATGCTCAAGACGCTCATCGCGGAGCGTTGGCTGAGCGTGCGCGCCGTGGTGGGCCTGTTCGCGGCCAACTCCGTCGGCGACGACGTGGAGATCTATCGCAGCGAGGCGCGCGATGAGCTGCTGACGCGGCTCAATTTCCTGCGCCAGCAGAAGGGCAAGCCCGACGGCCAGCCGCACGAGTGTCTGGCCGACTACGTGGCGCCTCGGCCAAGCGGGGTGCGCGACTACTTCGGCGCGTTCGCCGTCACCGCCGGCCTGGGGATCGAAGAGCACCTGGCGCGCTTCGCGCGTGAGCACGACGACTACTCGAGCATCATGCTCAAGGCGCTGGCCGATCGCCTGGCGGAAGCCGCCGCCGAGCACTTCCACGAGCGGGTGCGGCGCGAGCTGTGGGGCTACGCCGCCGCCGAGACGCTCACCAACGAGCAACTGCTGCGCGAGGAGTATCGCGGCATCCGCCCGGCGCCCGGCTACCCGGCGTGCCCGGATCACACCGAGAAGGCCAAGCTCTGGAGCCTGCTCGACGTCGAGCGCAGCGCCGGCATCCGCCTCACCGAGTCCTACGCCATGTACCCGACCGCCGCGGTGAGCGGTTGGTACATCGCCCATCCGCAGGCGCGCTACTTCGCGGTCGGCAAGATCGACCGCGAGCAGCTGGAGGACTACGCGCGCCGCAAGGGGCTGACGCCCGAAGAAGCGCAGCGCTGGCTGGCGCCGAATCTCGGCTACGAGCCGTGAGGGCGCCCGCGCGTCCTCACACCCCATCCGTCACAACACCTCGATGCGCAGCCGCCGGAACCAGGCTTCCGTGCCGCGGTGCTGCAGCACGATGTGACCCTCGCGCAGCTGGCCGAACTGCGCAAAGTCGCGGAACCGGCTGCGCGCGATGCGTTCCGCGAGCTCCTCGCTCGCGAGGTCGCAGCCCAGCACCTGACGCTCGTCGATCCAGTATTCCACCAACGCACCGTTCACCACGATGCGCGCGCCGTGATAGGCATTGGCGCTGCTGCGCTGATCGTGCCACGGCGCCATGAGCCCGTAGAGGGCCCCACAGGAGGTCAGGGCATCTGCGCCGTCCTGATGGTGCTCGTCATCCAGCAGCTGCAGCGCGGGTCCCGTGTGCGCGGCGGGCCCGCTCTCCTCGCTCACGCGGTATGCGACTGCCGAGCTGCCGCCGCGCGGCAGCCGCCAGTCGAATGACAGCACGAAGTCGCGAAAACTCTCGCGGCTGATCAGGTCGACCCTGGGACCCGTGGCGATGGCGCGCAGCACATTGCCGTCCACGCTCCAGGCGGCCTGCGGAAACTGCTGCTGGGCATAGCCACGCCAGTGCGTTGCGGTGAGTTCGCGCTCCATACCCCGATGCTACCGCAGGAAAATGCCGCGTGACATCGCCCTGAAGAGGCGGCGGCGCGAGCGGGGGCGGCAGGCGCCCGCCTTTAGCGCGCCGTGCGCCGCTCGCTCTCCAGCGCGCGCAGGTACCCGGAGCCGCCCAGGCCGCGCATCTGGGCGAGAATCCACTCGCGCCGCGCCAGCACGTAGCGGGAAGGCCGGTCGACGCGCAACCGCAGCGGGTTCGGCAGCACGGCGGCCAGCAGCGCGGCCTCGTAGGAGCTCAGGCGCCGCGCGCTCTTGTGCCAGAAGTGCTGTGCCGCGGCCTGCACGCCGTAGATACCGTCACCGAACTGCGCCACGTTCAGATACATCTCGAGAATCCGTTCCTTGGGCCACAACGCCTCGATCAGCACGGTGAAATAGGCCTCCAGGGCCTTGCGCACGAAGCTGTGCCCGGGCCACAGGAACAGGTTCTTCGCCACCTGCTGCGAGATGGTGCTCGCGCCGCGCAGGCGCTTGCCGCGCTCGCTGGCGCGCACGGCTTCGCGGATGGAATCGAAGTCGAAGCCGGCGTGGAACGGGAACTGCTGGTCCTCGGAGGCGATCACCGCGCTGGCCGCGTAGGGCGAGATCTGCTCGAGACTCACCCACTGGAAGTCAGTGTGATAGGCGCGCTCCTGCGCTGCCCAGGCCTGGGCAGTCGCTTCCAGCATGAACGCGCTGGTCAGCGGATGCAGCCAGCGCAACAGCAGCACCGGTACGCCGGTCAGCAGCAGCCACCCGAGCAACGCGACCGCGAGCCACTTGAGCAGCCGCCCGGCGACGCTGCCGCGCTGCCACCACGGGCTGCGCGGGCCGCTGCGCCGGCTGTGGTATTGCCTCGCGGGCCGCTCCAAGGGAGGCCGCGGCGGCGCTAGGCCGGGGGGGGCTGCGCGCGGCGGGCGGACACGATCACGACATCCTCGAGCGGTGCATCCTCGTAGCCCTTGCGCCTACCCCTGGCCACGCGCGCAATCCGGTCGATGACCTCCATGCCCCGCGTGACGCGCCCAAAGACCGCATAGCCGTAGTCGCGCGGCCCGTGATCGAGGGAGGCGTTGTCCGCGAGGTTCACGAAGAACTGCGAGGTGGCGCTGTTGATGTCGCTGGTGCGGGCCATGGACAGGCTGCCGCGGGTGTTCTTCAGCCCGTTGCTGGCCTCGTTGCTGATCGGTGCGCGCGTCTTCTTGCTGGCGAAGTCCGCCGTCAGTCCGCCGCCCTGGATGACGAAGCCCGGCACGATGCGGTGAAAGATGGTGCCGTCGAAATGCCCGTCATCCACGTAGCGCAGGAAATTCTCGACCGTGACCGGCGCCTCCTTCGGGAACAGTTCCACCACGAACTCACCGTGTGAGGTTTCGAATCTGATCATCGTTGTCCTTCCGTCATGCGCTCGTGGCCGGCCAGATCGCGGTGCGAGCGTACGTGACGGAAGCCCGCGTCGACAAGCTCACGCCGCACATCCGCGCCCTGGGTGGCGCCATGCTCGAGCAGCAGCCAGCCCTCGGGCCCAAGGTGCCGTGGCGCGCCGCGCGCCAGGGTACGCAGGCTGCTGAGCGCATCGGCGCCCGGCGTGAGCGCCCGTGGCGGTTCGTGCCTGAGCGAGGCAGTCTCGAGGGCCGGATCGTCCTGTGCGACGTAAGGCGGGTTGCTCACCAGCAGATCGAAGCGTTCGCCCCGCAGCGGCTGGTACCAGTCGCCCTGCCGCAACTCAACCCGCCCGAGCCCCAGCGCCGCCGCATTGGCGCGTGCGATGGCGAGCGCGTCCGCGCAGGCATCGGTCGCCACCACCTGCCAGCGTGGACGCTCGCTGGCGAGCGCGAGTGCGACCGCGCCGCAGCCGGTGCCCAGGTCCGCGACGCGACCCGCGGCTGCGGTGCGCAGTGCCAGCGCGCGTTCCACCAGCAGTTCGGTTTCCGGGCGCGGGATCAGCACCGCCGGGGTAACTTTCAGGGTGAGTGACCAGAAGTCCCGGGAGCCGGTGAGGTAGGCCAGCGGTTCGCCGGCCACACGCCGCGCGAGCAGACGCCGGTAGTGTTGGGTATGCGAGGGGTCGGGGAGCTCTTCCGGATGCGATTTCAGGCGCGCGCGCGCGACCGCCATGACGTGCGCCAGCAGCAGCTGCGCGTCCAGCTCCGCGGTTGCCGCAGCCCCCGTGCCACCGGGCGCGGCGCGCAGCCGTCGCACGCCCTCGATAAGCAGCTCCGCCACGGTCAAATTCGCCCTCATACACGCAACTTCGCTGCGCCCCGGTAAGATGCAGGAATGGCAAACATACTGTACCCGCCCCCGCGGCCGCAGTCCGTGGGGGAGATTCTGGATTCGGCTTTCCGGATCTTTCGTGCCACGTTGCTGCAGTGCCTGCCGTACGCGACCGTCGCCGTGATCGCCAGCCAGCTGCCGAACATCTATTACCTGGCGAGCGGCCGCGGTGCGCTGGCGCGTATACCCGGGCTGATCCGCGACCCGGTCTGGTGGACGCTGTACCTCATCGGCTACCTGATTGCGGTGGTCATGTGGAGCGCAGTGCTGCTGCGCCAGTACGCCATCGCCACGGGGCGTCCGGTCGCGACGGGGGCGGAGCTGGCAACAGGGTTGCGCCGCATTCCGGGGATGGTTCTGCTCGGGATCCTGACCGCGCTCGCCGTGGTGGTCTCGGTTCTGCCGGCCTTCGCGCTGCACGGAGCGGCGCGGTTCTGGACCCTGCTGCTGCTGCTGGTTCCGGCCTGTTATGTCGCGGTCGCGCTGTCGTGCGGCTGGACCGTGCTGCTGGTCACGGGCAAGGGCGCCGTGGCGAGCATGGTTCAGAGCTGGCGCCTGACCTCCGGCAGTTGGTGGCGCCTGACGCTGATCTACAGCGTGGCGCTGGTGCTGCTGATCGTGCTCTACGTTCTGTCGGGTCTGATTGCCGGACTCCTGGCGATGCTGCTCGCGCACGGCGATATTGCCGTGATTACCGCCGCGACCACCGTCCTGGTGGTGGTCCTGAGCGCCATCGGTACCCCCTTCTACTGGGCACTGGCGCTCGCGGTGCTCGGTGATCTCAGCGCGCGCCGGGAAGGCGCCGACCTCGCACAGCGTCTCGCGGCCCCCGCCCGATAGACATGAGCCGCTGGCTCCTGGCGCTCGTCCTTGCAGCCGCCGGGTTGCCGGGCGCGACCGCGCACGATGCGCTCGGGGCAATCGATGCGTGCCTGGCGCGGCTGGATCGCGGTCTTGACGTGGGCTATCAGCGCATTGCCGCGCGCTGCCCGGACCTCGCGCCGAGCCTGATGCACAGTGAGTGGGCGGCCGGGCTGCCGCGCGACTGGAACCAGCCCGAGAACCTGCTCTCCGCCGAGGGGCTCACGGAGCTGCGGACGCTCCTCACCCGCGAGTCGGCCTCCGCACCTCCGGGGCGTGTGCCGCTGGTCGCGCGGGTCGCCGCGGTGCTCGCGATGCTCACCCAACCGGATCGGCCGCGCGCCGGCTGGTGGACGCGATTCAGGCAATGGCTGCGCGAAGCACTCACGCCGCCGCCGCAGCGCGCGGACGCGGGGTGGTTGCGGCGCATGATCGCAGACTCCGGAGTGTCGCAGGCTGTCCTGGAGGGCATCGTCTGGGGGGCGCTGTTGCTCGTGGTGGTGCTGGCGGGTGCCGTGGTCGTCAATGAGCTGCGCGTTGCGGGCGTACTTACGGGTTGGCACGCAACGCCGGGGAGTGTGCGCGCCGCTCCACGCCGGGCGGCAGCGGTCACGCTCCAGGACCTGGAGCGTGCGAGCCCGTTCCGGCAGCCAACACTGTTGCTGGAGCTCATCACGGCCCGGCTCGGGGAGCAGGGTCGGCTGCCGCCGGCGCGCGCGCTCACGGTGCGTGAGCTGACGCGCGCTGCGCGCCTGCCCGGGGAGTCCGATCGCGAGCGTCTGAGTGAGCTGGCCGCGGCGTGCGAGCGGGTGCGCTTCTCGGGCCGGGAACCGGCCCCGCAGGCCCTGACCGCGGCGCTGGCGCGTGGACGCGAGTTGCTCGCGGCGCTGGAAGCGCCCGTCGGGCATGCGCACGGCGCCAGGTGAGCGCGTGCGCGAGCGTCTGATCACACTCGGATGCGCGCTCGGCGCGCTGCTGCTGTTCGGCGCGCTGCTCGTGCGCGGCGAAGGACTGGACTCGCGGCGCGTCGTGCTGCCCACCACCGTCGAGCGCCACGGCAACGGACTGCTTGGCGTGATGAGCTGGCTCGAGGCGGAAGGCATCCGCACCCTCTCGCTGCGCGAGCGCTTCGATACTCTGGCGAAGCGCCGCGACCTGCCCGCTGCGGGCAACCTTCTGATCGTGACCATGCCGGTGGCAACGCCCTTCAGGGCGCAGGAGGCGCGTGCTCTGGACCCGTGGATCAGGGCTGGCAACACGCTGCTGGTGCTCGCCGCCCTGTCGGACACCCCCGATTGGGGTCGGGGCGGACTCGGTGTTCACAATGACCTGCAACTGCTCACCGGTCTGGACTTCGAGACCGTGCACGGCGCAGAGAGCTCGCAGCATGCGGCGACGCGCCTGATCGAGGCCTCGCGGGAGCTGGCACGGCCGCAACGCGGCACGCTGGTTCCCAACCGGCCTCATGCGTACCTGCGCGGGGTGAACCGCGCGCTCGCCTGGTCGGATTACCCGCCGCAGGCCTGGACCGTACGGCTGCCGCGGGATGGTTTCGTTCTCGTCCTCGCGCACCAGAGCGAGACGGGTGAGGGCGTGTTATGGATGCGACCGGCTGGCTCGGGGACCCTCATCGTGAGCGGCTTCGGTTCGCTGTTCAGCAACCGCGCGCTGGCGGGTGCGGACAACGCCCGTTTGCTCGCCAACATCGTGGGCGCTACGGTGCGTGCCGGCGGCGCGGTGCTGTTCGATGATGAACATCAGGGACTGGCTGCGGCGTACGATCCGGCCAAGTTCTACAACGACCCGCGCCTGTACGGCACTATCGGGGTGCTGGCGGCGGTATGGATCATATGGGTGCTGGGTGGCACGCGCCTGCGCCTGCCGGCGACGCGCATGCCGGCGCCGCGGGAGGCGGAACTGGTGCGCGCCACCGGGGGGTTTCTGGCGCGCGTGCTGCGCCCGGCCGCTGCGGCGCGCCGCATGTTCGAGCACTTCCGCCGGCGGCTTTGCGCACGCACTCACCGCGGGGCGCAAGGCGAGGACCTGCCCTGGGAGTGGCTCGAGCATCATCCGCGCCTCAGTCGCGCGGACGTGCAGCAGCTGAAGGACTGGTACGCGCAGGCCTGCTCGGACCGGCGCGTGCCCTTGAGGCGTCTGCATAACCTCATTGTTCGCACCGAAAGGCAACTGGCCGCATGAGCGCATCGATCCGACAGCTTGAAGATCTGCTGGCGCGTGAGCTCGGGCGCGTGGTGATCGGGGCGCACACCTCGGTGCGCGCGCTCACCGTTGCGCTCGTCGCCCGCGGCCACGTGCTGGTGCAGGGCGTGCCGGGTCTGGGCAAGACGCTGCTCGCCAAGGCTCTGGCGTGTGCCCTGGGCGGGGAGTTCAAGCGCATCCAGGGCACTGCGGACCTCATGCCGAGCGACATCATCGGCGTGCACGTGTTCGACGAGGCGCAGCGCGCCTTCGTATTTCGCCCCGGACCGCTGTTCGCCGACGTGGTGCTGGTCGATGAAATCAACCGCGCGGGACCCAAGACGCAGTCGGCGCTTCTCGAAGCGATGGAGGAGCGGCAGGTGAGCGTCGAGCGCGCCGCCTGGCAGCTGCCGGCGGACTTCCTGGTGATCGCCACGCAGAACCCGCGTGATTTCGAGGGTACCTATCCGCTGCCGGAGTCGCAGCTCGACCGCTTCATGCTGCGCATCGACATGGACTACCCGGCTCGCGAGGCGGAAGCCGACATCCTCGCACGCTACGGCGGGGTGCTGGCCGCGGGCCAGGAGGCGCTCGGGCAGATCACGGTGCTCGGGCGAGCGCTGATCGGCGAGGCACGCGCGGAGGTGGAGAGGATTCATGTCGCCGGGGCGCTGGTGTCCTACGTGCTGGATCTGGCGCACGCGTCGCGCGAGCACGCGCGCCTGACGCTCGGCCTGTCGACGCGCGGCGCGCTGGCACTGCTGAAGGCCGGCCGCATCGCCGCCGGTCTGCGCGGCGGCGACTTCGTGACCCCCGACGATATCAAGGAAGTGGCCGTGTCGGTGATGGCACACCGCCTGGTGCTGACACCGGAAGCCGCACTCGAGGGTGTCACCGACCTCGACGTCGTGCACGGTCTGCTGTCCGCGACCCCGGTGCCGCGCTGAGCGCTCGCCCGTGCATCTCGCCCATCGAGCCTACGTTCTGGTGCTGCTGACCGCGGTCATGGCGATCGCCGGGATCTGGTCGAGCGAGCCTGCTCTTGCCGATCTGTGGCGCATCCCGGCGGGCCTGTTGCTGCTGGGGCTCGCGCTCGAGGGATGGTGCGTGCGCCGCCAGCCGGTCGCGGTGCGCCTCGCCACGGCGCCGCGCGCCTTTCTCGGGCGGCCGCACGCAGCCGCCTTCGTGTTCGCCAACGCTTCCGCCCGGCCGCTGGCGGTCGAATACGCACCGGCGATGCCCGCGGGCTTCGAGCCCCTGGCGCAGGTGCGCCGCGTGAGCGCGCCGGCGCACGCCACGGTGCAGGATCCCGTGACGCTGTTGCCGGTGCGGCTCGGGCCGCAGGTGTGGCCGGCGCTGCCGGCGCGCGTGCTGGGCGTGCTGCGGCTCGCGTGGTGGACCTGCGCCTTGCACCCTGAGCAACGACTGGTGGTGGCTCCCGATGCGCTGCGCAACCGGGTGCGCCCGCGGGGACTTGCGGGCGGCGCGCGCCCGCGGCGTGTCGCGGGCGCGGGCGCGGAGCTGCACCAGCTGCGCGGCTACGTGCGTGGCGACCCGCTGGCCAGGATCGACTGGAAGGCAACGGCACGCGCCGGCACGCTGGTCACCCGGGAGTTCAGCGAAGACCAGCATCTGGACATCCTGGTCGCCATCGACGCCGGCCGCTTCAGCCGTGT
>VBNH01000134.1 GCA_005878095.1 Gammaproteobacteria bacterium | reverse complement strand
CTTCCCTCCCTGAGCGGGTAAGAGCCCGGTTCACGAGACCTGTGCCGGGTTAGTCTGGCCCCGGTGGTTTCACAACCGCCGGGGCTTTTTTATCGCCCCTATTGCCCCTTGCCGATGGGACACGCCAGCCACGCCGCAAGCGTGTCCTGGGCCTGTGTCACGCCGGTCCCCTCGAGCGCCGAGAACAATTGCGCCGTCGCCCGGCCGCCCAGCGTGGCCGCAGCGGCGCGCAGCACGGCCGCCGCCTCGCCGTGATTGAGCTTGTCGGCCTTGGAAAGCAGCACGTGCACGCGGTGCCCCGGCAAGGCCCATGCGAGCAGACCGAGGTCTGCCGGGGTGAGGCCGCGCCGCGAGTCGACGATCACGAACAGCCCGCGAAGCGAGGTGCGCGTGCGCAGGGCATCGATGAGCGGCGGCCACGCGCGCCGCTCGACTTGCGGGACGTTCGCGTAGCCGTAGCCCGGCAGGTCGACCAGGCGCGTGAGCGGCGCCAGCTCGAAAAAATTGAGCAGCCGCGTGCGGCCCGGCGTCTTGCTGGTGCGCGCCAGTGCGCGGCGCTGAGCGATGGCATTGATGGCGCTCGACTTGCCGGCATTGGAGCGCCCCGCGAAGGCGACCTCGGCGCCGGCATCCGGTGGAAACTGCGCCGGCGCGGCCGCGCTGATCAGAAACCGCGCCTCGTCAAACCGGCTCATGTTTTCAAGGGGTAACGAAGAGCTGGCACGCCTGTAGTGTACAATTCGCCGCCCTCGCATCGCGGACCTGAGCCGGAAAGAAAACCATGCCGCAGAGGCTGAAAGTCGCTTGGATGGGGCTCGCCGCCGTGGCGGGAACGCTGCTGTGTTCGGCGCCATCGCCCGGCGCGGCGCAGAGCGCCGCACCCGCGGCCGCCCCAACACCCGAGTTGCCCTTTACGCATGGCAGGATCGCCGACGGCGCCACCAAGTCCGCGGTGTGCAGCGCCTGTCACGGCCCGAACGGCAACAGCGTGAATCCCGAATGGCCGCGACTTGCCGGCCAGAGTGCGGTCTACATCGCCGAGCAGTTGCGGCTGTTCCGCTCCGGGCTACGCGCCAACCCGGTGATGCAGCCGCTCGCCGTCACCCTGAGCGATCAGGACATCAGCGATCTCGCGGTCTACTACGAGGCCCAGACACCCACGGGGCTGGAGGCCGACCCTTCGTACTGGCGGGATGGTCAGGCCGTTTACGTGCGCGGCGACCGCACCCGGGACGTCCCGGCGTGCATCGCGTGTCACGGGCCGGTGGGACGCGGCAATCTCGCCGCCGGATACCCGGCCCTGCGCGCGCAGCAGTCCGTCTACGTGGTGAAGCAGCTGAACGACTACGCGAGCGGTGCGCGCTACGCCGGGCCCAACCCGCCGCAGGCAAGCCGCAACGGCACGATGATGTTCACGGTCGCCAAGCGCCTCACCCCCGAGCAGATCCGCGACGTGGCTTCCTACGTGCAGGGTATGCGCTGATTCGAGGATGCACATGATCCGTACGCTCGCCCTGGCGGCCCTGCTTGCGTTGTGCGCCTGCGCACGGCACGACCCCACGCCGCCGCCGCCCGTCGCACCTGCGCCCGCTCCAGCGACCAACACGCAATCCCCGGCAGCGCCTCAGACCGGTGCGCTCCCCGCGCCCGCCGGCGCCGCTCAGAGCGAGTCCCAGCAGGCCGCCGCCTCCCAGGAGTCGGTCGAAACGGAAGGCGAGCGACCGGCACGCAGCGACACCTCACTCGAGCAGATTGCGGAACTGCCCGCCGGGGCGCAGCTGCCGGACGGCAAATGGCAGCCGGGCGTGAACTACCAGCCGCTCGTTCCCGCGCAACCCACCAGCGTCGCTGCCGGCAAGGTGGAAGTGATCGAGGTGTTCTGGCTCGCCTGCCCGCACTGCTACGCGCTCGAGCCGTTCATCAGGAACTGGCTCAAGACCAAGCCCGCATATGTCGAGTTCGTGCGCGTGCCGGTGATGTGGGGCCCGGTGCACCGCGCGCACGCGCGCTTCTACTACACGCTCGAGGCCCTCGGACGCGACGATCTGGTCACCAAGGCGATGGAGGCGATCTCGACGCAGCACACCCCGCTCGCCGGGAACACGGAGGAGGAGTCTTCCCGGGTCGAACAGAATTTCGCCGCCCGCAACGGCGTCAGCGCCGATGACTTCGCCAAGGCTTACAACTCCTTCACCGTCAACTCCAACGTGCAGCGCGCGGAGCAGCTCACGCAGCGCTATCACGTCGAAGGCGTACCGCTGATGGTGGTGAACGGCAAGTACACCACCGATGTGGCCAAGGCCGGCGGCGAAGCCAAGCTGATGGAGCTGCTCAGCGACCTGGTCGCCGCCGAGCATCGCCGCTGAGTCGAACAGTCTGATCTGGCGTCCCCCAGCGGACCGGGTGAATTTCAGTCTGGAGGATCGGTTGACGGTTTGTCGGTGTTGCACTCGGCCGAATCCTTCTCGGCGTGATGTTATTCCGCGACCATGCCTCGTCTGCTGACTCGATTATCTCGACACTTGAGAGGGTTCTCTCACCAGCAGTCGCTGGTACGACTCAGGGACGCATTCAATTTTGTGCCGACTGTTGTCTACGACATCGGGGCATACCACGGTGACTGGACGAAAGCCACGAGGAAGGTATTTCCCGCCGCGGAGTATTTCTTGTTCGAAGCTAACCCCGAGAATGCATTAATACTGCGAGCGAGCGGAGAAAGTCATTTCATTGCGGCTCTGGCAGAAAAGGAAGGGATGCAGATGAAATTCCATCTGCCCGGGGATGAGAGCCCAGCAACCGGAGCTTCGCTTTATCGAGAAAAAGAGCATTCACTATCTGCGCGAGAATTCCCGCGATCTGGCGGTGACCACGCGCCGTCTAGACATACTCGCCCGGGAGCATCAGCTCCCGAGCCCTGACTTAATCAAATTGGATGTCCAAGGCGCGGAGCTCGACGTGCTCAACGGCGCCGGCGCAGCCCTGGAGAATTGCAGCGCGCTCATCATAGAGCTCTCACTTGTCCAGGGTAATGAGGGAGGTCCGCTCGCCGCCGAAGTCATTGCTGGAATTGACAAGCTCGGCTTCAAGTGTGCGGACGTCTGTAAGATTCGCCGCACCGTGATCGGGAGCGTCAGTCAGCTTGATCTGCTGTTCGTGAGCGGGACGCTCCACGATAACTACACGACAGCAGCCGGCGTGTTGGATCAATGATGTTGTTAGATAAAGCTGGCCATTGCTGGCGGTCTTGCCGATGAGCTGAAGGTTCCTGCCCTTTCGGGCACTTAGGACCCGATGCCCTTCCTGATTGAATCGGATCAGAAGCGCGCCCGACTGGATTCGAACCAGCGACCTGCAGCTTCGGAGGCTGCCACTCTATCCAACTGAGCTACGGGCGCGTGGGGCGGGCGATCATACGCGTCGGCGCCGGGAGCGTCTATTTACGAGGCAGGCAGCCGTACGGCTATACTTCGCGGCCCGATCGGCGCGTCCGCAAGCGGATGACATGAGCAAGCAGGATACCCATTTCTTCAACGTTTTCAGCCTGGTGATCGGCCTGCTGGTGGCGGTCGCGGTCGGGCTGTTCGCGCTGGCACGCATCGTCGCCAGCCGCACGCAGGACCTGCAGGTGCTCACCGAAGCCGACTACAGCAGGAACGTCGATGCGCGCATCCACCCGCTCGCGCGGGAGGCCATCGCCGGGCGGGACAATTCGGCGCTCGCCATCCAGACGGCGCAGGGCGCGGCGGCGGGCACGGCAGTCGCCGCAGCCATGCCGAAGAACGGTACCGAGCTCTTTGAGCAGACCTGCAGCGCCTGCCACGGACCGGGGATCGCCGGGGCGCCCAGGGCCGGGGACAAGGGCGCCTGGGCTGCGCGCATCGCCGAGGGCAAGCCCATGCTCTACGAGCACGCGCTCAAGGGCTATCAGGGCAAGGCCGGGGTGATGCCCCCGAAGGGCGGCCGCATGGATGCGCCCGACGAGCTCGTCAAGCAGGCGGTCGATCACCTGGTGCAGATGGCGCAGTAGCGCCGCCGTCGCGATCCAGACAGCGCAACATCACCGCCTCGCCCAGATGCGCGGCGCTGATGCTCGCGGCGCCGTCGAGATCGGCAATGGTGCGCGCCAGCCTCAGCACCCGCTGGCGCGCCCGGCCCGAGAGTCCCCGGCGCTGCATCGTCGCCTCGAGCAGCCGCTTCCCGGCCTCATCCACTGTGCACCAGCGTTGCACGCCGGCGTCCGTGAGGCGCGCATTGCAGCGCTGCTGGCGCTCGAGCTGCACCGTGCGCGCGCCGGCGATGCAGGCGGCGGCGCTGAGCGTGGTTTGCCCGCCACCCAGGGCGGCATCGAAATCGGACGCCGCCACCCGCGGCACCTCAACGTGCATGTCCAGCCGGTCGAGCAGGGGAGCGGAAACGCGGCCGCGATAGCGCTGCACCTCGGCCGGTGTGCAGCGGCATCCGCCCGATGGATCCCCGAGCCGCCCGCACGGACAGGGGTTCATCGCGGCGATGAGCTGAAACGCCGCCGGGTACTGGGTCTGCACAGCGGCACGTGACACGGCCACGACACCGGTCTCGAGCGGCTCGCGCAGCGCCTCCAGCACGCCGCGCTCGAACTCCGGCAGCTCGTCCAGAAACAGCACGCCATGATGCGCGAGACTGATCTCACCGGGACGCGCGCGGGCGCCGCCACCCACCATTGCCGCCGCCGAGGCGGTGTGATGCGGGGCGCGGAACGGGCGTTGCCCGAGGCACTGCGGCGTGAAGCCCGCGGCGCTCACCGCGGCGACCGCGGCCACTTCGAGCGCCTCGGCCTGCGTCAGGGGCGGCAGCAGTCCCGGCAAGCGCTGCGCCAGCATGCTCTTGCCCGAGCCGGGCGGACCGATCATGAGCAGGCTGTGCCCTCCGGCCGCCGCGATGATGAGCGCACGCTTGGCCTGCAGCTGCCCCCGCACATCGGCGAGATCCAGCGTCACACCGCGCCCCGGCCCCGCATCCCCGCGCCCCGGGCTGCGCTGCGGCGGCGGGCAGGGCGAGAGCGGCACAGCGCCGGTGAGATGCGCACACACCTCGAGGAGATGACCCGCAGCGCGCACCTGCGCCGGTGCCACGACGCAGGCCTCGGCGGCATTGGCGCACGGCACGACGAGCTCGTGCCCGTGCCGCGCGGCATGCGCCGCCGCGAGCAACAGGCCGCGCACGGGCTTGAGCTCTCCGGTGAGACCCAGCTCGCCGTAGAACTCGCGGGCCACGCGAGTCCCGCAGGTGTCAGCCGGCGCGCGAATCTGACCGGATGCCAGCAGAATTCCGAGCGCGATCGGCAGATCGAAGCGACCGCCCTCCTTGGGCAGATCCGCGGGCGCGAGACTCACGGTGATACGGCCGGCGGGGAATTCGAAGTGCGAGTTGAGCAGCGCCGCGCGCACCCGCTCCTTGCTCTCCTTCACCACCATGGCGGGCAGGCCGACGATGCAGAAGACCGGCAGGCCGCTCGCGAGGCTCACTTCGACATGCACCAGCGGCGCGTGCAATCCCACCTGCGCACGGCAGGCCACCCGAGCCACAGCCATGAAAGCCCGAGCGCGGTGCGCTTCAGGCGCGGCGCTAGGCCGGCGGCCCCGGCGCGTTGCCGGCGGCGGAGCCGCCGCCTTCCAGGGCCGCGAGCCGCGCCTCGAGCGCTTCGAGCCGTGCTCGTGTGCGCTCGAGCACGCGCGTCTGGGCGTCGAACTCGTCCCGGCTCACCAGGTCGAGCCTGCTCAGGCGCTCGCGCAGCACGGCGCGGAAGTTGCTCTCGAGGTCCTGTTGCATGCTGCGCAGCGCCGGCGGCACGCGCTCGAGCAGACGGCGGGCGATCTCATCGATGCGCAATGAATCCATGGGTCTTACATCTCCTCATCCCTGCCCCGAATTGAGGCAGGGGCTGGTGCGGCAGCTCCAGAAGAGTGCAGCGCGCCGGCCTTCGCGCTGTGCATCTGTGGAAACTGCGCCAAAATGCGCAGGCACGGAATCTGCACTCTATCTGCGCGCGTCACTAGCTTACGCGCCGCCGGTCGCGGGTGCAGCGGGTGTTTGTCACGCGATCGACCTGATACGGCCTCGAGTGAGACCTGTGGAGAGACCATGCCCAGCAAGACTGCCGCGACCCTGAGCCGATGGACGGGAGTGCTCGCGACGCTCGCGCCAGCCCTCACCTGGGCGGCCGATGCGCCCGTGCCGAACAAAGGCGACACCGCCTGGATGCTCACCGCCACCGCGTTCGTGCTGCTGATGTCGGTGCCGGCGCTGGCGCTGTTCTACGGCGGTCTGGTGCGCACCAAGAACATGCTGTCGGTGCTGATGCAGGTGTTCGTGGGCTTCGCGCTGATCACCGTGCTGTGGTGCATCTACGGCTATTCGCTGGCGTTCACCCAGGGTAACCCGATCGTCGGCGGATTCAGCCGCCTGTTCCTCCACGGAACCTTCGACTCCGCCACGCAGAGCTTCTCCATGGCGGCGACGTTCAGCAAGCACACGGCGTTGTACGAGCTGGTGTACGTTGCGTTCCAGGCGACCTTCGCCGCCATCACCTGCTGCCTGATCCTCGGCTCGGTCGTGGAGCGCATGAAGTTCTCCGCCGTGCTGCTGTTCCTGGTCCTCTGGTTCACCTTCGGTTACTGCCCGGTCGCGCACATGGTGTGGTACTGGGCGGGGCCCGATGCCTACACGTCCGCAGACCAGGCCGGGGCGGTGACCGCCACCGCCGGCCTCATCTGGCAATGGGGCGCGCTCGACTTCGCCGGCGGCACGGTCGTGCACATCAACGCCGGCGTCGCCGGCCTGGTGGGCGCGTTCGTGCTCGGCCGGCGCATCGGCCTGGGCCGGGAGCCGATGGCACCGCACAGCCTGACCATGACCATGATCGGCGCGTCGCTCCTGTGGTTCGGCTGGTTCGGCTTCAATGCCGGCTCGGCGCTGGAGGCGAACGGCACCGCCGCACTCGCCTTCATGAACACCTATCTCGCCACCGCCTGCGCGGTGCTGTCGTGGATCACGGGCGAATGGGTCGTCAAGGGCAAACCCTCGATGCTGGGCGCGGCCTCGGGCGCGGTCGCGGGCCTGGTCGCGATCACCCCGGCCGCCGGCAACGTCGGCATCCCCGGCGCGTTCGCGATCGGCCTGGGGGTCGGGGTGGTGTGCCTGTGGGGTGTGACGGGACTGAAGCGCCTCATCAAGGCCGACGACTCGCTCGATGTCTTCGGCGTGCACGCCATCGGCGGCATTTTCGGCGCGTTGATGACCGGAATTTTCAACGCTCCCTCACTCGGCGGCCCCGGCTCCACGGTCGACTGGGTCACGGGCACGAGCGGCTACCCCGGCATCTGGAAGCAATTCATCATTCAGCTGCAGGCGGTGTGCCTGGTGTTCGTGTGGACCGCGGTGGTGGCTTTCATCGCCTTCTACATCGTCAAGCGCCTGGTCGGTCTGCGGGTCCCCGAGGAAGAGGAGCGCGAGGGGCTCGACATCACCTCCCACGGCGAGCGGGCCTATGATCTGTGAGCGTGCCCCTGGCGGTCGGGGGCGGGTTGTCGCTATGGTGTGACCCTCGGCGGACTAAAGCCTGCGGCGGGTGTGACGGAGTTCAAGGGTCGCGCCGGCCGCCAGCGCCATACTGGCCGGCGGGAGGCTCTTTTTATGTCTTTTATGTCGCGACTGCTACCCATCACCGCCCTGATTCTGGCCGGAGCGCTCACCGTCGCCCGGGCCGACGTCTATCGCTGGATCGATGAGCACGGCGTACCGCATTACAGCGATGAGTGGGTGCCGGGATCGGTGGTCGTCAAGACGGTCAAGCCGCATCCCTCGAGCTTCAACTCCGCGGCGCGCACCTCCGAGCATCGCAGCCTTGCGAGCTCGGGCGACCGCGCCTCCACGGAGCTCAACGATCAGGCCAACGCCCGCGCGGTGCAGCAGGACGTGGCCAAGACACGCGAAGTACAGTGCAAGGTGGCGAAGGACCGCTACCTGAAGTCCGTCCAGTCGCGCCGCGTCTTCAAGGTGAACAAGGACGGCGCGCGCGAGTACCTCTCCGATGAGGCGGCCGACGCCTATCGCGAGCAGGCGCGCAAGGAGGTGCTGGACCTCTGCGGCAGCGTGCCCGCTTTCACTCCCGACCAGCCGGTCCCCGAGCCGAAGGTCAATCCCGCCGAGGCGACTTCGCCCTGACTGGCCGCCTCCCGAGGCGCGGGAGGAGTCGATTCGCGCGCCGACTAGGCTCTATAGTGACGCCCGCGGCCGCTCCGGCCGCACGGGGTGCGAGGAGTCAATGCGCGTAGGTTTCGTCGGTCTCGGCGCCATGGGCACGCACATGGCGCGCAATCTGCACCGCGCGGACATGCTCGCCGCGGTCTGGAACCGCAGCGCCGCAAAGGCGCGCACGCTGGCGTCCGAACTCAACGTGGCGGCTCCCGCGACGCTCGAGCAGCTGGCCGCCGGCAGCGATGCGGTGGTGTCGTGCGTGTCGGCCGATGCGGACGTGCTCGAGGTGGCGCGCGGCCTGGCACCGGGCGTGAAGTCCGGCGCGCTGATGCTCGACTGCTCCACCATCGGCGCCGAGACCGCCCGCGAGGCGGCGGCCCTGCTCGCCCCGCGCGGGGTGGAATTCCTCGATTGTCCGGTGAGCGGCGGCGTCGAGGGCGCGCGCGACGCCCAGCTTGCCATCATGGCCGGCGGCACGCCCGCGGGCTTCGAGCGGGCCCTGCCGATCCTCGCCTCGCTCGGCCGCACCATCACGCACTTCGGCCCCACCGGCAGCGGCCAGGCCGCCAAGGCCACCAACCAGATCATGTGCGCGGGCATCATCGAGGCGGTCGCGGAAGCGATGGCGTTCGCGCGCGCGCAGGGGTTGCCGCTCGAGAAACTGATCGACACCCTCGGCAAGGGCGCCGGCTCGAGCTGGTACTTCGTGCATCGCGCGCCCAACATGGTGCGCGGCTCCTATCCGGCGGGCTTCCGGGTGCGTCTGCACGAGAAGGATCTCGGCATCTGCCGGGACATGGCGGCGCGCTTCGGCGTCGCATTGCCCCTCGTCGAGCGCATGCTCGCCGAGTACGCGGAGCTCGTGGCGCGCGGCTACGGCGATGAGGACATCTCGGCCACCTACCGCCTCAAGGCCGAGCTGTTCGAGCGCACCAACATCATGGGTGCGCCGGCCCGCGGCCCATGAAGACCGACTCCGGCGGCGAGCACGCGTTCTACCTGCCGGACTTCTGCACCTCGCGCGCCACGCTCGCCATCGTGCTCATCGGCGAGCTCACCGCGTTCGTGCTCACGCTCGCGCGCCAGAGCCTGGCGGTCGACTTCTGGACCGACCTGGTGCGCACCTCCATGTTCCTGCTGTGGATCGGACTGGCAGGGGCGGCGCTGCTGTGCGCGCTGCGCGCCCCGCTGGCGCGTTCCACGGTGGCGGTGGGCTCGGCGGCGGTGCTGGCGCTCATCACCGCGGTGGTGGCCACGGTGTCGGTGTGCGCCTACATGATCGGACGCACGCAGATGGTCATCGACGCCGGGGGCGCGGCATTGTTCCCCCAGTCCGCGGGCAACTTCGCACTCCGCAACGTGTGGATCGGGCTGGTCGTGACCGGGCTGGCGCTGCGCTATTTCTACGTGGCCCACGAGTGGCGCCGCAGCGTCGAGCTGCGCGCCGCCGCGCGCGTGCACGCGCTGCAGGCGCGCATCCGGCCGCACTTCCTCTTCAACAGCATGAACACCATCGCCGCGCTCACGCGCAGCAACCCCGCGCGCGCGGAAAGTGCGGTACAGGACCTGGCGGACCTGTTCCGCGCCACGCTCAGCGACAAGCGCGACACCATCACGCTGGCGGAGGAGCTCGAGGTCGCGCGCACCTATCAGCGCATGGAGCAGCTGCGCCTGGGAGGGCGGCTGCAGGTGGAGTGGAAGACCGACCCGCTGCCCGCCAATGCGCTGGTACCGCATCTCATGATTCAGCCGCTGCTCGAGAACGCGATCTACCACGGCATCGAGCCGCGCGCCGAGGGCGGCACCGTGACCATTACCGGCGAGGTCGGCGGCGGGCTGGTGACCATCGTGGTGCGCAACCCGCTCGACCCGAGTCCGGGAGAGCGCGACGGCAACCGCCTGGCGCTCGCCAACATCCGCGAGCGCCTGAGCCTCGTGTACGGCGAGCGGGCGCTCATGAAATCGGGGCGTTTCGACGGGGAGTACATCGTGACGCTGAGATTCCCACTCATCGAGACGCCCGCCGGCACCGCCTCCGCGCAGAGCGCCTGAGCGCATGGGCGCCGTGGCCAAACTGAGAGTGCTCATCGTCGACGACGAGCCGCCGGCGCGCGAGCGGCTGCGGAGCCTGCTCGCCGAGATCGCCGACGTCGAAGTGGTCGGCGAGGCCGTGAACGGGCACGAGGCCCTCAAGGAAAGCCACGACCTCGCCCCCGACGTGGTGCTGCTGGACGTGCGCATGCCGGGAATGGATGGCCTCGAGGCGGCGCGGCACCTCAATGTGCTGGAAGAGCCGCCGGCGGTGATCTTCACCACCGCCTACGACAGTCACGCGGTCGAGGCTTTCGAAGCGCATGCCGTCGGATACCTGCTGAAACCGGTGCGCAAGGAGCAGCTGGCCGCTTCCCTCGCCCGCGCCGGCCGCCTGACGCGCGCGCAGCTGCAAAGACTCGCGGCCGCCGGCGAGGAGCGGCGCAGCCACATCGCCGCGCGCCACCGCGAGGGTTTGAGGCTCATCCCCATCGACGAGGTGCAGTACTTCCTCGCCGATCAGAAATACACCACCGTCCGTCACGTGAACGGCGAGGATCTGATCGAGGATTCGCTGCGGCTGCTGGAGAGCGAATTCGGCGTGGCGTTCGTGCGCGTCCACCGTAACGCGCTGGTGGGCGTGAAATACCTCGAGCGCATCGAGCGCACTGCCGACGGCCAGTACTTCGTGCGGCTGCGTGGTTGCGAGGCGCCGCTGCAGGTGAGCCGGCGCATGGCGGGGGAGCTCAAGGAGCGGTTCAGGATCTGAGCGTGTCGGGCGCCCGCGGTGGGTCAGTGGAGCGACCCGCGGGCGGTATCGGCGTCGAGCGCGCCGCGGCACGCCCGACGCCGCACATGACTACTGACCGCTACGGCAGATCCGGAACACCGTGCCAGTGCCCGGAATCTGTGGCAGCGGCCCATCGGCCGCGTTCTTGACCCTGGTGTCCGGCCCGCTCTGGCCCGGATCGCGCACCGCACCCCAGTCCACGACCCAGGCGCAACCGTCCGGCCCGAACCGTAAATCGGTCGGGCGATTCAAGCCGTGCGCACCGGTGATGAAGGCCTGATCACTGGTGTTGTTCTTGGCGAAGCGCGAGATGTTGAGCGACACCAGTCCATCTTCCGAGTCGAGGAAGTTGACCACCTTGACTTCGTGACCAACCTCGTCCGAACCGCTGTTGGCAGCCGAGAACCCGAGATCGCCCTCCAGTATGTACAGCATCGCGCCGCTCTGAACCGAGCCCGAGACGA
>VBNH01000133.1 GCA_005878095.1 Gammaproteobacteria bacterium | reverse complement strand
GTCGACGAGAATCAAGTCCGGGGAGAAGTCCAGCAGCGCGTTCGTGATGAGGCTCGCCCGCAGGCGGATCGTGTCGTCATAGCCAAGCCCAAGGAACTTCACGTCATAGACACCGTCGAGCGTTCGGGTGAGACAAGGGAGTTTGATGTAATCAACGCGCGGTGGGATACGAAACGCGTGCACAATCGGGGAGCCGGAAATGATCAGCACCGAGACATCGCTATAGGTGGCAACCAGATGCTTGGAGATCTCCAACATTCTCTTGATGTTGCCGAGCCCGAACGTGTCGTGCGAATAGACGAGAATCCTCTTCAGGCGCGCGCTTTCGCAAGTCTCCGCCGAAGAGAGACGCGGGTCGCGGTCCGTGCGACTCTGGAGCACCTGGGCAACGCCGGGGGTTAGCGGCAAATCACGAGCCCGAGCCGCACCGTCGCCCCACGCGCTGGACATGGCATGAGGCGCGGCGTCGCGCTCGGCGGTCTGGCTACTACGATGGCTGGTCGAAGTGTGTATATCACTCATACTTATGCATCCTTACCTTACGTGCTGGCCCCTGCTGCTCGTCGAATGAAGCGTTCGCAGAGCAGAAAGGCAGCGCGCGATGACCATCGGCATGGACTGCCGCCTGGACGCATCTTGGACGAAGAAGCAGAAGCGCATTTCTTCCTTGCTCCCGGCGCGCGCCAAAGGGGCAAATCCCTTGCCTCGATTTCCTGCAGGCTCTTTAGACAGATCCGGCGTCGACGGAGCCTGTGCCGTCGCGCTACGACTGGCCCAAAAATCACCGTACGGAGTACTCGGTCCCTGAAGCCATGCTCAAGTCGATGCGAGCGGAGACTACGGTCTTACGGCTTGTAACATCACTGCAATACTCACGCAATAATCTTAAATGAGTACAGCGCCCCGCCGCAGAAAAAGTCAAGATGCCGCTCGGACCTCCATTGTTAGGTTAGGAATTCATCGGCAATTGTTAGGTTGCGAATGAGCGGCACACGCAACTTGGCTGTGTCGGACATCCTGAGGCCAGCCGTAGTGTTTTATTCGTCGCCGTAGCGTTTATTCGTCCCCGTCGGGTTTCGTCGGATTGCGCCGTAGGGTTTTACCTTAGGGTTGCGCCGTAGGGTTTGCCGTAGGGTTGCGCCGTAGGGTTTGCCGGGTATTTCACTTTGAGCGTCCGCAGATCTACGTTGTCCGACACTGCACCACCCTGATTACGGGGCCGCACAGATCGGAGGGCACTCGCCATGGACCACACCGATCACCGAAAATATCACGGCATTCATCCGGCCGATGGCAAGCTGGGTGTGATGATTGCCGGCATGGGAGCGGTCGCCACAACCTTCGTGGCCGGCGTGGAAGCCATCCGCAGGGGCCTGGCGCAACCGATCGGCTCGCTGACTCAACTGGGAACGATCCGGCTGGGTAAGCGCACCGACGCGCGTTGTCCCAAGATCAGGGATTTCTTACCGCTCGCCGATCTCAACGACCTCGTCTTCACCGGCTGGGACATATTCACGGATGACATGTACGCCGCGGCTTCGAAGGCTGGCGTGCTCGAGCGCGAGCTGATCGATCGTATCCAACCGTTCCTCGAGTCCATAAAACCGCTCCCCGCGGTGTTTAACCGCAACTACGTGCGCAAGCTCGACGGCCCCAATGTGAAGGAGGGCAAGAACCGGATGCACTTGGCCGAGCAGCTGCGCGCGGACATCCGGGAGTTCAAGAGATCGTCGGGCGCCAGACGCTTCGTCATGATCTGGTGCGGCTCGACCGAAATCTTCCTGCAGCCGCGCGAGGTGCACCAGTCGCTGAAGGCGTTCGTGAGCGCTCTCGAATCGAACGACGAGAATATCTCTCCCTCGATGATCTACGCCTACGCCGCGCTCAGCGAGGGGGTTCCCTTCGCCAACGGCGCACCCAACCTCACGGTCGACATCCCGGCAATGCACGAGCTGTCGCGCCTCAACGAGGCGCCGATCTGCGGCAAGGACTTCAAGACGGGGCAGACGCTGGTGAAGACCATTCTCGCTCCGGGCTTCAAGGCGCGCATGCTGGGGCTGCACGGCTGGTATTCGACCAACATTCTCGGCAATCGCGACGGGGAGGTACTCGACGATCCGGAGTCCTTCAAGACCAAGGAGGTCTCGAAGCTCGGAGTGCTGGAGCACATTCTGCAGCCGCAGGTTTACCCCGAGCTGTACGGCAAGATCTTCCATAAGGTCGGCATCAATTACTATCCGCCCCGCGGGGATAACAAGGAGGGCTGGGACAACATCGACATCTTCGGTTGGCTCGGTTACCCGATGCAGATCAAGATCGACTTCCTGTGCCGCGATTCCATCCTGGCGGCGCCCATCGTGCTCGACCTCGTGTTGTTTCTCGACCTCGCTCAACGCTGTGACGAGCTGCGCCGCCTGGGAATCCAAGAATGGCTCAGCTTCTATTTCAAATCACCGATGACCGTACCCGGGCTGTATCCCGAGCACGATCTGTTCATTCAGTCCATGAAGCTGAAGAACACACTACGGCATGTGAAGGGCGAGGAGCAGATCACGCACCTGGGTCTGGAGTACTACGACTGAAGCTCGGCCACACTCTCGGAGACATGACTCATGCAAGACCGAGACGCTCAAGAACGCGGACCGCACAGCGCTAGCCAGGTGCGGCGCTCCCATCCAGGAGCTGTCCCTTCCGACTCGCGAATGCTCACGAATTACCTGGCGGATATCGAGCAGCTGCTCTGTGAGCAGCGCTGGGAGGCCGCGCTGCGGGAGGCTTGCGATCTGCCGCAGATCGCGGTGGCCCTCGCCGACCCGCAGCTGCGCAGCTCCAGCGAGCGAGTCAAGAGATGGTGCGGCAAGTGGGTCCGTGCACCCGAGACGGACAGCGAGGGGAAGCGGCTCGAGCGCGTGCACCGGGTTCTGTGCGAGCGCCTCGATCACGGCGACGGAGCGGCGTGCGAGTCGGTGCCGGCGAGGGCCCTGCGGCGGCTGCGGTTGCATCGCCTGACACGCACGCTTCCCGGGGGCTTCACCTCAGAGCATCCTGCCGCAGCGGATGCGCAACACGCCGGCGAGGTGGAAATCTGCTACGCCCTGATCGCGGCTGCCCGCCGCTGGTATGCCAACAGCGCCTGCCGCGATGCGCAGGTGCAGGCGAATCTCGCGCTGCTGGCCCTTCTGCACTAGGAGTCAGCGCCATCTGACCACAGTAAAGACGGGTTTGGCGGGCGCGAGGACCCTTTGGCGGTCGCAAATGCGCCCGGGGGCGCGTAGCGATCAAATGAACGTCTGTCTCATTGCGGACAACCCGGAAACGACCGCGCATCCGGTCATAGGCGAAGTGCTGCGACAGCTTTGCTCGGCACATGCAGTGCGTCTTCTTGATGTTGCCGGGATCAGCGGCGATCAGGCCGTCGGGCGCGAAAGAGAGCATCCCTTAGCCGACATCTACCTGCTCAAGTCACACACACCCCAGGCACTCGAGGTTGCACATTACCTGGAACAGCGTGGTGCAATGGTGATCAACAGTTTCGCGTCCTCATCGGCCTGTCAGGATCGCGCCCTCATGGCGCAGCGCATGAGCGAGGCCCACCTTGCCTGTCCCAGGACCTCGACTCATCCCTCGCTCGGAGAGCTGCTCGAGCAGCAGCAGTGCCTTTCCATCCTATCCTTCCCGCTCGTCATCAAGAGCCGCTACAGCCGGCGCGGAGATCTTGTTTACAGGGCAGACGGCATCGAGCAACTGCGTGCCCTGGCACGCCGGACCGACGAGCCCGTCATCATCCAGGAGTTTGTGCCGGCAGACGGTTGGGACATCAAAGTATGGGTGATCGATCAGCAGATTTTCGCGGCACGTCGTCGCTCGTCTCTGGCAGCGGAACCGTCGAAGCAGAATTTCCCGATTCCCACGGAGCAGCTTCCCAGCTCCTGGAGATCGATCAGCCTGAAGGTCGGCAGAGCGTTTGATCTGCATCTCTACGGCCTGGATCTCATTGCCTCCCACCGAGGCGCCGTAGTCGTGGACGTCAATTCCTTTCCCGGCTTTCGAGGGGTTGCCGGTGCCGCTTCAGCACTGCTGTGTCTCATTGAGAGACTGATCAATACCTGTCAGGCAATTTCAGGTAGCTGGCTAGTCGACCGGTGGCCTCATTGATTGAGCTTGGCGCTGATTCGATGAGCGGCAGCACACAGCCAGGGTCAGGCGCGACCGTGTCCATTCAAGCGCTTTCGTCTATCGTGCAGCGCTTGCCCCACTGCCTGCGCGGCCAGACCGGCCTGTCTATCCGGTATCTGCGCCGCAAACCAGGACGTGGCCTGGTCATCGTCTATGCTGCAGGCGCCCTCACTGCCGGTAGCGCGCCTCACGGGAGAGATCCTCATCGATGGCTCACCGTGGTGGTCGATGAGGCCGCGTTGGTCGGCACGCGACTGCGCTTCAGTACCGAGCAGCTTCAGCAGGCCCGGGTGGAAACTCGTGCTCCGGGTATCCTGACGATCCCGACTCTTGCTCTCGTCGTCCAGGTTTTTCCGGCCGACAACGCTCTGCCAACACTCGCCACGAGCTTGAGGACAGCTCACGAGGAGCCTCTGTTCGCGGAACTGGAGGCGGCGGCACGGACCCAGCTCGGAGATCCAGACTGGCACATCTGCGGCGCGAGGGCTGATCCCGTGCGCTACAAGCCCGGCAGTCGTTGCCTCATCCGCTATACACTGAAGCTCGAGAAGGTATCAGGGGAACGAGTCGCTCGGCAGGAGCTGTCGATCTTCGGCAAAGTGTACGGCGATCCTGAAAAGCTACGTGCGATCCAGGCAGCGGCCCAGCAACTCTACGCGCAGCAGATGCAGGAGGGATCTCAGCCCATCATCCCCCGCCCGCTGCGTACTGTAGAGACGCTCGGACTGACCCTCAACCAAGCCGTGGAGGCGAACGAGGGCGCCAACTCGAAGGCTGCCCGCCCAGGCTTGCAAGTGCTGCGGCCTCATTTCACCGGAGCAGTCGACGGCGAGACTCTCGATGTCGACATTCCCGGCAAGGAGTTACGCGCTACCGCCATCGCACTAGCACGTCTGCACACCAGCGCAGTCCGCCTGGAGGGCCCGTTGCGCACTGGAGCCAAGGCGGCCAAGCGGGCAAGGGAGCGAGCCGCGCTGATCGCGACGTACTGCCCTGTACTGGCAGACCGAGCGCAGCGGCTCGCCCAGCAGCTGACGAAGTCCCTGGCGCCACTGCAGCCCGATACCTATCGACCCGCGCACGGCGGATTCAAACCCAGCCAGCTGCTCTTCTGCGGCGAACGGGTTTTCGTTGTGGACCTGGATGGACCGTGTCTTGCCGACCCGGCGCTTGATGTTGGCTATCTGCTGGCTTACCTGCGCCCCAATGGGCTCTGGTACGGTCGTGCAGGCATGCGTCGCTGGTTCGTGAGCGCGGCGGCGAAGTTCGTCAGTGCGTATCGGCTGGCAATGTGCGAACGCGGCATCGACGAAACAACGATTGGCGGCATCCTGGAGCGCGCGCGCTTGTACGGGGCCGCTACCTTATTCAAGATTGCCGCCAGACGCATCCATCGCCTGAACGGTCCACGCCCCGCAGAGCTTGCAGCCATGCTCACCGAAATCGAGGCATGCATGTCGAGCAGCGACGCCATGGTGCCCACCGGCAAGCACAACAGACGTGGCATCGCACTACAACTCTGCCCGGATGCCGGGATTGAAGCTGCGACCTTCGAGGGGAGCCGACACGTCCGTGATGGGATTGTCGCGAGGCCCAGGAGCCGGTCGAATTAGCGGATCGAAGCGCGTCTGGCGCACGTCGGTCAAGTTGATTGCGTTCCGCGTGCCCTAGAAGTGGTAGTTGATATGCGCCTTGAACCAGCGCGGCATGCCAGGGTAAACCTGCGCCAGGCCGTTGATCGAGGTGTTGTCGAAGCCCATCGTGCCGTAGTGCTTGTCGGCGAGATTCTCGACCGAGACACCGATCTCGAGCTTGCCGCTCGGGGGCGTGTAGTTCGCGCGCATATTGGCGACACCGAATGCCGATTGTTCAACCACCGGCAGGTCCGTGAGGTTGAACCAGAAGCGTGAAAGGTAGTTGCCGTCGACTTGCAGCGCAAGGCGCCCGCTGCCGACCGGAAACGTGTAACGGGCGAGCGCACTCGCGGTCCAGCGCGGTGCGTTGCCCGGCACAAAGTCGCCATTGATGCGCTCGCCCGCCGCCGTGCAGCATCGGCCCAGCACGTTTTTGATGATCGCATCGACGTACGCGACACCCGCGCCGAAGCGCCACGATTCGGTCGGCGCCCACTCGAGCTCGAGCTCGGCGCCCTTGTGCGTGGCGTCCGCGTTCACGACCTGCTGCAACAGGCCGATCACGTAGACGAGCGCCTGGTAGTCCTTGTAGTCGTAGTAGTAGGCGGCACCATTCAGCCTCAGCTTGCGGTCGAGGAACTCCGATTTGACGCCCACCTCGTAGGAGGTCAGCGTCTCCGGCTTGAAGGTCATGCCGTTGACGTCGACGATGAAGGCCGGGAACAGTGGCGCATTGTAGCCGCCGCCCTTGACACCGCGGTTGTAGCTCACGTACGTCAGTACGTCCGGTGCCACATGGAAGTCGAGCTCTGCTTTGCCGCTGAACAGGCTATCCGAGCGGCTGTTGGGGTAATCGGTGAGCGAGACGCCGGCAAGCCGCGTGAGTTTCAAAATGTTGCCGGTGGTGCTCTGCGGGAAGAACTCATACGGAAACCAGGTGAATTGGAAGTCCTTCTTGTCCGAGGTCACGCGCGCACCGACCGTCAAGCCGACCAGGTCGCTCAAGCGGTATTCGACCTGGGCGAAGGCGGCGTACGACTTGGTCAAGAGCTCATACGGCGATTGCGTCGACGGAATTCCACCGGCATCGCGCCCTGCGTTGGCCGGCGCCTGGACGAAATCGTTCCAGAACGGAGGCGTCCCATACGGCCACGCGCCAGGAACGTAGATACATGAAGCAGGGGGTGGATTCGGGCACCCATTCGGGTTCGCAGGATTATCGAACTCTTCTGCGGTGAAGAACGACGGTCCCTGCCAGCCTTCGTAGTACTTGCCGTCGATCCGCAAGCCGTAAACCCCAGCCGTCCAGTTCAACTTCTTGTCGCCGCCGTTCAAGCGGGCTTCGACCGACTCCTGGTTGACCTTGCTGCCGTTGAAGAACTGGAACAGCGTGACGGGGGAAGCGTCGGAGTCCTCCTGGTAGTCCTTGCGCAGCGACGTGAAGTCGCCGACCACGGTGAGTGCGATGTTGCCGAACGGGCGTGTGTACTTTGCGGTCAGACCGCCGCCTTTGAGCCTCGTAAAGCCGCTGATGCTGTCGCGAATCACGAACGGGCCGCTGTTCGGCAGGCCGCTGGCATTGCAGCCCGCGCATGTGCCGTAGAAGTTCTCGTTCGGGCCGACGAAGACGTCGACTCCGTTGCCGATGTACTTCGTCGCATACTCTTCCCACGAGCCGGCGTGCACGTCAGTGCGGCTGAGGCGCCCGAGCAGCAGGAGCTGCGCACTGTCGGGGAGCTTGAAGAGTAACTGACCGCGCAGCCCCCAGTCGTTGGCGTTTTCGGCGTCGCTCGCCGGTCCAAAGACGTTCTTGAACAACGGGTCGTAGTGGTTAGTCTGGAACGCTATCCGGCCGTCGATCCCGTCGGCGAGCGCACCGCCGAACGCGCCCTCGACGCGCAGCAGGTTGCGCTGTCCTAACGTCACGTCCATGTAGCCGCTCGGCTCATCGGTCGGGCGGCGCGAGATGAAGTGCGCCAGGCCACCGGTCGCGTTGCGACCGAACAGGGTTCCCTGGGGTCCGCGCAGTACCTCGACGCGGTCGATATCGAAGGTCGAGAATGCCAGACCGATCATCTGGCTGACGTAGACGTCGTCGACGTATATCGCGGCCGGGCTCTCCTGATGGTCGGCGAAGTCGTTCTGCACCACGCCGCGAATCGCGAGGCTGAAGGAGGATGGACCGTTCGGCTGCGTCAGCACGACCGCCGGCATCGATTTGGTGATGTCGGTGGCGTTCACCACGCCGAGGTCGGTCAGATCGGAACCGCTGACCGCGGACAGTGAGATTCCGATCTCCTGCAGGTTCTGCTCGCGCTTTTGCGCCGTGACGATGACCTCTTCGAGGCCGCCGCTCGTCGCCGCCGGCTGCTGCGCGCGTGCGGTCGGTGCGCCCGTGAACGTTGCGAGGCCGGCCGCGGCCAGAACCGCGACGTGAAACCGCGATGCTCGAGGGCTGACTGGCTGCATGATCGGCTCCCTTCGCTCAGGCGGCGCGCAGCAGGCGCGCAACCGCGTGACCCCTCATTGGTTGTTGGCCGTCGTCGCTCGCGTCGGGGTAGGCGCACGCGCACTCTATCCTTTCAGCGCGGCGGAGGGAACCCACGGCCGCATTGGCCGACGGCCCTCTCCTACGGGCTTATAGCCCGAGATGTGATCCCGTCTTGCATCGCGGCGACGCAACAGGGCCACGACGCCCTGTCCGATTTTGCGCACTTTCGGCCCACGCGCTATGGTCGGAGGCCGAAAGCCGCGGAGTGTTGACATGAGAATCCTGCTCGCGCTGACCTGTCTTGCGCTCACCGGGCCGCTGGCGGCGCAGACCTACGCGATTCGTGCCGGCACGCTCATCGATCCGGCGCGCGGTGCGGTCGAGCACGACCAGGTGTTGGTGGTCGCGGACGGACACATCAAGGCGATCGGGCCGCACCCGGAGCTCCCGCCCGGCGCGACGCCCATGGACCTGTCGCGCGAGTGGCTGATGCCGGGACTAATCGATGCGCACACTCACCTGACGCTCACCGAGGTCGTCGGCGGATCGGCCCCGTTCGAGTCGTTCTACATTCTCGAGAGCACGGCCTATCGGGCGCTGCGCGGCCTGCGCAACGCGGTCGGTGTGCTCGCCGGCGGCTTCACGACGGTGCGCGATGTCGGAAATGCCGGTGACTACGCCATGGACGACGTGCGGCGGGCGATCGATGCCGGGTGGTACCAGGGCCCGACGATCATCACCTGCGGCAAGATCATCGCGCCGTTCGGCGGCCAGTCGCACGGCATTCCGCCCGAGCAGGGCACATTCTGGAAGTACGAGTACCTGGATGCCGACGGCCCGGCTGAGGTCCGCAAGGCGGTGCGCACGAATCTCTATCACGGCGCCGGCGTCATCAAACTGGTGCTGGACAACAACCGCTACCATTACTCAGTCGAAGAAATACGGGCCGCAGTCGACGAAGCGCATCACGCCGGCGTGCCGGTGTCAGTGCACGTGTTCGGCGGTGAGGCCGCCGACAACGCAATCGAGGCAGGGGTCGACTCGATCGAGCACGGGTTCTTTCTCACCGACGCACAGCTCACACGCCTGCGCGACAAGGGGATCATGCTCGTCAGCACCGACTTTCCGCGCGCGCACCTCGATATCATCGGCACCTCCGGCGGCATCCTGCCGCCTCCGGAAGTGCTGGCACCGAAGATCATCGATCGCTTGCGGCGCGCTCATCGCCTCGGGGTGCACCTGGTCTTCGGCAGTGACACCGTGATGGACGTGGCCGGCCGCTCGCGTGCCGACCTGATGCTCGACTATCTCGCAGTCTGGCGCGCCGCGGGCGTGCCGCCGACAGAGGTGCTGAAGAGCATGACGAGCGAAGCGGCCAAGCTCCTGAGGGTCGCGGGCGAGCGCGGCCATATCGCCGTGGACGCCGCCGCCGATCTGATCGCGATGCCGGCCGACCCGCTCGCGGACACCGAGAATCTGCGGCGCATTGACTTCGTCATGAAGGACGGACACATCGTGCGCCAGGGTCCGGCGGCCGCCCGACCGTAGGCGGTAAGAAAAAGGAGTTGGCAAAGGCACCAACTACCGAAATAATCCCTGTAACGAAAAATAGCAGCCGTACGGGCAAGCCGGGCGCGGCAAACCGGAGTCGCCTTGATGGCGCGGCGCCGGGCGGGGATTGAGCTGTGCGGGCGCCGGGCGGGGATTGAGCTGTGCGGGCGCCGGGCGGGGATTGAGCTGCGCGGGCGCCGGCCGGGGATTGAGCTGCGCGGCGTGTCCGCAGGAGGTGTGCCATGTCGAATCGCCCGAGCCTTCCCGCTGTGCTCGCGCTCGTGACTGTAGGCGCCGGCACGCTGCTCGCGGTAAGACCCGCCGTCGCGGCGGACGCGGCAGCGCAGGCAGCGGCGCCCGCCGCTCACACCGCGCGCCATGGCCCCAGCGCGCGGCCCAAATCGGACCTGATGAGCCTGTATGCTACGCTCGCCACGAAGCGCTTCGTCGACCTGACGCACTCGTTCGGTCCCGACACGCCGCATTGGAAGGGCTTCGGCGAGATGAAGGTGCGCACGCTCTACACGATCGCCAAGGACGGATTCCACGTCGATGAGTTCTGCCACGTCGGCCAGTGGGGCACTCACGTCGATCCGCCGGCGCACTTTCACGAAGGCAAGAAGACGGTCGATCAGATCGATCCGAAGGATATGCTGATGCCGCTGGTGGTGCTCGACGTGCACGACAAGGCGGCCCGCAATCCCGACTACCTGCTCAGGCTCGAGGACGTGCAGGCGTGGGAAGCGCGCCACGGACGGATTCCGGAGCACGCCTTCGTCGCGATGCGCACCGACTGGTCGAAGCGCTGGCCGAATGATGCCGCGATGCAGAACCGTGACGCCGCCGGGATTGCGCACTATCCCGGATGGAGCATGCCGGTGCTCAAGCTCCTCTACGAGCAGCGCCACATCGCGGCCTCGGGCCACGAGACCACCGACACCGATGGCGGCCTCGGAGCCACCAAGGACGACTATTCGATGGAGTCGTACGTCCTCGGCACCAACCACTATCAGATCGAGATGCTCGCGGACCTCGACCAGGTGCCCGAGTACGGCGCTCTGGTGATGGTGACGTTTCCCAAACCGGCCCAGGGGAGCGGCTTCCCGGCGCGCGTGATCGCGATCCTGCCCTGAAGCCGCCTTAAGTCCCGCACGAGGTGACCTGCGATGAAACCGAGCCCCACCCCCGTACCCCATTACCGCTGGAATGAGCTGCCGCAAGAGCCCCTGAGGGGCACGATCTCGCGGCGGGTCGTCACGGGCGAGCGCATGATGATCGCCCACGTGTATCTCAAGAAGAATGATGACGTGCCGCGACACTCGCACGAGAACGAGCAGATCACCTACGTGCTCGAGGGGGCGCTGCATTTCTGGTTTGGTGAGGACGGCGCGCAGGAGCTCACGGTGCGCGCCGGCGAGGTCATCGTGATCCCATCGTTCCTGCCGCACCGCGCGCTCGCACTCGAGGACACGCTCGACGTGGACGTGTTCTGTCCGCCGCGTCAGGACTGGCTGGCCGGAACGGACGCGTACCTGCGGCGCTGAATGTCCGCTTACGACATCGCGCCTGGAGTCGCCGCGGCGCTCGAGCGCTTCGTGCTGCCGGAGAAGCTCGGCTTCGGCGCGGTGAACGCGCCCGTCATGTTCAGCGCCGAGTGGCGCGACGGACAGTGGCAGCGCGGCACGCTGCTCCCATACGGGCGCATCGAGGTCTGGCCCGGTTCGCGGGCGCTGCAGTACGCCGAGCTCGTCTTCGAGGGCCTGAAGGCCTACCAGGTCGGACAGGCGCGACCCAACCTCTTCAGGGCGCAGGACAACTGCCGCCGCATGGAGCGCTCGGCGCAGCGCCTGTCCATGCCCCTCGTGCCGGAGGCGCTGTTCTTCCAGGGTATCGAGTCCGTGACGAGTGCCTGCGCGCGCTTCATCCCCGGCCGCTCCGGGCAGTCGCTGTACCTGCGACCCTTCCTGTACGGAACCGAGAGCGGCTACCTGCTGCGCAATTCGCACACCTTCCGCTTCATGGTGATCGCGAACCCGGTCGAGTCCTACGCCACGGGCGCGCCGACCGTCGCGATCGAGCGGCGCGAGGTGCGCGCGGCCCCAGGCGGCATCGGCACCGCCAAGGCGGCCGCCAACTACGCCGCATCGCTGCGCGCATCGAGCGCGGCGCTCGCCCGCGGCCACACCGTGGCGCTGTGGCTCGATGCGGCCGAGCATCGCTATATCCAGGAGCTCTCCGGGATGAACTTCTTCGCCGTCATCGACGGCGAGCTGCATACGCCCGAGCTCGATGACGCCATTCTCCCGGGCATCACGCGCGATTCGCTCCTCACGCTTGCCCGGCACCTGGGCTACGTCGTGCACGAGCGCCCGATGCAGATCGACGAGCTCCTGAAGCAGATCGAGCAACGGCACTGCAGCGAGCTCTTCGCCTGCGGCACCGCCGCCATCGTCATGCCGATCGCCGCCCTCGCCGAGCCCGACGAGCGCGCCTACCGGCCGGAGCGGACCGATGAAGTCGCGGCGCAGCTGCGCGCGGCGCTGCTCGCGCTCCAGGAGCGGCGCGCGCCGGATCCCTTCGGCTGGACGCGCGAGGTCGCATGACCCGAGCGATCGTGCTGCACGAGACCGGCGGGCCGGAAAAGCTCCGGTGGGAAGCGGTCGAGGTCGGCGAGCCGGGCGCGGGCGAGCTGCGCATCCGTCACACGGCGGTGGGCGTCAACTTCCACGATACCTACGTGCGCAGCGGCTCCTACCGCACGCTGAAGCTGCCCGGAATTCCCGGTGTCGAGGCGGCCGGCGTCGTCGAGCGCGTCGGTCCCGGAGTGTCGGGCTTCGCGCCGGGGAATCGCGTCTGCTACATCGATGAGAAGTACGGCGGCTACGCCGAGGCGCGCCTCCTGCCCGCGCGCCTTGCGCTGCGGATTCCCGACGGGCTCAGTGACGAGGCGGCCGCGGCCCTCACCGTCAAGGGGCTGACGGCCTGCATGCTGCTGCGCCGCGTGCACGCGGTGCATCCGGGCGAGAGGCTGCTGGTGCACGCCGCCGGGGGCGCCGTGGGGCAGCTGCTGGTCCGCTGGGCGAAGCACCTGGGCGCGACCGTCTTTGCGACGGTCGGCTCGGCGGAGAAAGCGCGGGTGGCCCGCGAGTGCGGCGCGGACGAGGTGATCCTCTATCGCCAGGAAGACTTCGTGGCGCGCGTCGCCGAGCTCACCGGCGGCGAGGGCGTGGATGTCGCCTACGACGGGGTCGGCGCGGATACCTTCCTCGGCTCCCTTGATTGCCTCGGCTTTCTCGGCACGCTGGTCAACTTCGGGCAGTCCTCGGGTCCCGTGGCACCGTTCCCGGTTGCGCGCCTCGCGGTACGCTCGAACACGCTGGTGCGGCCGATGCTCTTTCATTACATGCGCGAGCGCGCCGAGCTCGAGGCGCTGGCCAGGGAAGCCTTCGGTGCGATGCAGGCCGGTGTGATCCGCGCGACGATCGGTCTGCGATTGCCCCTCGCCCGTGCCGGCGAGGCGCACACAGCGCTCGAGTCGCGCGCTACGAGCGGCGCCATAGTGCTCGTGCCGTGAGCGCCGGACTGTTCGCGATCAAGGCGATCTCCACCGCGGCCGACGCGGGCGAGCAGCCTCTCATCCGCGTCCTGTCGCTGCCGTCACTGACGGCTTTCGGCATCGGCTCGATCATCGGCACGGGCATCTTCGTGCTGACCGGGACCGCCGCCGCCAATCACGCGGGACCCGCACTGGTGGTCTCGTTCCTGCTGGCCGGCTGTGCGGGCGCGTTCGCGGCGCTCTGCTATGCCGAGCTCGCCTCGATGATCCCGATCGCCGGCAGTGCCTACTCCTACGCGTACGCGACGCTCGGGGAGCTCGCGGCCTGGTTCATCGGCTGGAATCTGGTGCTCGAGTACACCTTCTCGGTCGGTACCGTGGCGGTCGGCTGGTCGGCGTACGTCGTGAGCCTGCTCGCGCAGTTCGGCATCCACCTGCCGGAAGCGCTGATTGAGGCCCCCATCGACCGCGGTCCGGGTGACGTCGGGGTCATCGTCACGGGTGCCGCGCTCAATGTGCCGGCAGTGCTCATCGTCGCCGTGGTGGCCTGCATCTGTTACATCGGCATCCGCCAGTCCGCGGCGATCAATTTCGCGTTCGTCGTGCTCAAGATTGCCGTGGTGCTCGGCTTCGTGCTCCTCGGGGCGGCCTTCGTGAATCCCGCGAACTGGCATCCGTTCGTGCCGGCGAACACCGGGCACTTCGGCCATTTCGGCTGGAGCGGGGTGATCGCCGCGGCCGCCATCATCTTCTTCGCTTTCATCGGCTTCGATACCGTCTCGACCTGCGCGCAAGAGGCCAGAAATCCGCGCCGCGACGTGCCGCTCGGCATCGTCGCGAGCCTTGCAATCTGCTCGGTGCTCTATGTCGCGACCGCGCTGGTCCTCACCGGCATGGTGCCTTACGCGGATCTGGACGTCGCCGCGCCCGTGGCGCTCGCCATCGATCGCCACGCACCGCTGCGCTGGCTCGGGCTGCCGGTGAAAGTTGGCGCGATCGTCGCCATGATCTCCGTGATGCTGGTCATGACGGTGGGTCAGGCGCGTATTTTCATGGCGATGGCCGCGGATGGGCTGCTGCCGTCCTGGTTCGCGAGCGTGCACCCGAGGTTCCGCACTCCGGCGCACTCCACCGTTGTCACCTGGGTCGGGGCCACGCTGATCGGAGGGCTGCTGCCGGTGCGGATCCTCGGCGAGCTGGTCTCGATCGGCACGTTGTGCGCGTTCGTGACGGTCTGCGTCGGCGTGCTCATCCTGCGCCGGCTGCGGCCGGAACTCCCGCGGCGGTTTCGCGTGCCGGCGCCTTACTTCACCTGCGTGAGCGGGGCGCTCGTGTGCTTCGGCCTCATGGCCGCCCTGCCCCTCGATACCTGGGTGCGGCTCATTGTCTGGACCGCGATCGGGCTTGCGATCTATGCGTTCTACGGGTATCGGAACAGCCGGCTGCGGCGCCCGGCGGCGCGCCTGCCGGGTGCGCGACTGCCGCTCGCCGGAGGTTAACCAGATGACAGCGAGGCGCGAGCCAATCGAGTACGCGAACGCATCCGCGGAAGTGCGCGCCGTGTACGACGACATCATGGCCACCCGCAAGACCGACTGGGTGAACAACTTCTGGAAGGTCCTGGCGCATGATCCAGCGACCCTGCGGCGGATCTGGAGCAACATCAAGCAGGTAATGGGCCCCGGTGCGATTGATCCGCTCACCAAGGAAATGCTCTATCTCGCAGTCAGCGCCAGCAATGGCTGCCGCTACTGCATCGCTTCCCACGGCGCGGCGGCGCGCAGCAAGGGCATGAGCGAAGCGCAGTACTCAGAGCTGCTCGCGATCGTGGGCCTGGCCAACGAGACGAATCGCATGGTCACCGCACTCGACGTGCAGGTCGACAGCCAGTTCCTGTGACAGCTTCAACCAGGTTGTCTGGTCTGTGAACCCCGGCCGTGCACCGCGCAGTTCTACGGCGATTATGCCGTACGTTTACTAGCTTATTCAGCTTAACGCTCATGCAACCTGCGATGCGCTCCGGAAAAGCGGCGTGCGCCTGAGGTCTCAGCCGGCGGCGCACCTCACCAGGGGTACTCGCGGCCGTCGTAGTTGTAGAACCGACCGGAGTCGCTCGGGCCGAGCTTGGCGATGACCCGACGCATGGCACTCACGCTGTCCTGCGCTGAGAGTGTCGCATTGGGCCCGCCCATGTCGGTCTTCACCCAGCCGGGATTGATGACGACGCACGTGATCCCGCGCGGCTTGAGGTCGATAGCGGAGCTGCGCATCACCATGTTGACGGCAGCCTTGGACGTGCGGTACGGAATGTAGCCGCCGGAGGTGTTGTCGGCGAGCGACCCCATGGCGCTCGTGATCGTGACGATGAGCCGCCGCTCGCTGCGCGCCACGCGCTCGAGGAACGCCTCGCTCATGCGGGCTGGACCCAGGACGTTCACCTCGAGAACCTGCCTCCAGTCGTCGTAATCGAGCGAGCCGATGGTCTGCCCCGAGGCGCCGGTGACGCCCGCGCAATTGACGAGAATATCCACCGTGGGGCTCGGCACCTGTGTCACGGATCGTCTCACGCTGTGCGTGTCGGCGACGTCGACCTGGACCACGCTGAGCGTGCCCTTCGATCGCCGCGCGAGCTGAGCGAGTCCGGGTGCCGCGTCCGGACTGCGGCACGCCGCGATGACGGTGTTGCCGTCCGCCAGATACTGGCGAGTGAATTCCAATCCCAATCCGCGACTCGCGCCTGTGATCAGTACCGTAGGCATGACATACCCTCGTCGGCCGACCGTTTCCGTACCCCGCTACTGTGCCGCGCAGGCGGCGCCGAGCGCAACGCGGTGCCCCGTGAGGGAGAGCGCGCTCTTACTCGCAAGGAATACGATCCTCTCATAGGGCACTGCCTGATAACCCTTCACGATCAACTCGTGCCGATAAGTTATTGGCGAGCCGCAGCCCGCAACGCGCAGGCTGATGCAGCCAGAGAGAGCATGCCGCCACTGGCAGCGTGCGTCATTTCAAACACAGAATCCGGACGCCCACATGAGCGGCTCGAGCCTGAAATGGATCGCGGTCACACCCGTGAAATGGTCACACGGCTCCGAGCTCGCCGAGCACTTCCTCGTGAACTGGACGCGCTACCTCGCACAGTTCGCGTTGTGGCTCGTGCTGTTCTCAGCGGCGCTCTCGGCGCTCGGGCACCGCGTCCGGCAGTTCGTCCCGGCCTTCGCGTTCGTCTATGTCATCTCGGTCCTCATCTTTGCGCTCGGGCAATGGAGTGAGGCGAATCGTTACAACCTCGAGCCGCCACTCGTCGCGCTGGCTCTTGGACTTGCGATCTCGAACTTCCTGCGCTTGCCAAGCGGGTTCGATGCGGGATTTCGGGTCGAGTTCTACATCAAGACCGGCATCGTACTCCTCGGTGCCACACTGCCCTTCACGCTGATCGTATGGGCCGGCCCCGTCGCGATCCTGCAGGCCTCCATTGTCTCTTTGGTCACGTTCCTGGTGATTTACCTCGCCGGGCGCCGACTCGGTCTCGAGCCGAAACTCTCAGCCGTCCTGGGTGCAGGTGGCGCGGTGTGCGGAGTCTCCGCCGCTATCGCCGTCTCCGGAGCCGTCGGCGCACGCAAGCAGGATGCGCCGGTTGCCATCACGACGGTCATCCTCTGGGCGATCGTCATGATCTTTGTGTTGCCGTTCGTCGCGCGAGCCCTCGAGCTGCCGGCCGGCATAGCGGGAGCCTGGATCGGCACGTCCGAGTTCGCAGATGCCGCGGGGCTTGCGGCCGCGGAGACCTACGGGCGCATGGCTGGCACGGTTGCGGGGATCACCGGAACCGCGGATCAGGCCACCTTT
>VBNH01000158.1 GCA_005878095.1 Gammaproteobacteria bacterium | reverse complement strand
ATCCTTCGGCTGTACGAGCCTCAGCACGGCTCGATCATGATCGATCGCGTCGATGTGCGGGACTACCAGCGCGAATCCCTTCGCCGGAGTATCGGGCTCGTGCTCCAGGATTCGGTACTGTTCGCGGCCAGTGTTCGCGAGAACATTGCCTACGGACGGCCGGAGGCGGGCCTTGACGCCATCGAGGCGGCTGCCAGGCATGCCCACGCGCATGACTTCATCATGGCATTGCCAGACGGTTACGACACGGTTATCGGAGAAAGAGGTTGCACGCTCTCCGGCGGTCAGCGCCAGCGCATCTGTCTCGCGCGAGCGCTCATCAAACAACCGCCCATTCTCATCCTGGATGAGCCGACATCGGCCGTCGACCCGGCATCGGCATCGATGATTCACGATGCGATCGACAGGGTTCAAGCCGGCAAGACCATACTCATGATTTCCCATCAAATCCTGCCCGACAGCGACTTTGATCAAATACTCACTCTGAGAGATCGCAAGATATGCGTCAGCGCTCCGCGAGAGCATCGCGTCAGATTGACGTCATGAGCGCCTGTCCGACGCTCCTGCTCTATTGTCAGCGCGCTGCGGCGCATTGGGGCACGCACGGAGGAACCGTCTCCGCTTGAGGATCCGGCGTTGCCGGCGCTCGCGAGCGGGCATCACGACGCGCTCGCCGCCGCGCTCGCCCGCGTCGGACTGCGGGGCGCCCGTACCGTCGCTCTCTTGAAGCACCACCCGGGCTCGCGGTGCACCCTGGCGATCGCGGCGGGCACGGATCGCTACGTCGTGAAGCTGTTCGCCGATGCGGCCAAAGTGCTCGCTCTGTCCGCGGTTCATCAGGTGTTGGCCGGCGCCGGGCTCGCCTCGGGGCGGGGGCCGACCGTGCCGCGGCTCATTGGGGTGGACACCGACGCGGCACTGCTCGTCACCGAGATGTACGCCGGCCCTCCGATCACCGAGCTCGTCGAGCGGGGCGAGTGCGACCGGGCAGGACGGCTCGCCGCTCAGTGGCTGCGGGCAGCGGCCGCGCCCGGCCTCACGCTGGGTCATCCCTACGATCCGTCGCACGCGCTCGAAGAAATACACCGCTACGTGTGCACGATCGAAAGCGCGGCGGGGGAACTCGGTGGGCGGGCAGGCGCTGTGTGGGAGCGGCTCGCCGCCGACATCCCGCCCCCGGGTTATTCCGATTTGCGGCACGGCAGCTTCTACTTGAGCCATGTGTTCGACCTCGGTGATGGGCCCGGCGTGATCGACTGGGACTCATTCCGGCAGGGACCGGTCGAGGTCGATGCCGGGATGATGAGCGCTATGGCTGCCCGCTGGACGGTGCGCCGGCCACAACATGCCGGAGCCGCCCAGCGCGCCATCGCCGTGTTCCTCGACGAAGTGGGTGATCTTGTCGACCCTGCCCGGCTGCGCTGGTACCGGGCGGCCGCCCTGCTCAAGTTCGCCTCGTATCTGGCCCGCCGCCGGCCCGACGGGTGGGCGGTGAGCGCAGCATCGCTCATCGGCGACGCGGAGATGGTGTCGGCGTGAGCGCGCCAGAGCGGGCCATCGCGGTCGACAGCTCCGCCGTCCTTGCCATTACGAGCGATGTGATCGCGCGCTACTCGGGGTCAGCGCCGGTCAGCGCCACGGTGCGGGTGTTGAGGGACTTGCCTCTCCGCCTCGTCGCCCGCTACGACCTCGCGCTCGCCGACGGGACGACGCTGTCGGTCGTCGGCAAGTGGTATGCGATAGACCGCGGCGCGGTCGTCGCGTCCGAACTGGAGTATTTGTCAGGTATAGGTCTCCCAGTCGCTCCCCTGCTCGGGTATTGGCCCGATGTACGCTTGCTGTTAACCGCATGGGTGCCAGGTCGCATGCTCACACACCTGCTCGCGGAGCGGGCGGACACGGCGATCGCGATCGCCCGGGCGGCAGGTCGCTGGGCCGCGAGACTCCACAGCAGCGACATGCCCACGCCGCGCTCGTGTGGCCCCGCCAAGCAGCGGGCGTCGCTGGCGAAGTGGCGGGACACGTCGGCCGAGGTTGCCGAGCTCGCCGATCGCGTGGCGCGCGCGCTCGTCGGTTGTGAGGATCCCGGCCGCCCGGTCCACTACGACCATCACCACGAGCAGGTGGTCGAGTCGCACGGCAGTGCGCTCGTGCTCGACCTCGACGAAGCGGGGCGGGGCGACCCGGCGTTCGACGTGGCTCATTTTCTCGCTCATCTCGAGTTGCTGGGATTGCAGCATCATGGCGATCCCGCCGCGTACCACGATGCGGCCACGCAGTATCGAGCCGGATACGCCGAGACGGCAACGTGGCCCGGTGACGAGGGCGTCCTCGCCGCCTTCGCGTGGTGCAAACTCGCTCAACGGCTCATCCATTGGAACGCACCCGCGCGCGACATCGACTACGCGTTGGCGGCGGGCGGGCGCGCCCTGTCGAGTGCCTGAAGGATGGCCGGGCGGCGTCGTGCTAGATCCCCGGCCGGAGTTGAAGTGGCACCCTAAGCTAATGATTCCCAGGGCTATAAGAAGGGGGTACCCGCAGCCATCCTTGGTGGCTACCGGACCAGGCTTCTATTCCAAGCCGCTGTAAATCAACACGTTGGTATATGAGATTGGGCAAACGTCCCCCGGCCATCTCTCGCTACCGACAGCTCTCCGAGTTCAGGCAGCTCACCTGACCCGACTGCCAGGGTCAGCATGGCTGACCCCGGCGGTCTGCGACAAGCGTCACATTCCCGGCATCCCGGGGCATGGACGCCCGTCCATTGCGCTCACCGAGGTGATGCCGCTCTTTCCGTCGCGTGTCGGCCAATCCCTCGGATCGTTTATAAGCACGGCCCGGACTTCCCACCGGATCGCTCCAGTGTTGACGTCGCTGTTATCGACCACGTGGCTATGATTTACCATCCGGGCAATCCATCGCGTCGCGGGCATTTGTGGAAGTTGCGAACATCGGCACCAGCACGTAGAGGTGCGCTGTCTGCCGGTACGTCACCGTCGGCGGTCACAGCAAGACGAGCCAAAACAGTTCCGCCACGTGTCTGACCAGCGCTGAGTTGTATGACCCCACCAGCGGGCAGTGGAGTCTCACCACGAGCAGCCCCGTAAGCAGTTTCGAATCGACAACGCCCGTCACGTGGATCTGTTCGTCGGACTCGGGATCGCGGCGATTAATGTCGGCGCCGCGCGGGAGCGCGCGCGAGTGCAGAGCGGTCGACTCTGAACAGCCTTCGAGCTGAGCTGCGACCATCGCGGGCGAGTCACGTGTATGGACCGACCGGCGATGCGATGCATTTCGCTCGGATACGTTGGCGAATGGCGACAGCAAGTCTGCGATGGACGACACGTTGTCAGGCATGCACACGTGTAGTTAACTGCGCGCTCGAGGAAGATCTGCAGTCGGTCTTGCTGCAGGACAACCTGAGTCATTGATCCGGTGCCATTGGAACAATCCAGCGCACCCTGACGTGCCGCTGGCGTCTCGCTTTAATTCGCTTTATCAAGGGGGGCAGTTCTGTGAAATCACTGAACGCATGGGTGAGATCCGGCCACGCCGGGATACCCGGTATGTTGCTGACATTGCTGTTGCTCGGATTGACACTCAGCGGCTGCGGAGGAAGCGACTCACCATCCGCGCAATCCCCGGTCACTCCGGTCGCGCCCGCAATCACCACCCAGCCGGCGAGTCAGATGGTGACCGCCGGTGAGACGGCGACCTTCGCGGTCACGGCCACGGGCACGGCACCCCTGAGCTATCAGTGGCAGAGGAACGGCACGGCGATCGACGGAGCCACCGCCGCCAGCTACACCACACCCGCGACCACCGCTTCCGACGACGGCGACCAGTTCACGGTCGTCGTCAGCGACGCCGCGGGCAGCATGACCAGCAACGCCGCCGCTCTCACGGTGACTCTAGCGCTGGTCGCTCCCACGATCACGACCCAACCGGCGAGTCAGACGGTGAGCGCCGGTCAGACGGCGACCTTCACGGTCACGGCCGCGGGCACGGCACCCCTGAGCTATCAGTGGCAGAGGAACGGCACGGCGATCGGCGCAGCCACCGCCGCCAGCTACACCACACCCGCCACCACCGCTTCCGACAGCGGCGACCAGTTCACGGTCGTCGTCAGCAACACCGCGGGCAGCATGACCAGCAACGCCGCCGCTCTCACGGTGAGTTCCGTGCTGGTCGCTCCCACGATCACGAGACAACCGGCAAGTCAGACGGTGACCGCCGGTCAGA
>VBNH01000132.1 GCA_005878095.1 Gammaproteobacteria bacterium | reverse complement strand
TTCCCGTCCAATATCCAGGGACTGCCCACCTGGTACGAGATCCGCATCACCCGCGACGGCCACGTCGCCCGCTCCGGCCAGGTCGACATCATGGTCGCCATGAACGCCGAGACCTATGCGCGCGACGTGAAGGAAATCGCTCCCGGGGGCTACCTGGTGTACGACTCCACCTGGCCGCGCCCCGCGCTGCTCAAGCGCGAGGACATCACGGTGTTCGGGGTGCCGCTGGCGCGGCTATGCAACGAGAACTTCAACGGCGTGCGCACCCGCATCCTCATGAAGAACATCTGCTACGCCGGGGTGCTGGCGGCGCTGCTCGATCTGGATCTGGCGCGCATCCGCGAACTGCTGGCGGAGACCTACGCCAAGAAGCCGCAGCTGGTCGACAGCAACATGAAGGCCATTCAGCTCGGCTACGACTACGCGCGCGCCACCTTCTCCTGTCCTCTGCCGCTGCGCGTCGAACCGATGAGCGCTACCGCCGGCCACATCATGATCGACGGCAACACCGCCGCGGCGCTGGGATGCCTGTTCGCCGGGGCCACCGTGGCTGCGTGGTACCCGATCACGCCGTCCACCTCGCTGATGGATGCGTTCAAGATGTTCGCCGACCGCATGCGCGTCGACCGCGACAGCGGGCGCAGGAACTTCGCCTTCATCCAGGCGGAGGACGAGCTGGCCGCCATCGGCATCGTGATCGGCGCGATGTGGAACGGCGCGCGCGCTTTCACCGCGACCTCCGGCCCGGGCATCTCGCTCATGAACGAGTTCCTGGGGCTGGCGTACTACGCGGAAGTGCCGGCGGTGGTTTTCGACATCCAGCGCGTCGGTCCCTCCACCGGCATGCCGACCCGCACCCAGCAGAGCGACCTGATGGAATGCGCCTACGCCTCCCACGGCGATACCCGCCACGTGTGCCTGTATCCGTCGAACCCGGAGGAATGCTTCTACATGGCGGTGCAGGCCTTCGATCTCGCCGAGCGCCTGCAGACTCCGGTGCTGGTGCTGTCGGATCTGGACATCGGCATGAACGACTGGATGTGCCGCGACCTGAAGTGGGACGACAACTACCGTCCGGATCGCGGCAAGGTGCTGAGTAAGGACGAGATCCTGAAGCTCGAGAAGTTCTATCGCTTCATCGACAAGGACGGCGACGGCATCACCCCCCGGACCCTGCCCGGCGTGCACCCGAAGGCCGCCTACTTCGCGCGCGGCTCGGGGCATACGCAGTACGGCGCCTACACCGAGGACGCAGCCGACTACCAGCTGGTGCTCGATCGGCTGCTGAAGAAGTGGGCCACGGCGAAAAAGCTGGTGCCGCGGGCGGTGATCGACGCCACCGCCGGCGCGCCGGTAGGTCTCGTCTCCCTCGGCAGCTGCGACGGCGCGGTCCGCGAGGCCATCGAGGTGTTGAAGAGCCGCGGCGTGGGCGTGGACTACATGCGGGTGCGCTCCTTCCCGTTCAGCGAGGACGTCGAGCGCTTCCTGGCGGCGCACGAGCTGCTGTTCGTCGTGGAGCAGAACCGTGACGCGCAGTTCCGCGCGCTGCTGACGCTCGAGACCGCCGTGGAGAAATCCAGGCTGCGCTCGCTGCTGCACTACAACGGGCTGCCCATCTCCTCGTCGTTCATCGTCGAGGGGGTGCTGGCGGAGTTGCGGCCGCGCCAGCGGGTGCAACCGAAGGGCGCGGTGCATGGCTAAGCTTGCGAACTCTCTGACCGGACGCAGCTCGCGCCGGAGGCCGACATGACCTTCATTGCCAAACCCAAGGTCGCGCACCCCTCGCTGCCGAAGAACGCGCTCGGCTTCACGCGCCGCGACTACGAGGGCGCGCTGTCGACGCTGTGCGCGGGCTGCGGGCATGACTCGATCACCGCCGCGATCGTCGAGGCGAGCTGGGGCCTGGCGCTCGAGCCGCAGAACGTGGTGAAGCTGTCAGGGATAGGCTGCTCCTCCAAGACCACCGCCTACTTCGTGAGCGGCGGCCACGGCTTCAATTCCGTGCACGGCCGCATGCCCTCGATCGCCATGGGCGCGAACGCCGCCAACCGCACCCTTCACTACATCGGCGTTTCCGGCGACGGCGATACCCTCTCCATAGGTCTCGGGCAGTTCTGCCACGCGATCCGCCGCAACCTCAACATGCTGTACATCATCGAGAACAACGGCGTCTATGGGCTCACCAAGGGGCAGTTTTCCGCCTCCGCGGACGTCGGCAGCCGGGCCAAGAAGGGCGAGACCAACTTCCAGCCGCCGATCGACCCGGTGCTGCTGGCGATGACGCTCGGCGCCTCCTTCGTGGCGCGCAGCTTCTCGGGCGACAAGCAGCAGCTGGTGCCGCTCATCCAGGCGGGCTTGAGGCACCAGGGCTTCGCCCTCATCGACGTGCTCTCGCCCTGCGTGACCTTCAATGACCACGAAGGCTCGACCAAGAGCTACGCCTACACGCGCGAGCACTACGAGCCCGCGGTGCACGCGGATTTCGTGCCGCTCGAGCGCGAGATCACAGCCGACTACAGGGAAGGCGAGACACTGCCGCTCATCATGCACGACGGCAGCCGCATCGTGCTGCGCAAGCTCGACGCCGCCTACGACCCGACCAACCGCACCCTGGCCGCCGCGCAGATCCAGGAGCGCATGAAGGCCGGCGAGTACCTCACGGGCCTGCTGTTCGTGGACCTGGAGCCGGCGAAGAGCGCCTTCCACGTTGTCAACCAGACCCCCGATGCGCCGCTCAACAGCATTCCCTTCGAGGTGCTGTCACCGGGATCGAAGGGCCTCGAGAAGGCTCTGGCCCGCTACCGTTAGCGACTGCCGCCGGCTGACGGCCCGCTCAGCGCACCCCTGAACCGAACGCGTAGCGCACGCCGAGCTGCAGCTGCGTCTCGGTCGCGAACGCTGGGCCGGCGAATTCCGTGCGGTAGTAGGAGTAGCTGCGCACCCGCAGCCACTCGAACGCCAGACGCCAGTGCGCATCGGCGTCGAACAGCCAGGCCGCGGTGAAGGCGTGCCCGATCTGCCAGCCATCGCCATCGGGGACGTTGGTTTCGACCTCGAACCGGTCGTAGCGCGCGCTCAGCGTCTGGCGGCCGAAGCGCTTTGACAGCAGCGCGAACTGCGCCCGGAACGGCCACACGAGTTGCAGCCCGGGCGGGGCGATGAGGGTCTCGCCATCGAGCCATTGCAGGATCGCGGTCCAGCCGGTGCCGCTCTCGATGCGCAGCCCCGCGCTGTTGAAGCGCGTCTCCCACGCGATGGCGCCGGAAACGAAGTCCATCGCGGTCGGGTCGGCGCGGTTGTCGTAGCGCAGCACGCGCAGCACCACGCGATCGAGCCAGCGCCCTTCAACGCCCGCATACCCGCCGGCACGCCCGTCGAATTGCTGGAACGGTTCGACGGCGCCCAGGGGCGCCGCGCCCGGCTGTCCCACCCGTCCGAACACCGGCGTCTGCCGGTCGTGCAGCATGAAGCCATCGCTGGCGAGCACGACGCCCGCCCCCTCGTTCCAGCCGAATGCGCCGGCGGTCAGGCCGAGGTCGAAATCGTGGCCGGTGCGCGTGCCGAGCCAGTCGAGCTGCGCCTCCAGACCGATGGTGCGGACTTCGACTCCGAGCCAGGTGTTGATGGCCGAGTAGGACAGGGTATAGGGCGACTCCCAGCCGGCGGCGCGGTTCTCGAGCGAGATGGGCGGATAGAAGGCGCCGGCCTTGAGGCGAAATCGATAGCCGGCGCGGGGGTAAGGACGGAACTGCAGGTACGCCTCCGTCACTCCCACGGGGCTGCGGTCCTTGTCGTCCCAGGCGTAGGCGTCGAGGTGCGCACTCCACAGCTCGCCGAGCGATGCCGTGAGTGCGAAGCGCGCCCGCCCGAGCTGAACTCCGGAGTCGTTGCGGTCGTAGCGGGTGGCGCCGAGACCTCCGTCCATGAAGGAGCGTCCGGCATCCGAGGTCACCAGCCGCGTGTCGAAGCTCATCTCCCAGTCGGCGGCCCGGCCGGTCGCGGCGAGCGCCAGCAGGCTGATCATCGCCGCGCTGCGGCACAGGGTGCGCAGCGGGCGTTGAATGTACGGCAGGTTCGGCATCGTGCGCCTCAGTAGTCCCACGAATGCGGACGGTCCGTGATCGGCGCGGGCTGCAGCGATTTCAGCAGGTGCAGCGTTAGGTCGGCGCGGTCGGCATCGCCGACGGTGAGCTACCAACAGATACGCGAGCATGTCGTCGTGGATGTTGCAGCCGAGGGTGACCACTCCGGCCTGATCGAACGGCACCGGCGGGTAAGGCTTGCCGCGGTACAGCGGCAGCTTGAAGCGCTTGGGCTGAGAGAACGAGTAGATCTGGTGGCTCACCGAATCGCTGTTGGGGAACGCCACCGTCGAGCCGACCGGGACGACCAGCAGATCCGGAGCGAAGGCGCGATTCACCTGGTCCACCACGGCGTGCACCGGCGCAGGCCGCCGCGCGGCCGCATCGAGAGGTCGCGCGGTCACCACGGCGCCGGAGAGCGCATGGCCGTCGGGTGTCTGAACGTGGATGACGAGCGTCGCGGCCAGGACGGCCCCCGCACGGCCGCCGAGCGCGGCCAGCAGCGCCAGGGCGCCGGCAACCCCCCGTGCGGGGCACCGGATGCGACGCGGTCGTGTCGGAGGTCTCATTCCCGCACTCGGATCCTCGCAGTAGGCACCGCGCAGCTCTTACGATGCACGACATATTCGAGCCTAATTAATGGGTAGTTTCCGCAAACGGCTTCTCGTGCTGATCATCGGCCTAGGTGTCGTCACCCAAACTGTGACGCTCGCCGCAGTGCTCATCAGCACCCGCCGCGCCGTGGAAGCCCGCGCCGCCGAGCAGCTGCGCTCCGGAGGCTCGCTGGCCGAGCAGCTCATCGGCTTTCGCGCCGGCCAGCTCGCCAACGGCGTGGCCGTGCTGGCGGCGGACTTCGGCTTTCGGGAGGCGGTCGCGAGCGGCGATGGGCCCACCATCCTGTCAGCGGCCCGCAACAACGCCCAGCGCATCGGCGCCGATATGGTGCTGCTGCTCGATACGCACGGCCGGGTGCTCACGTCGACCGCGCCGGCGGCGGTCGAGGGCGCCGGATCGCTGGCGAGTCTGATCGGGGATGGCTCCAGCGTGCGCGATCAGCCCAACTTCCGGGTGTTTGGCGCGCATGCGTATCAGTTCTTCCTCGCGCCGGTGCGCACCCCGGAGACGATTGCCTGGGTGGCGATGGGGTTCGTGGCCGATGAGGCGCTGGCGCAGAAAATCCGCGATCTGGTCGGGTCGCAGGTCGCGATCCTCACCTACGGGTCCGATGGGATCGTGCGGGTCGCCGCGACGCTGCCCGCCGCGCAGCGGTCCGCAGCCGCGAGCCCCGCGGGCGCATTGCCAGCGCCGAGCGACCTGCCGCACATCACGCGCCTGCAGGATACGCAGTACCTGAGCTTCGCGCGGCGCCTCGACGCCCGCGGCGACGCGGTCGACCTCATCCTGCTGAAGCCCTTGCAGGAGGTGCTTGCTCCCTATCGCGACCTGCGCGACGCCATGCTCCTGATCGACGGCATCGCGCTCATCCTCGCCGCGGTGATTGGCGCGGTGCTCGGACGCAGCGCCACCCGTCCGATCGGCGAGCTGATGCGCGCCGCGCGGCGCATCGAGCAGGGGCAGTACGAAACCGCGGTGAGCGTCTCCGGGGGAGAGGAGTTTCGCCGGCTCGCCGCCACCTTCAATGCCATGCAGAGCAACATCGCGGCACGCGAAGCGGACATCACCCACCACGCCTACCACGACCCGCTGACGCAGCTGCCCAACCGGGCCCTGGTCACGCGCCAGCTCGAGAGCCTGGTGAGCGGCACCGAGGGCCCCTCGAGCGCGGCGCTGGTGCTCATCGAGCTGCGCAACCTGCGCGACATCAACGCCTCACTCGGGCACCAGGTCGGAGACGAAGTGCTGCGCGAAGCCTCGCGGCGGCTGAAGCACAACACCGCGGCCGCCGACACGGTCGCGCGTCTCGGTGAGACTCAACTGCTGGTGATTGTGCCGGGCTGCTCCGCCGAGCGCTCGCTGCTGTACGCCGAGCAGCTGGTCGCGGTGACGCGCAGCGGCTTTCACCTGGCGGATGTGGCCCTGGATCTGCGCCTGGCGTGCGGTGTGTGCCTGTTCCCTGCTCATGGCCGCAGTGCGGATGAGCTGCTGCAGCGCGTGCAGGTGGCTCTGGAGGATGCGGACGAGGCGCGCGCGCGGGTGGCGATGTACCGTCCCGGACAGGACGAGCAGCATCGCCGCCGTCTCACCCTGATCACCGATCTCACCAGCGCCATCGATCAGGACCGTCTCACGCTGGTGTATCAGCCGAAGGTCGCGATGGCGACCCGCTCGGTCAAGAGTCTCGAGGCCCTGGTGCGCTGGACTCATCCGCAGCTCGGGGCGGTGTCGCCGGCGGAATTCGTGCCGCTGGCGGAGAGCACCGGCGGGTCGCGCCGGCTCACCAACTGGGTACTCGCCGCGGCGGTGCGGCAGATGGGCGAGTGGCGCCGCATGGGGCTCGAGGTGGATCTGGCCGTGAATCTGTCGGCGCCCGATATCCTGGACCCGGATCTGTGCGACGCGATCCTGCAGCTGCTGCGCCAGCACCGGGTGGACTCCACCTCGCTGCTGCTCGAGATCACCGAAAGCGCGGTGATGCACGATCCACAGGTCGCGGTGCGCAACATGCAACTGCTGCGCATCGCCGGAGTGCGCTTCTCGATCGACGATTTCGGAACCGGGCACTCCTCGCTGTCGCAGCTGAGTGTGCTGCCGGTCGATGAGCTGAAAATCGATCGCTCGTTCATTTCCCAGGCAGCCGGCGGCGCGGTCACCATCGTCACTTCCACCATCGAGCTCGGCCACAGCATGGGGCTGAAGGTCGTCGCCGAGGGAGTGGAGGAGCCGGCCGCCTGGAACCTGCTGCGCCGGCTCGGCTGCGACTTCGCTCAAGGGTATCTGATCAGTCCGCCGCTCCCCGCGGCACAGGTCCCGGCGTTCATCTCCAAGGCCAACCAGCTGCTGCCGGCCTCGGACTCGACGGTACTGCAGCTGCGGGCACTCGAGCAGCTGACGGAGCGCTCCGGGCGCTGAGGCTTCCGGGCGGTTGCCGCCGGGCTCGGCGTGGCGCTGCTCATGGGCCTCGATCGCGTGCGCGAGTCCCCGGCGACTACCCCGGACAGTGCGCGTGTGGCAAATAAGACACGGTCACTTGTGTCGCGCCCGGGGCTTGGGTTATCGTCCGCGCCGGTTCGTGACCGTTCCCTTTCCTGCCGCCTGCCGCCCGCCTCGTTTGCGAGTTGGCTTCCGAGTCTGAAAAGCCGAATCGTTCTCGACCAGGTGGCAGTGCGCGCCGACGACTCAATCGATCGTAGGTCAGCGCTCCTGCTAGTACTTTTCTTTCAGGAGTTTGATTGCATGACGAAGATCTATGTTGGCAACCTGCCATTTTCCGCTACTGACGCCGAGATCCGCGAGCTGTTCGCGGCGCACGGCACCGTCGAGTCGGTGAGCATCATCACCGATCGCGACACCGGCCGGCCGCGCGGCTTCGGGTTCGTTGAGATGTCACGCGCCGATGCCTCGCGCGCCATCCAGAATCTCAACGGCAAGGAGCTGGGCGGGCGTCCGCTGCGGGTGAATGAGGCCCAGGAGCGCACCAGCGGGGGCGGCGGCAACCGCAGCGGCGCACCGAAGCGCTGGTAAGCGTCAAGGCTGCCAAGGCCGGTCGTGCGTGCCCGCGAGGGCGTCGGCGACCGGCCTTTCTCATTATGTGAAGAGCGAATCGGAGCAGTTTCTCATGGGAAAAGGCGATCCAAGAACCCGCCGCGGCAAGCTCTACCAGGGCTCGTTCGGCAAGTCGCGCCCCAAGGATCCGGCGAAGAGAAAGAAGAAAGCGGCCCAGGCCGCGAAACGCTGAGCGGCTGGCGGGCGCGGGATGACGCCTGCCTTCAGGCCCTAGGCGAATGGCGTGGCGGGCGGGGCCGCCGACGGCCGCGTCTTGCGCTCCAGGCACTCGCGGACGATCTCGAGCGCCGGACGCTCGTTGGGCGGCAACTCCACGCTGCTTGATTTCAAGGGCGTCGTGCGGCTGCCCCAGCGCACCAGGTGGGCGCAGTAACTCAGGCCCCCGCCGAACCCGGGCATCAGCAGCAGCGCCCCCGGGCGCACCCGCTGCTCCTCCAGCGCCTCGCACAGCGCGACCGGCACGGTGGCCGCCGACATGTTGCCGTAGCGCTCGATGTTCACGTACACCCGCTCCAGCGGCACGCCTGCGCGCCTGGCGACCGCCTCGATGATGCGCAGGTTCGCCTGATGCGGCACCACCAGGTCCACGTCCTGGGGTCTGAAGTTCAGCCGCGTGAGCGTGTCCTCGCAGGCGCTGCTCATGCCCTGCACGGCGCGCTTGAAGATCTCCTGGCCTTCGAACTGCCAGCGGGTGATGCCGTAGAGCACGCCGCGGTTGGCATAGCGCCCGCCCATGCCCTGCACGCGCAGGATCTCACGCGCATCCCCGTAGCAGCCGAGCTTTTCGGCGAGCACGCCTTCCTCGCGCCCGCTGGCCTCGAGCACTACCGCCGCTGCGCCATCGCCGAACAGCACCGCGACATCGCGGTCGCTCCAGTCCATGAAAGGCGAGATGAGCTCCGCGCCGATCACCAGGGCGTTGCGCACCACCTGGGTGCGGATCAGCGCGGTGGCGGCCGACAGCCCGTAGAGAAAGCTGGTGCAGGCGGTGTTGATGTCGAAGGCCGCCGCGGCCGGCGCGCCGATGCGCACCTGGATGCCTGAGGCCATGTTCGGCACCTGGTCCTCGTGGCTGCAGGTGCCGAACACGATGAGCTCGATGCTGCTGCCGGAGATTGCGGCGGCGGCGAGCGCGCGCGCCGCCGCGACGTACGCGAGCTCCTCCAGGCCGACGTGGGAAATGCGCCGCTCGCGGATGCCGGTGCGGCTGACGATCCATTCGTCGCTGGTGTCGAGCAGGCCCGAGAGATCGTGATTGCTGAGCACCGCCGGCGGCAGGCACTTGCCCCAGCCGGTGATGGCCGCGTGGATCACAGTCACGCCCCCCTCATGCTGGGTAAGCATAGCAGGCCGCGCGGCCATGCTGGCGTTCTACTGGATCGCCGATGAGATCTACGACGCCGTCGGCGGCGGCCTGGCATCCGGTGCGTAGTCGAACGAGTCGAAGTACAGGCGCTCCGTGGACAATCCGTGCCGCGGGAAGTGTGTGCGCATCGCTTCGATCATCGCGGGCGGGCCGGCGGCGTACACCTCGAAGCGCGCAAGGTCCGGGTAGTCGGCGAGCACCGCCTCATGCACCCAGCCGGCGCGATGATGCGCGGCTTCGGCCGCGGAGGCCTCGGACAATACCGCGGTAAACTTGAGCTGCGGATGCCGGCGCAGCCACTCGAGCACCAGCGCTTCCTCGTACAGGTCCTGAGTGTGGCGTGCGCCCCAGTAGAAATGGATGTCGCGCCGGATGCCCGTCTCCAACACGTGGCGCAGCATCGACTTCAGCGGCGCGAAGCCCGTACCGCCGGCTACCATGAGCACGGGGCCCACGCCCTCGCGATAGCTGAACTGCCCGATGGGTCCCTCGATCCTCAGCAACGCGCCCGTGCCGAGGGAACCCACACCCGCGGCGGCCCCGAACAGCCGCTCGCTGAATCCTCCGCCGTTGACCCGCCGCACGTGCAGCTCCAGAGCCTCGCTGTCGTGCGGTGGGCTGGCGATGGAGAAGCTGCGGCGCCGGCCGTTCTCGAGCAGCACATCCAGGTATTGCCCGGGATGGAAGCGCAGGCGCTCCACCGCCGGCAGGCGCAGCCACAACTGCATCACGTCGGGCGCGAGCGGGGTCAGGCGCGCAATCCGGCACGGCAGCGTCTTGATCTCCACATCCGCGACGCTGGCGATGAGGCGCGCCTGCACGGTGAGGTCCGAGTGCGCGCGCGCCTGGCACAGGAGAATGTCGCCGCGGCCCACTTCTTCCGCCGTGATGCCGAGCGGGGGGCCGTTGGGGTAGTGAATAGCGCCGGCCAGCAGCCGTGCGCGGCACGAGCCGCAGTGGCCGGACTTGCAGCTGTGCGGCAGGTTGAGCCCGGCGCTGAGCGCGGCTTGCAGGATCGGTTGTCCCGGCGTGACGCGCAGCGTGCGCCCGTGCGGTTCGATGCGTACGCTGTGTTCCACCACCGGGCTCAAGTGTCGCGCTCCTCATCTGACCGCACGGCCGCGGTGTCGCAAGGAGGGACTAGACTAGACGCTCCAGGAGGCGCAGGCCAAGGAGATGCCATGTTCATGAACCCCCCGGCAGAGCAGATCGCACGGCTGCTGCGCGCCGCGCACACCATCGCGGTCGTGGGGCTTTCGGCCGATCGCGCCCGCCCGAGCCACGGCGTCGCGCGTGCCCTGCAGCGCTTCGGCTACCGCATCATTCCCGTGACGCCCTCCGCGCAGATCATCCTGGGCGAGCCGGCGGTGCCCTCGCTGGAGCAACTGCCGCAAGTACTGGGTGGCGGCGAGCGGGTCGACATCGTCGACGTGTTCCGCCGTCCCGAGCACGTCGCGGGAATCGTCAGCGACTGCATTCGCCTCAAGCTCCCGGCGCTGTGGCTGCAGGAAGGTGTGGTCGACCAGGCGGCCGCCGAGCGGGCGGTGCAGGCCGGGATTTTCACGGTCATGGACCGTTGCCTGTTCAAGGAGCGCGCGGCGCTGCGTTAGTTACCCGAGCCGATGCCCGCGGCCCGCGCGCGCGGTGTTTTGCGCTATCCTGAGCCGCAATGCGCATCGACTTCACGAAGATGCACGGGGTGGGCAACGATTTTGTCGTGTTCGATGCGCCCGCCGACGAGTCTGTGCTGCGGCCCGAGCTGCTGCGCAGTCTCGCGGATCGGCGCACCGGCATCGGCTTTGACCAGGCGCTGGTGCTGGAGCGCCCGAGGCGCGCCGCGGCGGCGGTGTTCTACCGGATCTTCAACTCCGACGGCGGCGAGGTCGAGCAGTGCGGCAACGGCGCGCGTTGCATTGCCGCGCTTCTGCACCACCGCGGCGTCAGCTGCAACGGCTCACTCACCCTCGACAGTCCTGCCGGGCTCGTGCGGGCGCGCATCGAGGCCGGGCATGACGTATCGGTCGACATGGGCATACCCGACTTCGACCCCCGGTCACTCCCCTTCGAAGCGCCGCGCGAGGCGGACAGCTACCCGCTGGAGGTCGCCGGGCGCACCCTCGACATCGGTGCGGTCTCGATAGGCAATCCGCACGCGCTCATCACCGTGGCCTCGGTCGAGGCGGCGCCCGTTGCGACGCTCGGACCCCAGATCGAGCGCCACCCGCGCTTCCCAAAACGCGTGAACGCGGGCTTTGTCGAGATCGTGGCGCGCACGCAGGTGCGCCTGCGCGTGTACGAGCGCGGCGCCGGCGAGACGCCCGGCTGCGGCACCGGCGCCTGCGCCGCGGTCGCGGTGGGGCGCCGGCGCGGTCTGCTCGAGGCCGAAGTGCGGGTGAGCGTGCGCGGCGGCGAGTTACGCGTAAACTGGGCGGGCCCGGGGGAACACGTGTGGCTGACCGGTCCGGCAGAAATATCCTTCGCAGGTCACGTCGAGGTCTAGAGCGCCATGACTACACGAGAGGCTCGCGGACTTACCGCGGCAGAGACCGAAGAGGAGTCCATTGCGGCCTATCTGCAGCGCAATCCTGATTTCTTCGAGCGCCACCAGGCGGTGCTGGCACGGCTGAGGTTGCCGCACGCGCGCGGCGGCACGACCATTTCGCTGGTCGAGCGCCAGATCGAGGTGTTGCGCGAGAAGCAGGCAGCGGTGGAGAACAAGCTCGCCGAACTGGTGCGGGTGGCGCGCGCGAACGACGCCATCTCGGAGCGACTGCACCGCTTCACGCGCCGGCTGCTGGGCGCCGTGCCGCGTGCGCAGGCCGTGGCGCGCATCGAAGCGGGTCTGCGCGAGGACTTCGACGCCTTCCACGCGGCTCTGGTACTGATCGGGGAACCGTCCGCCGCCGCCGCGTCACCGCGCTTCGTGCGTACCGTGCCGGCCAGCGACCCGAATCTCAAGTCCTTTGAATCGCTGTTCAGCGGCGGCAAGCCGCGCTGCGGCCAGGCGCGCGACTCGCAGCGCGAGTTCCTGTTCGGGCCCGAGGGTGTGGAGATGGCCTCGGTGGCGCTGGTGCCGCTCGGGGACAAGGGCTCGGTGGGCCTGCTCGCGCTCGGCAGCGCCGACCGCGACCGCTTTCACCCCGGCATGAGCACCGAATTTCTCGCCCGCATGGCGGAGTTGATCGCCGCTTCGCTCACCGGCACGCAGCGCTGAGGACGCCGGATGCACGGCTCATGACTCCTGTGGCGCTCGAGTGGGTCGCCCGATTCCGGCGTTACATGAGCTCCGAGCGCCGCCTGTCTGCGCACACCGATAGCGGTTACACGCGCGATCTGGCGGCGCTGGTGAAGTTCTGTGATCGCGCAGGTCTCAGCGACTGGAGCGCGCTCGACACGCAGCACGTGCGCACCTTCGCCGCACACTCTCACGCCGCCGGCCTTGCGCCGCGCAGCATCCAGCGCCGCCTGTCCGCGGTGCGCAGCTTCTATGAGTTCCTGCTGCGCGAAGGCCGCAATGGCAGCCCGGGCGCGGGCTCAGCGCCGGCAGCCGGCCGGCGGCGCAGCGAGCGGGTCAGGTGCAATCCCGCCCATGACGTGAGCGCTCCCAGGGCCGCGCGGCGCCTGCCGCAAACCCTCGATGCGGACCAGATGGCGCGGCTTCTGCAGATCCCTGCCGGCGACGTGCTGAGCGCGCGTGACCGGGCGATCATGGAGCTCCTGTATTCCTCGGGCCTGCGCCTGGCGGAGCTGGTGGGACTTGATGTCATGAGCCTGGATCTCAAGGATCGGATGGTGCGGGTGCTCGGCAAGGGCAGGAAGGCGCGCATCGTTCCGGTCGGGCGCGCCGCGGCGGAGGCGCTCAGGCTGTGGCTCAAGGCACGGGCGGGTATGGCGAAGGAGCACGAGGCGGCGCTGTTCGTCGGCCGCTCGGGTGCGCGTCTGGGGCCGCGCGCCGTGCAGGCCCGTGTGGCCTACTGGGCGCGGCGCCAGGGTCTTGGGATGCACGTGCACCCGCACCTGTTCCGGCATTCGTTCGCTTCGCACCTGCTGGAATCCAGCGGCGAGTTGCGCGGCGTGCAGGAACTGCTGGGTCACGCCGATATCTCGACCACCCAGATCTACACTCATCTTGACTTCCAGCATCTCGCCCGCATTTACGATGCTACCCATCCGCGGGCGCGCAGGAAGGCCTGAGCGGCGCGGGCCCTGAAATCACGCACGCGAGATGCTGCGCTGATCTCACCGCCGGCGCGCAAACTTGACCAAACCCATGAGCGACAAGCCAGGCTTCAATCCTCACGGCACGACTATCCTCGGCGTGCGCCGTGACGGCGTGCTGGCGCTGGGCGGCGATGGCCAGGTCACCCTCGGCAACACCGTCATGAAGGGCAACGCCCGCAAGGTGCGCCGGCTCGCCAACGACCGGGTGCTCGCCGGTTTTGCCGGCGGCACCGCCGATGCCTTCACGCTGTTCGAGCGCTTCGAAGGCAAGGTCGAGAAATACGGCAACCTGACGCGCGCCGCGATCGAGCTCGCCAAGGACTGGCGCTCGGACCGCTACCTGCGGCGTCTGGAAGCACTGCTGCTGGTGGGGGATCCGGACAAGCTGCTGGTGGTCTCCGGCAACGGGGACGTGATCGAGCCCGATTACGACGTGGCCGCAATCGGCTCCGGTGGGCAGTTCGCGCTGGCCGCCGCGCGCGCGCTTCTGGAGGGCTCCACTCTGGACGCGCGCAGCATCGTGGAGCGCGCGCTGAATATCGCCGCCGATATCTGCATCTACACCAACCGCAACGTGGCCATCGAGGAATTGAAACGCACCCAGGACGCCGGGGTCTAAGCATCATGTCATCCCTGACACCCCGGCAGATCGTCCAGGAGCTCGACAAGCATATCGTGGGTCAGGACGCCGCCAAGCGCGCCGTGGCCATCGCGCTGCGCAACCGCTGGCGTCGCATGCAGGTCGACGAGCCCCTGCGGCAGGAAATCACGCCCAAGAACATTCTCATGATCGGCCCGACCGGCGTCGGCAAGACCGAGATCGCCCGGCGCCTGGCGAAGCTCGCCAACGCGCCGTTCGTGAAGGTGGAGGCCACCAAGTTCACCGAGGTCGGTTATGTCGGCCGCGACGTCGATTCGATCGTCAAGGACCTGGCGGACGTCGCCGTGAAAATCACGCGCGAGCAGGAGATGGCCAAGGTGCGCGAGCGGGCGCTGGATGCCGCCGAGGAGCGCGTGCTGGACACGCTGCTCCCCAAGCCGCGCATGATGGGGTTCTCCACCGACGAGCCCGGGCCGGCGCGCGACGGGGAGACACGCCAGAAATTCCGCAAGATGCTGCTTGAGCACGAGCTCGACGACCGCGAAATCGAGATCGAGCTGCGCATCCTGCCGATGGGCGTGGAGATCATGGCGCCTCCGGGCATGGAGGAGATGCAGCAGCAGTTGCAGTCGATGTTCCAGAACCTGGGGGGCAACCGCACCCGCACCCGCAAGGTGAAGGTGCGCGAGGCGCTCAAGCTCCTCACTGACGAGGAGGCCGGCAAGCTCATCAACGAGGACGAGCTCAAGATCCGGGCGCTCGCCAATGCCGAGCAGAACGGCATCGTGTTCATCGACGAGATCGACAAGGTGACGCGCCGCCAGGAGACGCTCGGCGCGGACGTCTCGCGCGAGGGCGTGCAGCGCGACCTGCTGCCCCTGGTCGAAGGCTCGACGGTGGCGACCAAGTACGGCCCGGTGAAGACCGACCACGTGCTGTTCATCGCCTCCGGCGCGTTCAGCCTCTCCAAGCCCTCGGACCTGATCCCGGAACTGCAGGGCCGGTTGCCGATCCGCGTGGAGCTCGACTCGCTGAAGGTAGGCGACTTCGTGCGCATCCTCACCGAGCCGGATGCCTCGCTCACGACCCAGTACAAGGCGCTGATGGCGACCGAGGGCGTGCAGGTCGAGTTCGCGCCCGATGGCGTGCGGCGCATCGCCGAGATCGCCTTTCAGGTCAACGAGCGCACCGAGAACATCGGTGCGCGGCGCCTGCACACCGTCATGGAGCGCCTGCTCGAGACCGTCTCCTACGAGGCGGCGGAGCAGAACGGCAAGCCCGACGGCCAGGGTTCCGTGACCATCGACGCGAAGTACGTAGACGATCACTTGGGCAAGCTGGTCCAGGACGAGGACCTGAGCCGCTACATCCTCTGACCCATCAGAGATCCGAGTTACCTCCGCTCGCCTTGCAGCGCAGATCAAGCCACGGATTGGGTCGAAGTCCCCATTGACCTGACACCGTACGCGGAGATACTGAGCGCCGTCGAGACGGTCGCGTGACAAAGGCGCGGCATGCGCTGCCCGCGGCGCGCGTCTGCGCCGGGCGCAAAACACACGAGCAGTCTTCGCGGGTCTGACAAAGGGAGCCTGTTAGCATCCGAACTCCCAAGGGAGGAAACATGAGGCGGTTCAGTTCTTGTTCGAACCGACGACGGGAAGCTCCGTTCGCACGGGGCGATTGTGGTGTCGGCATTCGGCTAGTCCTCGCATTCGCGTGTATGCTTCCGCTGACGGTCAACGCGGCGGTCGTCGCCAATCCACTGTGCCCGGCTGAAACAGCCTTGTACGACCCGGGCAATGGTCAAGACATCAGCGTCCCCTCCGGCTATGTAGTCAGTGTCTTTGCCTCGGGGCTCAATTTCCCGACCGGCATCGCCTTCCGTGCAACGAACGGAGTCAACTTCGAGGTCTATGTCCTCGAGTCCGGGCACGGTCTGCCGGCTGGAAACAACTGCAATGACGAAGCAGTCTTCCAGCAGAGGTTTCCGGGGCAGGCCAACCCGTTTACACCGGACATCAAGGTCTTCAGCAGGAACGGACGGCTGCTGCGCACGCTCGGCAAGCCGACCGACGCGACGACCGCGACTGGCGGGAACAATGTGCTCCAGCCGCACGGTCCGGCGGTCGACATCGCCTTCGAGAACGGCCTGCAGGGGGGGCGGCTGTTCGGCTCCGATTCGAACCAGGCGACCCATGCGCACAACGGACAGAACAACAGCTCGCGCATCGTGATCATCGATCCGCAAAGCGGCGCGGTCACGCCCTTCATCTCGAACCTGCCGACCGGCGATCACCCGACCGAGGAGTTCGCGTTCAACGGCGGATGGATCTAC
>VBNH01000050.1 GCA_005878095.1 Gammaproteobacteria bacterium | reverse complement strand
GGCGACGCTGGACTTCGACGCGGTCTACCGGCGCGACTTCGAGCGCTTCAACACCAGCGCGTTCGTGCCGGGCGATCACTTCTGGGCGAGCTTCACGCACCTGAACGGCTACAGCTCGAACTACTACACCTACGTGCTCGACAAGGTGATCGCGCTCGACTTCTTCGCGCAGTTCGATCCGCACAACCTGTTGCGCGGTGCGGCGGGTATGCGCTACCGGCAGGCGGTGCTGGAGCCCGGCTCCACCAGGCCCGCCGCGCAGCTGGTACGCGACTTCCTCGGCCGCGAGCCCAGCCTGGACGCTTACCGGCGCTGGATGCTGGCGGAGTTCGACGCCGCCGAGACTACAGCTTCTTCATCCGCTCGCTGAGGCGCTCGAGGAGGCGCGTGAACGGCGAATTCTTCTGCACTTCCACGCGCAGGTGACGCACCCCGGTGTCGTTGAGGGTCTCGCCGGTGCCGTTATCGATCGAGAGCTGACTCGCGCCGAGAATCTCCAGCGTCTCCTCGAGAGTCTGCGAGCCACGGCGCTCGCGCGCACCCACCTTGCCGCGAGGGCGACCCCTGGCGGGTTGGCGCACGCTGCGGCCCGCCGCCACCTTCAGCGTCGGCCCGGTCGAGGGCGCAGCCCCCGGGTTGCCTGCCGCCTGCCGCTTGGCCTGCAGCAGCGCCGCCACCGCGACGTTCGCCGACTCGTCCTCGATGAGCTTGAACTCCTCCGCGGGACGCGGGCGGGTCGCGACCGGAACCGCCCGCGCCGCGGCCTTCGCGTCCTGATCCGTCGCGCGCGTCTTCTCCTGGGGACTCACCGGCACCACGGCGACCGAGGCGAACTCCGAGCGCACGTAGTGGGCGACCTGCTTGGCGGAGATGGCGTCGCTGAAGAAGCCGAGACGCAGCCCATACCACTTGCGCCCGTCGCGGCTGCCCTCGACGGTATACAGGGTGTAGGCGCTGAAGATGGCCAGCGCAGGCACCTTGTCGAGCTCGGCCGGCTGCACCGACCATTGCAGCTGCACCGCAAAGGACACCGGCGCGTTGTTGACCACGGCCTCCCTGAGCGACCGGCGCGTCCCGGTATCGTCGGGCTTGAGCATCGGAATGCTGCCATGCGCGCCCTCGGCGGGCGGCGGCTCGCCGCCCTCGGGGCGGCGAGTCTCGAGCATCTTCAACACTTGGGTGTCGGAGAGCGTGATCTCGGGCGGCGTCGCGCGCGGCGGCGGCGGCGCATGCATCACGCGCGTCTCGCCGGTGGCGCTGGCATCGCCGAGCGCCGCGAGCACCTCGCGCACGTTCGAGTCTGCGAACGCCGGTTTCAGGCTGCGGCCTGAGGCGCGCGCGGCGGGTGGCGCGGCGGAACTCGCCGCAGCCGGGCGCGCCGGCGCGGGCGCGGGCGCACGCCGGGCAGCAGGTCTGGGCGCCGGGGCGGGCGTCATGGCCCGGGGCGCGGCGGGCCGGGCAACAGGCGCAGCCACCACCGGCGCCGCGGCGGCGCGCCACGCCGCGGGCGGAGCGGCGTGGACGACGGGCACGCGAAAGGGGTGCTGCGCGGCGGCCGGCGCCGCGGGGGCGCGCGACGGAGCGGGCGTGACCCGCGGCAGAGGTCCCGCGGCATGCCGGGCCTGAGCGGCGGCCGCAGCCGTGGCTCGCTCGCGCAGCTTGCGGCCCGGGGCCTCTCCGGCCCAGGCGCCCGGGTAGATCTCGCGCACGACGCTCAGCCACTCCTCGGCCTCGGCCAGCGTGGCGAAATAGCCCATGTGCAGACGAAAGCGCTCCCGCCCTTCCTCGAAGCGCCGGCTGACGAAGAACGTGAAGCGCTTGAGCTCCGGCAGATCCGTCTGCGCCAGCGCCATCGGCGTCGTCGATGAGCAGAGGTTGAGGACGAACGGGCCGGCGTTGGCCGCCGGTCCCTCGGTATGCCTTGCTTCGGCGCTGGCACGCACCGAAGAAACGTTCGGCGTGGCTATCATAAACTTCCCCGAAAACCCAAACACTCAACGGACACGGTCTTCGAGGACTGCGCTGATTCGCGCGACGGCAGGAGTGCGAGCGTTCGCGCGCTCGGCGCGCGATCGTGGCAGCCCCGCCGTCATAGGAACGTCCCTTAGACCGGTAGCTTTGCGTCTCCGTCTTTCGACGGGTTTGCCCTTGTCACTAAAGTGTCAGTGTCAAAGCGTCGCCGATTGCAGTCAAGCGCCGATTATGTGTCGCACCTCTCACGTCGGGCTTATACGTATGGCGCGCCGCCTTATGTCTCATCGCCAGGGCGGCGCGCCACGGTGCCAGAAGCGACCCGCGCCCACCAGACGCCGCGCGTAGAAGCCGCCGCCGCGCAGATCGCCGTATCGCACGGTCAGGCCCGCGCGCGGGGCGTGGATGAAGCGGCCACCGCCGGCATAGACGCCGACGTGATCGATGCCGCGCTTGCGGATGCGGAAAAATACCAGGTCCCCGGGCGAGAGCTCCGTGAGCGGCACCGGGTGCGCCGCGCGCTGCTGCTCGGCGGCGGTGCGCGGAATGGCCACGCCGACGCGCTCGTGCACGTACCGCGCCAGCCCGCTGCAGTCGAAGCCGGCCGCGTCGGCGCCGCCGAACTGGTACCGGGTCCCGATCAGCGCTGCCGCCGCCTGCGCGATCGCGGCCCCCTCTTGCGCAGGTGCGGGCGCAGTGGCGGGAACGCTGCTGCACGCGGCGGCGAGCAGCGCGACGGCGATGGCGAGCGCGGCGCGCAAGCTAAGTCGTGCGGGCGGGCGTCTTGGGCTGCGCCGGCGCGCGCGAAGCCGCGAGACGCGCCAGCGTCCCGATACCCTCGTAGGTGTAGCGCTGCACGCCGCGTCGACCGCTGCGAATTGCGCCGAGCATGGCCTCGCCCACGGCACGCGCCGGGATGGCACGGTAGGGAATGTACCTGCCGCGCAGCAGTGGATTCACCAGCGGCATGAGGGCGCGTGCCGCAAGCTCCAGCGGGCGCGTCTCGCCGCGCCAGCCCAGCAGCAGTGCAGGCTGCAGGATGTCGAGCGATGCGAAGCCCGCCTGCATCAGCCGCTGCTCCATCTCGCCCTTGGTGCGCAGGTAGAAGTTGCGCGCGCCGGGGTCCGCGCCCACGCTCGATATGACGACAAAGCGCTCGGCATTCGCCTCCCTGGCGGCGCGCGCAAACGCCAGCACGCACTCGAGGTCGACGGCGCGAAAGCGCTCCTGCGAGCCGGCCTGGCGGAGGTTCGTGCCCAGACAGCACAATGCAACGTCGCAGCTGGCGCCCTTGAGCTGCGCCTCGAGGTGCTCGAATTGCACGATGCGATTGGCGAGTCGCGGGTGCTCACGCCCGAGCGGCCGCCGTGAAACGGCCAGCACGCGCCTGATATCCGGCGCCTGGAGCAGCGCCGCGAGCGCGTAGCCGCCGGCAAGCCCGCTCGCTCCGGCCAGCAGCGCGACCCGCCCTTCTGCGCCCGCCATCGGTGCACCCCCCATCGCAACCACGGATGTTGTTTTCCGACAGCTTAGAAGCGCCCGCGTCCCGCGGCAAGGCGCGCGCGCTGTTGCGCCACCACAGCGCCCGGCGCCGCGCCCGCGGCGCGCCGTGCCGCATCGCGGTGCTACCATTTCTTATAGCGCGTTGTGCGCTGACCATGGGCACGCCCGGTGAGACCCTTGAAGCTGCTCCTGATGCTGGCGGCGGCGGTGCTGGCGCCCACCGCGGCGCTCGCCGTGACCGATGCCGAGCGGGTGGCGGTATACCGGCAGTTCCGTGCGGCGTTCGATGCACACCGCTACCCGGACGCGCTGCCGCTGGCCGAGAAACTCGTGGCGCTCACCCAGGAGCAGTACGGCGCCAACGGTCGCGAGCTGGTCAATCCGCTCGCCAATCTCGGCACCACCCGGTACCGCATGGGCGACTACAAGGATGCCGAGGAGGCTTACCTGCGCAGCGTGAAAATCGCCGCCGACACCGGCGGCAACGGCGACCGTCTGCTGTTGCGCCCGCTGCAGGGGCTCGGTGCAACCTACTACGCCACCCGGCAGTACGAGGATGCGAGCGTCACGCTGCAGCGCGCGCTCGATCTGAGCCGCAATCTCGACGGCCTGCTGAACCCCGGGCAGATGCCGATCCTCTATCCGCTGATCGGCAGTCTGGTGAATCTCGAGCGCCATGGCGAGGCGGATCGTGAGTTCCAGTACGCGGTGCGGGTCGCCCAGAGCGCCTGGGGCAGCACGGATGCGCGCGTCATCCGCCCGCTGGATCGTTATGCGCACTGGCTCGAGCATATGGGCCGCTACCCTTCCGCGCGCGCCGGGTACGCCCGCGAGCTCAGCATCGCCGAGGGCGCCGGCAGTCGCGCCGCACGCCTGGTGATCGACCCGCTGCTGGGGATTGCGCGCAGCTACCGCCTCGAGGCCACGAACGGCAGCGACGAGGAAGCCGCCCAGTACGTGGACCCGTTCGCGCAGTCGAGCGTCGGCGGGTCGCCCGATCGTGGCGGGCGCGGACTGAACCCCGACGGGGAGAAGGCGCTGCTGCTCGCGCTGCAGACCATCGACAAGATGCGCCCGGTCGATCATGAGCTGCGCGGCAGGTCCCTGATGGAGCTGGGCGACTGGTACCTGTGCGCCGATCAGGCCGACAAGAGCCTCGCGCGCTATCGCGAGGCCTGGAAGGAATTCCAGCAGGCCGGCTCGACCGCACCGCTCGATGCGCCGAGGCAACTGGCCTACCGGACGCCTGCCTCGTCGGCGGCACGCTCACCGCTCGCCGAGCGCGACAACAGCGATACGCATTCGGTGCAGGTGACCTTCACCGTGAAGCACGACGGGCACACCGCGAACGTGACCACCAGCTCCAGCGATGCCACGGCCGCACAGCAGAAGACCGTGTTGGCCGCGGTGAGGCGCGCCCGTTACGCGCCGCGCCTGCTGAACGGGGAGCCGGTTGACACCGAAGGCGTCACGCTGGTCGAGAAGCTGCTGTCGAAGAGGCCGCGCCAGCCCTAGCCTGGCTCGGGCATAGTCAGGCGCCGGGCGCCTTCGGGGTCTCGGCCGCAGGTGCCGGTGGCGCGGGCGTCGCGGGCACCGCGCCGGGCGATGGCGGTTGGGCCGGTGTCGGCGGCGCTCCCGCATCCGTGTCCGGACCGCTCTCCTCGATCGGCACCGCCTCGATGAGCACATTGGCGGCGGTGTCGACGCCCGACTGCACGGTGAGCGGCTCGTCGTGCGCCAGCTGCTGCCCGGGGGCCTGCTGCGGAAACTGCACCAGGAATTTCGCCGCCGCATCACGCATGGCCGCGAGCGTGGCGCGCTCGAGCGGCTTGCCGCTCGAGAGGCCCTGGGCGAGCGCGCTGCCATAGCCGGTGAGCGTCAGGGTGTCGACCATCTCCCCCTGCGGTGTGTAGACATTGATGCGGTAGCGGATCGTGACGGCGTCATAGCGTCCGCCGGTGTCGCGGTCGATCACGAAGGAATACTGATCGATCAGCGGCTCAAACACCGCCTTGAGCCCCGTGCCGGCGCGCGCCGCCGCCAGATCCTTGAATTCCTGCACCTGGCGGAACGAGTCCTTGAAGATGTCGTGCAGCAGGTGCACGTGCCCGGGCCCCAGCGCAATGTGCCACTCGACACCCCAGCGTGTCTCCTTGTGCACGTAATTGCGCAGCTCGTCGGCAAGGACGAGCCCGACGGTGCTGGGCAGCGGCTGCAGCAGCGGCTGCGGCAGGACTGGATCGGGTTTGAGCGTGATGCCGCCACAGGCGCTGACAGCGGCCAGCGCGACGGCGCCGGCCAACACTCGCACGGCAGCTAATGCTTCATGCCGACGAACGTGCCGTCGTTCTGCTCGCATATCAGTCTCATTAGGGCGGAAAAGCGGATATTTGTAAACGGCGACATATCCGCTCCTTCGGGAAAGCCGATGGCGTGGATGCGTATCGGCCGGCGTCCATCGGGCCCGGGCTTGTTAAGAGCGCCGATCGAGTCGAGCGCCTCCTGAATGGAGTCACCGGTGAACTCGTCTCCCAGCACGAAAATGCTCACGCGCCTGTCGGGCGCCCAGTAGCGGCGCACCGCTTCCTCCATTCCGGGAACCGGGTTGGAGCGGCTGAACGCGCGCCAGCTCCTGGCGCGTGCGCGGATTTCCTTGCGTTGCTCCGGGGTGTCGGCGAGCCAGCGGCCGCGCGTTCCCTCGTACATGTACGTCCCCTGGTCGTTCAGGACCTGCAGCCCCTGCACGTGCGGATACAGGCTCAGGATCTCGTCCACGATCGCGAGATTCACGTCCCAGTGATTACTGGTCATGCTGGAGGAGGTGTCGATGATGAAAATGACGTAATCGCTGTCGATCGGAATGCCGCCGATGGCGGCGCTGCGCGGGCTGTGCGCCCGCCGCGTGACGAGCCGCTGCATCTCCTCGGTGAGCGTCTGCTGGGCGGCCACCAGCTGCCTCTCGATGATGTTGGTGACGGCGGCGTCTTCGCGACTGCCGGCGTAGCGGCCCTGGATGCGGCTGAGGTCACCCGCCAGGCTGGTCAGCCGGCCGCGCTCGCGCTCGCGAGTCTCGCGGCTGCCTGCAAGCTGGCGGTTGAGCTCGTCGGTCTGCCCGCGAATCGTATGCAGCTGCTCCTCGAGCAGCCGCACCTCCCCGCCCAGGTGCTTGCGGCTCTGCTCCAGCGCCGCGGGCTGCCCGATCTCGCTCAGCACCAGCAGCAGGATGATGGCGCCGAAGCCGCAGCAGATGCAGTCGAGGAACGACAGGCTGAACACCTCCACTTCGCGGCGCCGGCCCATCAGGGCCAGTCCCTGGCCGGCGTCAGCAGCGTGCCGTCGGTGAGGCGCGCCAGGTGCCAGAAGCGGTGCGCGGCCTGCAGATCGCCCTCCATGGGCAACAGCACGCAGTCGATGGGCACGTGCTCGGGAAGCTGCGACAGCGCCTCGTCGAAGAGGCGCATCCGCTCGGCGGAGTTCACGTAGCGGCGCACTCCCGGCGTCTCGCCCTGCGTGGGCAGGCCGTCGGTGATCAGCACGATCTGATCGGGAAGCGGCTTGAGCGTGCGCGCCGCGGCGAACGCGTTGTAGAGACTCGTGCCGCCGTTCGGCACCAGCGTCTCGAGCGCCTGCATGGCGCGGGCCCGCGCCGCCGCATCCCCGCCCGCGAGCCAGGCGGGGCTGCCCGACACGAGCGGCTGCGCCCGGGTGTTGAACGTGAGCACCTGATAGCTGCCGGCCGCGGGCATCTGCGACATGAGCCAGTCCACGATCGCGACCGCGCGGCGCCACTTGGCGGCGGCGCGCTTGTGCGCGTCGTCCTGGTGGCGAAGCCTGAGGATGCTGACCAGATCCTGGTGCAGCATGCTGGCGGAAACATCCAGCAGGATGAGGATGCGCTTGCCGCGCAGGGTGAGCCCGGTGATGTAGCGGCGTTCGGCGGCCGCGCGAGCGCTCACCTCCTGGCCCAGGGGCGCGCGCTCGAGGCTCCCGGCTTCGAGGCGCCGGTTGCTCTCCTCGAGCGAGCGAATGTCCGCCTTGAGCTTCTCGATGTGCTCGCGGCTGGCAAGCGTCTGGGCATCGTAGCTCGAGAGCTGCTCACGCCGGCTCTCGAGATCGGTGACGATGCGGTTGGTCTCGCGCGTGGCGCTGGCGGTGTCGTTGCGCGTCTTCGCCAGCGCATCGCGCAGCACGACGAGGTTGCGCTCGCCCGTCAGCACCTGCTCCTTCAGCCGGCTGACCTCGGAGGTGAGAACATCGGTCTGCCGCAAGCGCACCACGCCGCTTTGCGCGCTCACGATGGTATAGAAGAGGATCACCGCGCCGAAACCGCAGCAGATGCAGTCGAGGAACGAGAGCGTGAAGACTTCGATGCTACGGCGTCGCGCCACGGACGAACTCGCGGGACTAAGGCGCCGCGTCCCCGACCGCGATCAGCGTCAGCGTGACGCCCGGGTCGCCGATGCGCACCTCGTCCCCGGCGCGCACGCGCGCGCGCTCCGCGACCCGCTCGCCGTTCACGAAGCTGCCGAAGCGGCTGTGGTCGAGCAGCAGCAGCTCCGCCCCATCACGCACGAACGTGCAGTGGCGGCGCGACACGCCCGCCAGCCCCTCTGCCAGGGTGAGCGCATGCCCCGCGCCCGGAGCGCGCCCCACCACCAGCGGCTCGACGCCGAGCGCGAACGTGCGGCCGGCGAACAGCACGTGCGACGGCGCGAGCCACGGCGCGTCCGCCTGCGCGCTCTCGCGCTGGGCCAGCGCCGCCAGCGCGGGCTCGGCACCCGCGGGCAACCGGCGCAGCAATCGCACCGGCTCGGTGGCGCTGCGCGGGGTCAGATCGAGCAGCGAGGTCGCGGCTGCCGCGAAGCCGGCCGGCAGGCTCACGAGGTCGCAGCCGGCAAATTGCGCCAGCGCCTCGCGCACGCCCGGAAACCCCGCCACCGCCCGCGGCACGAGCAGCGTGAGTGCGCCGCCGGCCGGCCGCAGCTCGTGCAGCAGGCGGGCGATCTCGCGCCACACGGGTTGCGCCGCGTGCGCCAGCTGGTCGCGGGTGACCGGCACTTCGACGCGCTCGCCAGCGGTGCTGAGCGCGGCGGTCGCAACGCCCTGTTCCATGGCATCCTGCGCCAGACGGGGAAGCGCTTCGAACAACTGCTGCTCGGTGGCGGCGTCGTGCAACGCGTCGAAGCGCGTCTGCCTGACCATGGCCGTGTTGATGAGATCGAGCCACCCCTGGTAAAGCTGCCAGAGTCCGCCGCGTGGGCTCACCAGCGAGCGCCGGCGGCAGGTCGGACCGCCGTCGCGCTCGATGAGGGTCGCGGCCACGTGGTGCAGGCCGAGCTCGATCACGATCGCGGCTCGCGTGCCACCGAGCGCCGCGGCCGACACCACCGCCGCGTCGACGAAGCCGTCGAGCGGCAGACCCAGCTGGCGGGCGACGCCCAACAGCGCCCCCAGGCCGAAGCCCTCGGCGCCCGCGGGCGCGGCAATCCAGATGCGCTCCCCGGACGCGGGCGGGTGAGCGGCCAGGCGCCGCGCCAGCTCCGCCGCGACCAGCGACAGCGCGCGCGCCGGGGGTTGCGCCTCGCGCAGCACACAGCCGAGATGACGCGTGGAAGTGCTGGTCGGCAGTTGACGCACCGTGTGCCAGGCATCGGCGCCGGGTGCCTGCGCCGCGGAGCCCTCCGACACCGCCGAGGGGGAACTCGCGAGCACCACCCCGGCGCGCGCCAGAGCGAACGCGCGATCATCGGGCTCGATGGCGAACGGCTTCATCGGCTTGGCAGCGTTTCAGATGTCGACCGGGAAGCTCACGTTGTTGTCGGCCGACTGGCGCTTGTCGGGCGCCACCGTCGCATCATGGATAGCGTCGCCAGGGGTCGCGGGCGCCGCAGTGACCGGTATCCGAGTGTCTGGCGCCTGGCTGGCCGGCGCCGCCGTCGCGAGGCCTGGCGGCGTGCGCGGCCCGGTCATCACCGATTGCGCGGCAGCGCGCAGGGTCGCCACCGCCACGGTGGCGCACAGCGCGAGAAGCAGAGCCAGGATCCAGTTCTTCATGGGGCATCCTCCGCATAGCGTGCGACCCGGAACCCCAGCGTGGGAGCCGGACCATCCGCGGTGTCGCGCCACGCCAGCCGCAGCTCGGAGACGCTGGCGGTTTTCCAGTTCGCCCCGCGCACTGCGTGCAGCGTACCCTGCTCGGGGCCCAGCGGGTCGGTCACCGGAGCCGCGTCCACGAAGGACTCGTAGTAGTCGTTCACCCACTGTGACACGTTGCCCGACACGTCGTGCAGCCCGAGGGCCGTCGGGCGGAACTTCCCGACCGGGGCGAGAACCGGGTAATCGTCGCGATACCCGGGAAGCGTCGCCGGCAGCGAGCTGCCGGTCTCGCTGCCCGCCAGGTTGCCGACCTGCGGCGGGACCGGCGGCGAATCGCCCCAGACGAAGCGCTGCGACTGCCCGGCAGCGCCGTAGCGCGCGGCATACTCCCACTCGGCCTCGGTCGGCAGCCGGTAGCCCCTGGTGACCGGCCGCGTCAGCACGAAGCCGTTGCCGCTGCGCGCGTAGGTCGGCGGCAATCCGTCCTGCTGCGAAAGCCAGTTGCAGAACTCCGCGGCGTCATCCCAGCTCACCTGGGTCACCGGCTGGCTGTCGAGATCGAGCGATTGGCGGTCGAGGTAACCCGAGGCATGCGTAGCGCGGAATCTGCGGAACTCGCCGTTGGTAACCGGCTGCACCCCGATGTAGAACGGTCGCTGCAGCGTGACGCTGCGCAGGCCCTCGTTCGGCCGCCGGCCCTGCTCGCGCCGTTCGCTGCCCATCTGGAACGTGCCGGGGGGCACGAGGCGCAGCAGGTAGCCGGTCTGACTTCTGATGAGCGGCGCGCTCTCCAGGAGCGCCTGCCCGCGGTCCGAGGGCGTGAGGTGATACAACACCGTGCGTTCGAGCTCGGGTGCGGGCGTGATGATGCCCTGGAAGGAGACGAATCCGGCCTTGCGCACCTCGATGCGGTGCTCGACGGCCGGCAGGCTCAGCGACTGTGGGGTCTGCCCGCGCGGTGCGCCGTCGATGAGCAGCTCGGCGTCCGCGGGCTCGCCCGCGACCTTCACCCGCGCGAACACGGGGGTGAGCCGCGCGTCCGCGCTCAGGCTGCGACCCGCCGTGGCGAACAGCTCCTGCGTCCAGGTCGCGTAGCCGGGAAGGCTCACGACCACCTGATACGGGATACCCGCCGGCAGTTCCACCGCGAGCGGTGCACGGCCGCGATGGGTTCCGGCGATCGTGACCTCCGCGCCCGCAGGCACCGAGCGCACACTGAGGTGCGCGTCCGGCTGACCGAGGGTCACCGGTCCGACGGCAAGCGTCTGGCCGCCCCTGAGCACGACGCTGCTCTCCCAGGTCTTCCAGCCCGCCGCCGCGATGCGGATGCGCCGCACCCCTGAAGGCGCGGCAATGCTCACCGGCGCCGCACCGCTGTCCACGCCATCCACGCTGACGTGCGCGCCCTGCGGAACGGCCGTCACCGTGAGAGTGCCCCACGCACTCTGCAGGCGCACGTGCAGATCCTGGCGCGCGCCCGCTCCCTGGATGGTGAGCGTCGTCGCGTAGTCGACGTAACGCGGCGCGCGCAGGCTGACGGTGCGCTCCCCCGCCGGCACGCTGAGGACTCCGGGCGCGAGACCCGCAGCGACGCCGTCGATACTCACCGCCGCCACCACGCCCGCAGTGTCGATCTGCAGTTGCCCGGGGAGTTTGACGAGCACCAGATGCACCGCGCTCGCAGCGCCGGGCTGCACCAGTACGGCAGCCTCGGCCGGCAGGAAGCCGTCGCGCTCCGCGCGCACGATCCTGCGGCCCGGCAGAATCAGCAGCTGCCGGCCCAGGTGCAGCGACAGCGCCCCGGGCGTGCGTACCCGCGCGTCCTGCGGGCGTACATCCAGCGCCACGGACCCGACCCGCCCGGCCAGCAGGGCGAGTGCGGCGGCAGCCCCCGCCGCCGCGGCCAGCCACCAGGTGCGCGGCGCGCTCCGGGGTGAAGCCGCCGCCTTGCCAGGGTGCGCCACCGCCAGGGCGGCAGGCACCTGGATCACGAGATCCTCATCGCCCCCATCCTCGGGCGCGACTGCGGCCAGCGCGGCCGCAGGCGCGATGGTGACGTTGCCGGCGAGATGCTCCACCGACAGGCGCAACAGCGTGCGCGACGCGTCACCGACCCGCACCTGCGCATCGCCGACGCTGAGCACATCGTCGCGGCGCAGATCGCGCTCGCCGGCGAGCGGACGGCCGTTGAAGCGCACCACCGCCCCGGGCGCGGGCTGCACCAGCCACAGCCCCTTCAGACGCCTGACCGACAGCGCCGCTCCGGCATCCACACCCGGGACCACGACGTCCGATCCCGTGCCGCCGATCGACAGCGTTTCCCCGAGCACACGCTCGCCGGCGGGCTCGCGCACCCGCACCTGCCCCCACGCCCCCGGCTGCATCGACACGCCGTCGTTCATGACTTTAGATGGGCTCGGAGCAGCTGATGTTCACCGTCTGGGTCTGCTGCCCAGGGTTGACGGTGATGTCGCGGCGCACGTCGCGGTAACCGTCGCGCGTGCCGATCACGGTGTAGTGGCCGGGCTTGAGCTCGATGTCGCGCCTGGCGAAGGCGCCGAACGCGCCGACGCTGGGTATCGCCACCCGCGTCACGCTGTCGGATGTCAGGGACAGATGTACGGGCTTGTCGAATTCCGGCAGCAGCGCGGACAGGCGCGCAATCTGCGCGCGCAGTGTCGGACCCGGCGACGGCTGCTCCTGCGCCGACCGCAGCCGCGCGACCGCCTCATTGCGAACCTGCGGCGACGCCAGCCGCTCGGGGCGATCGCTCAGCGCCTGCAGGGAATCCCCGAGCTGCATGCGAGCGGTGGCCCGGGCCTTGCCTTCCTGCGCAAAGACCAGCGAGTGATCCCGGCGCAGCGCCGCGGTGTAGAGCTGCAACGCCTCGTCCCAACGCTCCTGCGCCTCGAGACCCTCGCCGCGCGCGCGGATCGCTGCGAAGCCGCGTTCGCCGCTGGCCGCATCGACCCGCCGCAGGCCCTGCAGGGCCTCGACCCCGTTGGGACGGAGGCTGCGCGCTCGTGTGAAAGCCGCGCGCGCCTCCTCGAGGCGGCCGGCACCCAGTGCCGCGAATCCCTCGCCGGCCGCCTGGGCGTAACTGTCATCGCCCAGGGCGGCGCTCGCCCGGGCGAGCCCCATGCGGGCCTGCGCATTCTTCGGGTCGAGTGTGAGCACCTGGGCGTAGTCCTGCGCCGCGCGCGAGTACTGGCGCGCGCCCTGCGCGTTCTCGGCGTCCGCGAGCAGCGGCAGAACGCCCGACAGGCCTCGGGCGCGGCTCTGCCCGAGCGCCGCGCGCTCATTCTGCGGATCGATGCGCGCCGCCACATCGAAGGCCTGGGCCGCAAGCTCCTGTTGGCCGGTGCTGAGCGCGCGATCACCCGCGGCGAGCTGGGCGGCCAGCGCCGCCGGCGCTGCACGCTCGACCGCCTCGAGCAGCCGCGAGGCTTGCGCGAGGCGTTGCTGCGCGAGCGCGAGGCTCCCGGCGTCGTACGCGCCAACCGACTCGGCGGCGCGCGTCTTGGCCGCGGCGAAGTCAGCGCCGCCCCAGACACCCGCGCCGCGCGTCTCGAGCACGCCGAGCCGGCGGTCGAACTGCGCCCGCTCCATCGCGAACCTCGCGGTCGCGTCGGGGCTGGGCGCAGGCGCCGCGGTGCTGCCGGGGGCCGGCGTGTTGCCGGCAGCGCCGTCGAACGGCGCCGGGGCTGCCGCCGCGGGCAGCCTTGCGTAACGCGGCAGCCAGAAGAACGCGGCGAATGCCGCAACGGCCAGCCCCGCGAGAACGAGCAGTACCCGCGGCGCATGGCCGGGCATGGGCTCGAGCCGCGACAGCTCCGGGATGGCCGTCTGCCGCAACTCCTCCCACAGCGCCTGTCCGTCGACCACGCCGGGCGCCAGGGCGCGCGAGGGCGGGTTCAGCGGCGACGGCGATGGCAGCACCGCCGGCGGCTGATCCGGCGGACCGGTCGGGTTGGCGAGCGCCGCCTCCCGCGGTGGCTCGGCAGTCTCGAAGTCGAACGTGAGGGTGTCGTTGAGCGCCACATCGAGCTCATCGATGATTTCGCGCATCGAGGCCGGCCGCTCGCTGGCATCCTTGGCGAGCATGAGCTCAATCAGCGCGCCGAGGTGCGGCGGCATCGGCGGCATCGGCTGCGCGGGCTCGAGCGGCGGCACCGGCTCGCGCTGCATGCGCTGGGCGTCGAAATGCGGATAGTGCGGCGGGTAGCCCGACAACAGCTCGTACGCAAGCGCGCCCAGTCCGTACACGTCGTCCGCCGGCACGGGCGGCTCGCCGCGCAGCTGCTGGGGGCTTGCGCTGAAGGGCGACAGCGCGCGTGGCGACTTGCTGCCCGCCTCCAGCATCCGGGCGGAGGCGCCGAAGTCCGCCAGCTTCACGCGCCCGCGCGCGTCGAACAGTACGTTACCGGGCTTGAGGTCGCGGTGGATCACGCCACGCTCGTGCGCGTGCTCGAGCGCCTGCGCGATCTCGATCAGCACCGGGACGATGGCGAGGTAGCCGCCGCCCCGCAGCCGGCGCAGATCGCCTCCGCAGGCCAGCTCCATGGGCAGCAGCAGCGCGCCCTCCTCGCGTTCCGGGGGAAACACCTTGAGGACCCCGGGATGATCCAGGCGGCTGGCGCTCTGGTACTCGTGCACCAGCCCGGCCCACGCCGTGGCGCTGCGCGCGGGCGCCGGTCGCAGGATTTTCAGCGCAATGTCGAGCCCGCGCTGCGAATCATGCGCGCGCCACACCTCGCCCTGACCGCCGGTGCCCAGCCGTTCGTGCAGAGTGTAGCGGGCCCTGAGTGCGCCTCCGGGATTCGCGGTCAGCGCCTCGCTCATGGCCCGTCTCAGTGTGCCGCATCCACCGCGACCGGTTCCGAGGACACGGGAGCGGGCTCGGTTTGCACCTGCACCGGGGTGCCGTTCTCCTCCAGGTACAGATCGTGCAGCATCCTGCGCCACTCCCGGTATTGCTCCTCGGCGGTCCCGGTGAGCCTGAGCGTGCGGCCCTCGACGTCGATGACCTGCGGCGCGACCTCGGACTGCAGCGTTTCCGACATTTCCTTGAGCGCCTGGGCGTGCACTTTCGCGTCCGCGTACTTCTTCAGTCCCGACAGAATGGCCGCCGTGCCGCCGATGGCACCGCCGTAACGCGCCGCGGACTGAACGCGCTGGCAGTTGTAGTCGTAGACGCCGCATTGATTGGGCACCAGCACGCTCGCCAGCACCGCGGCCGCACCGAGGTAGGTGCGGGTGCGCGCCTGGTTGAGCGCGCGCTGCTCCTTCGCGATTTCCTCGAAGCTGGCGCGCCGCCACTGGCCATAGGAGAGGCTCATCTGGTCGCTGAAATTGGCGTAGTACCCGTTGACGGTGTCGATCACGGTGGCGTCGCGCTGGCGGATGCGCTCGACGCGCGCGGCGATCGGATCATCGGTGGCCGGCAGGCGCGCCACTCTCACCAGACCCTTCGGGTCCCTGGCGAGGTAGTCGCGCATCGCCGCGGGTGCCAGATCACCCGCGAACGCCAGCTGCGTCACGCGGCGGATGTCGCGCCGCTCGCCGGCCGGCAGCGCATCGCGCGCCGCCACCAGGTCGTTGGCGATGGCCGAGTACACGTTCTGGAATGGGTCGCGTGCCTTCAGGGCCGCATCGGTCTTGTACGAGCCGGTATCCGGTGGGCTCTGGTAGCGGCGCGCGTCGATCCAGACACGCCCAGTGGAGTCCTTCGCCGTGATCTCGAGCGCGAGCTTCGCGCCGGTAGACTCGAGGATCCGGCCGGACACGATCACGTCGATGAACTGCGCGCTCTCGGGAGCCACGCGCACCGCTCCCCACTGTCCCGAGGACTCGAGCGTGGCGCGCAACAGCGTGGCGATGTAGCGCGACTCGGCCTTGCGGATATCGGGGCTGATGCGCTGCTTGTCGAGCGCCTTGGCGTCCAGGTTGGGCGGGATGCCCGGGTCGAGCGGGTGCACGACGACGTCGAGCAGCTCGTCCTGCGGGATCTGCCGGTCCGCCTGGATAGGGTTGAGCTTGGGTAGCGGCTTGGATTCCTGCATCACGCAGCCGCTCGCCGCAAACAGCGCCGCGCAGCCCAGCACGGCGAGCGCGCGCCGCATCCTCCCTCGCATCTTGTCTATCTGCTCTCGCACTTGCTTTCCCGCGCGCCTCCGTGCGCACCGTTACTTCCCCGGTTACTTCCCCTGCGCATTCTTCTTGTAGTCGATGTATTCCTGCCAGAGCTTCTCCTTCAGCTCCGGATCGGTCTCCTGCTGCGCCGCCTGCCGCAGCCGGCGCGCGACCACATCGTCGTCGCTGCCGTCGGGAATCTCACGCGCGCTCGCGCCGTTGCCGGCGTTGTCGTCGGGCTTCTTGCCGGCCTTCTCGGACTTGAGGTCACCCGAAGGATCGCGGGGCTTGTGCCTACCCGGGTACCGGCCCGGGGCCGACCTGTCCGTGTCCTCCGGCGGCGCCTCGGTGGCGGCAGTGCCCGCGGAGTCACCGCTCTTGTCCGCGCCTTGTCCCTCGGCGGCAGCGCTGCCTGCCGCGGCCGCCCGGCGCGCATCGCGCTCCTGCGCGACGCGTTGCTGCTCGGTGCGCAGCTCGGCATCGAAGGAGCCGAGCGAATCATCGAGCCGCTTGTCGATCGCCGCCCGGCGCTCTTCCGAAGTCTGTCCCGGCCCGTTTGCGCCCGCGGCGGTGGCGCCGCCCGGCCCGCCGCCCGCAGGCGCGGCGTCGCCGGATGCCGGGTCAGCGGCGGCGGCGGTGCTCGCCGTGGCCGGCTGCGTTTGAGCCGCCACAGGCGCTGCGCCCGCGCCGCCATCGCGTCCGCGCGTCGCCGACGGTGCCGAGGGCGACGAGGCACAGCCTGCGCCGAGTAGCAGCGCGCTGACCAGCAGGAAGCAATTCAGCGCGGTACGCACGCTCGTCACTCACTTCGAGGACGCCGGTCGGTACTTGGCGCCGCTCTCGGGGGTGTCGTCCGCGCCACTGAAGAAGGTGCGCAGCTGGCCGGCCATGCGATCACAGGCCACGCCCTGCACGCGCGCGATGAAGGGCAGCGGGATCACCGCCCCCACAATGGCCGAAGTCCCGGTCACGTCGGTGGCGACGCTGCCGGCGGCTTTCGCCTGCTTGATATCCCAGATCGTCGCCTCGTAGTTGGTTTCCTTCTCCCACCAGCCGAAGCCGATGCAACCCGCCGCGCCCGGCGCAGCGCCGCAGGCGATGCTGCCGCCGCCGTCTGTCTTGCGTGTGCCGCCGTCAAGCCAGACGATGTAACGCACGTGCGACTGCGCCACCTTCTCGGCGAGTCCCGGTCGTGTCAGCAGCTGCTCGACGGCCTCGGGACGCGAGGGCGCCGTGCCCGGCTCGAACCACGGGAAGGTCGAATCGAGAAAGTCCTGGTGGCCGCGGACGGCGATGGTGCCGTCGCCATGGCCCGCGAGACCTCCGCCCACGCAATCCATGAAGCCTTCCTCGGCGGCGGCGCCCTCGACCTGGGGCTTGGGGAGGATGACCACCGCTTCGCTCTTCTCGATCCGGGTGTGCAGCTCGCGCGACTCGTCCACGCGCGATTGCATGCAACCGGGCAGGGCGACCGCCGCCAGGAGGGCGCTGTACGACATTACGTAGCGGCTGTTCATGGTGGACTCCCGTCAGTCACACGCAGTATGCCACCGCTCGGGGTGTCTGACCGCGTCTCCGAGAGGCGGTTCCCGTGGGACCGGGAACACCCTACAGGCCCAGCGGCAACTGCGAGCCGGCAGGAGCCGGTGGACAGAACAGGGCTGTATCGAGTGGGTCGCGCACCGCGGAGTTCAGGTTCAGCCGCCGGCAGGCGATGCGGAAACGGTTCCTCAGCAGGACGGCGTACGGCCCGGTGCCGCGCATGCGCGAGCCGAAATTCGCGTCGTTGGCGCGCCCCCCGCGCATGGCGCGAATCAGCGACATGACGTGCGCAGCGCGCTCGGGATAGTGCTCGGCGAGCCACTCGGTGAACAGGTCCTTGATTTCATACGGCAGACGCAGCAGGACGTACCCCGCCCAGCGCACCCCGGCTTCGGCCGCCGCCGCCAGGATCGCCTCCATCTCATGGTCCGTGAGCGCGGGAATCACCGGTGCTACGAGCACGCCGCTGGGAACCCCGGCAGTGCTGAGCGCCGCGAGCGTGCGCAAGCGCGCCTGCGGGGAGGCGGCACGCGGCTCGAGTCTGCGCTTGAGCTCGGCGTCGAGCGTCGTGACGCTGACTGCGACGCTTGCCAGGCCCTGCTGCGCCAGGCCGCTCAGCAGGTCGAGGTCGCGCAGCACGAGTGCGCTCTTGGTGACCACGGTGACCGGATGTCGGGTGCGCGCCAGCACTTCGAGGATCGAGCGCGTGACCTGCATGCGCCGCTCTACCGGCTGGTAGGGGTCGGTGTTCGCGCCGAGCATGATGGGCTTGCAGACATAATCTGGCCGGGCCAGCTCGGCCTCGAGCAGTTTCGCGGCGTCGGCCTTGTAGAAGAGGCGCGTCTCGAAGTCGAGGCCCGGCGAGAGCCCCATGTAGGCGTGGCTCGGGCGGGCGAAGCAGTTATGGCTCACGACGCCGTTGGCGATGAAATCCCCGGTCTCGGTCGTGATGTCGTAGAGACGCATGGTCTTGAGCGGCTCAATGCTGACTACTTTCAGAGGGGCGTCGCTCTTGACGGCCTGACCGTCGATGTCGAGCTTGCGGGAGATCGCGGGTGAGACTGTGTGGAAAAAGCGCAGGTGCTCGCGCAGTCCGCCCGTCAGTCTCACGACGTCCATGGGTTTGCGGTCGTGGTGGGGGATGTGCTCAATCACGGAGGCGAAATTGAAGTCAAACAAACACCGCCGAATCCAGGAGACGATTTCGGGATCGGTGTTGGGAATGCGGAGGACCGTCTGGCTGAAGCTCCCTTCAGCGTCGAATATCCCCGCGAGGAAGCCTCCCGACCACGCTCTCGTCGGTGAAGTCGGCCACGCGATCAGCTCTCGAATCGATTGAACGCTCATGGAAGATCCAGCGCGGATCGCGTGCATGGCCCGCCGGTTGCCGGCGGCCGCCTGAAACAGAAATCCGCAGGTGCGGATCTCAAAGTCGATGAGATAGTTGCGAGCCCTGACGAGGGCCTCAAGGTCGCAGAGCGCGAGACGAAACTGGTGCGATGTATCAGTGCGTCCCTCGTTGCGTTGGCAGGTGTATGTCTTCAGAAGAGCATCGCCGCGAATCAGGCCGCAGAGATACCCGCGACGATAATCCGCGTTCTGAAGTGCCCGCTCGGCGAAGGCCCCCGTTCCCATGAGTTTGTTGAACCTTGTGAGATGTGGCCTGCGTGCTCTGCCCTGCTCAGAGCCGATCACGTACTTCCAACCCCGCTCCGTGAGAAAACGGTGATCCCCGCTGGCCACGAGCGTGGTGCCATCCTCCAGCGTTATTCGGAATGCGGGCTTGATGGTGCTCCAGTGCGCGAGCACCCGGGATTTTACGAATCGCCGATTGTGTCCAACGCGCCGGGTGCCGTAGATCTCGTGCCCGACCTTCAACTGGTACAGAGGCCGCGTGCTTCCATCAGCCATCAGAACAGCTGTGTCTCCAGCTACACAGTAAGAGCACGCATGCTCGCATCCTCGATACGGATTGATCGAGCGCTCGAACGGAATGTCGGGCGAGTCGTTGTGGCTGATGACCGAGCGCGCACGCTCGGGCTCGAGCGTCGTGGCGATGCTCTCGGGTGACTCCTCGAGGTACCAGCCGTCGTCGACCGCCTCGAGCTTCTGCAGATCGAAGCGCCCGGGCGGATTAGAGAGCGCTCCCCTGCCAGTGAAAGTGTGCCGGCCTGTGATTGTGCGGCGCATGGTGATACTGTATATATACACAGGTCTCCCGTAAAGCGCCTGCGGAACGCGTAAAAATGCTGCAGCGACAGGCACTTAATGCCCACAGTCGCCAATCCCTCATGCCGACGGTTCTCCGATTCGGACGCGTGCGGGTCATGATTACTTAGGGAGCAATTCAAAGCGGCAAACAAGCGAGGAGCCGTGGCCCTTGCGCACGGTCCGGTAGCGCAGGCCCTCACTATGACGCTCGGCGTGGGCTCGTCGTGATTGAGCTCGAGGGCGGCTGCGAATTTTCTTTCCCGGCGGACCTAGCCGAAGGACTCGCGGGTGCGCCCCGTTCAAAGCTCTCGAGAATTGAGATCAGTCCGAATGGACTGGGGCTGCATTGGCCACTGCTGGATGCGGACCTCCATGTCCCGGGGCTCATCGAGGGCACTTTCGGTTCTCGTCGATGGATGCAGCAGTCGTCAGCTCACCAGCCGCAGCGAAAACGGATAGCGATAGGCCGCGCCCTCGCTCGCCTTGATGGCGGCGATGAGTGTCATGACCAGCCAGGCGATGAACAGGGCGCTCCCCAGCAGGAAGCCGACGAACACCAGCATCAGCAGCGTGCAGACGAGCGCCGCGAGCGTGACTGAGATGTTGAAGTTGAGGGCTTCCTTGGCGTGCGCGGCGACGAAGACCGACTGATCGGACCGGGCGATCGAGACCAGCAGCGGCCCCAACACGTTGCCGACCAGGGGAATGACGAGCCCGACCAGCGCCGACAGGTGTGCGAGCATGCCCCAGGTGCGCTCGTTCTCCGTGGGCGCGGTGCCGGGTGCGGAAGCTTGCGTGGCTTCGGTCATGATTCAGACTGAAGCCTAGCACTTCGTGCCGGTGCCGGAGGACTCGTGGACCGTCACGGATCGGCGGACAGGGTGTAGGCCGTCACCTTGGTGCCGTTCGGCACGACCACCCGTCGCCGGCCGCCAGGCCCGACAGCGCTACCCGCTCGCCGGCGCTATAGCTTCGCCCTGACGCCCGCAAACGCACGGAACCGCGGCTGCAGGAAACCGACCGGGTTCTCGTAGCGCCGGTCGAGAAGATTGTCGAGCCGGCCGAAGACGGTGAACGTGCGCGTGAGGTCGAAAGCCGCCGCCAGATTCACTGCGGTGTAGCCGGGCGCATCGAGGCGCGGGATGGAGAAGTCGCGGTTACCGTCCACCCAGGTGCTCACCGAGAGCACGCTCAAGTCGAGCAGCAGCGCCTCGCGCGGGCGCCAGCTCACGTTCAGCGTGCCCTTGTGCTTGGGGCGGCGCAGCAACTCCTGGTGCGCCAGTTCATCGCTCGCCTCGGTGTAGGTGTAATCGAGGCGCAGCGCGAGCTGCCTCGCCGCCTGCCAGGCGATGAAGCTCTCGACACCGTAGGTGGTGGCACGGCCGACGTTGGCCCAGGTGGTCGCGGTTACGTCCGTGGTGATCAGGTCGCGGATGCGGTTGTGGTACCAGGTGGCGCCGACGCGCAGCCGGTTGCCGGCCAGGTCCTGCTCGATGCCGGCGTCGTAGCCGACGCTGCTCTCGGGCCTCAGATTCGGATTGGCGAAGAAAAGAAACTGCGGGAAGTCCTGGAACAGCTCACTCAGCGTCGGCGCCTTGAAGCCGCTGCCGACGCTCGCCTTCAGCTTGGTGCCGCTGGCCTGGCTCACCCACGCGGGAGCGACGCGGTAGGTCACCTTGCTGCCGAAGCGGTCGTTGTCGTCATAGCGCACGTTGAGGGCCGAAAACCAGTGCTCGCCGAGCTGCGACTGCAGCTCCGCGTAGCCCGAATCGATGCGCGTGCTCGCCGACAGCGGCTGGCTGATCTCATCGCGCGCGTCCTCGAGACCGAGCAGCAGCGTCTCGGCGGCAGCGAGCCGGACCGCGCCCTGCCAGTCGACCTTGACGCGCTCGCCGGTGTTGAGGCCCTCCGGCGTCTGCGGTTGCAGCGTCGCGGTCTGATTGCGCATGAACGCGGCGCCGAGAGTCTGATCCAGCGCGCCGGCGAGCGACACCAGATGCGCGGTGGCGCGCCCGTAGTACTCGTCGGTGTTGCTCTCGCTCTGCTGGGCCGCGGGCAGCGCCGGGAAGGTGCTGAAGTCTTCGCCCGTGTAGTGCAGATGGGTGCTGGTATAGCGGGCGACCAGGCCGAGGTCGAAGGACGGCGCGACCTCGAGGCCGAGCTTGGTCGAGACGGTGAAGTTGTCGTAGTAGTCGTCGTGACGCGGCTCGCCGGGCCCGAGCAGGTCGGGCGGCGTGACCGGGGTGGCGCCGGAGTGCAGGTGCGCGACGTTGGCGCTGTAGCGAAAGGTGTCCTGCGAGCCGCTGAGGCCGGCGGTCTGGTTGAAGCTGTCGAAGCTGCCGCCCTCGATGGAGGCCGCGAGCTTCATCGGACCCGAGCCGCTGCGGGTGATGACGTTGATCACCCCGCCGATGGCATCCGAGCCGTACAGCCCGCTCTGCGGGCCGCGCAGCACCTCGATGCGCTCGATGTCCTGCGTCAGCAGCTGGCCGAAGTCGAACGCCGCGTTGGCGTTGCTCGGATCGCTGACGTCGATGCCGTCAATGAGCACCTTGGTGTGGTTGGAACTGGTGCCGCGCATGAACACCGAGGTCACCGACCCGGGTCCCCCCTGCTGCACCAGGTTGAGCCCCGGAATGTTCCTGAGCACGTCGGCGATCGTGCGCTGCTGCTGCGCCGCGATGTCCTCGGCCGTGACCACCGTGACGCTGCTGGCGAGGTCGAGCTGCGGCGTCGGGATGCGCGTGGCGCTGACGACGACGAGCTGCAGCGGCTCCGCATCCCCTCCGGGGGCGCCGCCGGCAGCCCAGGCGGGCAGGACGTTCGAGAGGATCAGCGCGCTCACCAGCACGCGGCGCGCACCGAGACCTGTTGACATGGGCTCCAGCTCCTGACTTGCACACACCCGTGCCCGAAGGGTCGTGGCTTCAGAAGCTGGCAGGCGCGCGGTAAGCGAGGCGTACCGCCGGACCAGCATCGCCCGCCGCGACGCCCATCGGTGACACGCGAGGCCGGTCTCCGGGCTCTCGAGCAGGAGCTCAGGGCTCCGGCGGATCGCCTTCCCGTGCCCCTCAGGGGGCGCAGTGGCTCATGTGATCCGCCTGATCTCGATTACCGTTGCGGGGGCAGCGCCGGCTTTGGACGAATCCGCACCGGACTTCCCGTTTAACCGTTGCTTCGCACGCGGCCACAGCCTTCGCCCCGCATGCGTTGCAACGGACACCTCACGCGGCGGGAAGCGTGCCTGCCGGGACTGTCCGGCGTCAAGAGCTACATACTCGCCGCGCGCGTGGCATGATCGCCGGCGGTGGGATTCACGCAAAACAACGCCGCGGCAACCCGTCTCAACACCGTGGCGGAGTGGGCGGGCGCGAGCGAGCTGCTGCGCCGCACCGCTTAGGACCGCACGATGGAAGACCTGGTCTCCGCCCCGTGGCTGCGCCGGCTGATCATCGCAGCGCTGCTGGCGGCGTGCGTGCTGCTCGGCTTTCGCGTCATGGATCCGTTCATCGTCCCGCTGGTGTGGGCGGCAATTCTGGCGTTCGTCAGTTGGCCCGCGTACCAGTGGCTGCGCGACAAGTGCCGCGGACACACCACGGTCGCCGCGGTGTTGATGACGGGCGCGATGACCGCGGCGGTCATCGCACCCCTGGCGTGGCTCGCCGTGGTGCTGCGTGTCGAGCTCGCCCACGCCTGGCGGGACACTCAGACGCTGCTCGCCGGCGGCCTGCAGCTGCCCCCCGCGGTGCAGAAGCTGCCGTGGATCGGGGAGCAGCTGCACGATCTGACCACGCGCGCCGCCCAGGACCCGCAGGTGCTCGGCGAGGCGCTGCGCAAGGTCACCGATCGTTCCTTCAATCAGATCGCGCACCTGATCGGCGGCGTCGGCCGCGAGGCCGTGAAGCTGCTGCTGGCGGTGGTGAGCCTGTTCTTCGCCTACCGCGACGGGGAGCGACTCGCGACACAGCTCACCCACGGCCTCGAGCAGGTGCTCGGTCCGCGCGTGCACAACTACCTGCAGGCCATCGGGCAGACCGTCAAGGCCGTGGTTTACGGCCTGGTGCTGGCAGCCCTGGTGCAGGGCGTGCTGGTGGGACTGGGCTACTGGCTTGCCGGCACGGGGGCACCGGTATTTCTGGCGGCGCTCACCAGCGTCTGCGGGCTGATCCCGTTCGCCGCTCCGACGATCTGGGGCTGCGTCGTGGCCTGGCTGCTGTTGAAGGGCAGCACCGTGGCGGGTGTGGGGCTTCTGATCTGGGGGAGCATCGTGATGGGTTCCACGGACCACATCGTGCGCCCGTTGCTCATCAGCCGCGAGGCGGAGATCCACTTCCTGGTGGTCATGTTCGGCGTGCTGGGGGGACTGGCCGCATTCGGGCTGGTGGGGCTGTTCGTCGGCCCGGTCATTCTCGCGGTGCTGCTGGCGATCTGGCGCGAGTGGCTGCTGGAGAGCTCCGCGGCGGCCCCGCGAGCCTGACCTCACGCCGGCGCTTCAGGCTCAAGCGCCGAGGAACATCCGATAGGACGGGTTGCCGGTCTCCTCCACATAGGCGTAGTGCAGCTCGTTCAGGTGCTGCAGGAAGTCCGGCCGCTCGGCCGGCGGCACCTGGATGCCTGCCAGCACACGCCCGTAGTCCGAGCCGTGGTTGCGATAGTGAAACAGGCTGATGTTCCAGCGTGAGCCGATCGCCTGCAGGAACTTCAGCAGTGCGCCGGGGCGCTCCGGGAATTCGAAGCGGTACAGCAGCTCATCGCGTATGCCGCGCGCGTGCCCGCCGACCATATAGCGCACGTGCAGCTTCGCCATCTCGTCATCGGTCATGTCGGTGACCGCGAAGTCCGCGGCGCGCAGGCGTTGCACCACCGCGTCCTTCTCCGTGCGCCCCTGGCTGAGCGCGAGACCCACGAAAATCTGTGCGCCGTCCGCGGCGGCGTAGCGGTAGTTGAACTCCGTGACGCTGCGCCGCCCGAGCACCTCGCAGAAATGCAGGAAGCTCCCGGGCCGCTCGGGAATCACCACCGCCAGCAGCGCCTCGCGCTCGCCGCCCAGATCGGCACGCTCGGCGACGTGCCGCAGCCGGTCGAAGTTCATGTTTGCGCCGCTGTTGATCGCCACCAGGCGCTTGCCACGCCAGCCTTCGCGTGCCACGTACTTCTTGAGTCCGGCGACCGCCAGCGCCCCGGCCGGCTCGACGATCGAGCGCGTGTCCTCGAACACGTCCTGGATCGCGGCGCAGATCTCGTCGGTGCCGAGCAGCACGATCTCGTCCACGTGGCCGCGGCACAGCGCAAAGGTCTCCTCGCCGACGCGCCGCACCGCCACGCCGTCGGCGAAAATCCCCACCCGCTCGAGGGTGATGCGCCGGCCCGCCTTGAGCGAGTCGTGCATGCTGGCGGCGTCCTGCGGTTCGACGCCGATCACTTTCACGCCGGGGTACAGGTACTTGACGTATACCGCGATGCCGGCGAGCAGCCCGCCGCCGCCGACCGGCACGAAGATCGCATCCAGATCGCCGCCGCTCTGGCGCAGGATTTCCACCGCGATGGTTCCCTGTCCGGCGATGACGTCGGGATCGTCGAAGGGGTGTACGAACACCAGCTCGCGCGCGCGCGCGAGCTCGAGCGCCTGCTCGAACGCGCTGTCGTAGTCATCGCCGTGCATCAGCACCTCGGCGCCCAGATCGATCACCGCCTGCACCTTGATGTGCGGGGTGGTCTGCGGCATGACGATCACCGCCGCAATGCCGCGCCGGCGGGCGGCGAGCGCGACCCCCTGCGCGTGATTGCCGGCCGAGGCGCACACCACGCCGCGCCGCGCACTCGCTTCAGACAGGTGGGCGATGCGGTTGTAGGCGCCGCGCAGCTTGAAGGAGAACACCGGCTGCAGATCCTCGCGCTTCAGCAGCACCCGGTTGCCGAGCCGCCGCGACAGGCGCGCCGCCTCCTCCAGCGGGGATTCGATGGCGACGTCGTAGACGCGCGCCTTGAGGATTCTCTCGATGTAGGGACTCGCCACCTGCTCAGTCTCGCGGTCGCCGGCGGGAAAGCGTTTAAGCTTAGCGGTGGTGGCGGCGGCTGTCAGCGTTTGTCACCGCTCTTGCGCACGGCAAACCGGTACTGCTCGCGGCCAAAGACCACCATGTCGCCGTCCTTGAGCGTGATGCGGGTGATGCGCCGGCCATTGACGTACACGCCGTTGGTGCTGTTGAGGTCCTCGATGATGCTGTGCGCCGGGCCCACCAGAATGACGGCGTGGTGGCGGCTGACGGACTTGGCGTCGATCTGCAGATCGTTGTCGGGAGTACGTCCGATACTGGTTCTGCGGCCCAGAACGTGGACCACCTCGTACCCCTCCTCGGTATGGTAGGTCAGCACGCGCACCTCGCCCTCGGGCTCGGGAGCGGCGGGGGTGGCGGCGGCCTGGGCGGCATCGCGCCCCTGGTTGGCGGCGGTCTCGGGTGCCGTATGGCGCGCCTCCTCGACGGCGGTGCGCAACTGCAGATTGGCCTTCTCGAGCTCCTCGATGCGGGTGTTGCGCACGCGCGCCTCGGACTCGAGCCGATGGACGGCATCCTCGGCTGCCCGCAGGTCCCCCTCGAGCTCGCGGGCGCGCGCCGCGCTGGTGCTGGCTTCCGTCTGCAGCACGCGCACGGCCTCCAGCTGTTCTGCGACACTCTCATCCGGTTCCCGGGGGCGCGCCTCGGCGGTGCCGCGGCTGGCGAGGTGCGCGCTGCGCGCGGCGGCCAGCTCGTCCTCGAGCTGCCCGGCACGCCGCCGCTCGGCGATCAGCGTCGCTTCCAGCTCCGCATTGCGGCTGCGCAGCTGCTCGAGCGCGGCCCCGTGCGCGGCGGCCTGCGCGTTCGCGGCGAGGGTAGCGGCGCGCGCCGACTCGACCGCCGCGGTCAGGTCCGCGCGCTGCGCCTGGAGCCGGGCCAGCTCCGCCTGCTGTTGTGAGTCGCTGCTGCCGTGCTGCTCGGCGCGTGCCCGCGGCGTCCGCAGGCGCTCCCCGCCCGCGGCGAGCGGGGCGCGCGGCCTCGCGACACTCTCCTGCAGGTCCTGCGTCTCGTGTCGTGTCTCGCGCAACTGCGTGTCGCGTGGTGCCAGCGTCGCGCCGAACGAGCTCACCTGCTGCTCGAGCTGCGTGATGCGCGCCGTGCGCTGCGCCAGCTCGGCTTGCAGTTCGCGCGCCTGTGCGTCGCGGCCGGCGAGCTCACGCCCTGCGCGCGCCAGGTCGCGCTCGCGTTCCTCGACCTGGCGCTGCAGCTCGGTCACCAGCCCTTCGAGGATCAGCCGGCGGCCCTCGGCGCTCTGCAGCGACTCCAGGTAACCGAGGGCCCGCTCCCGCTCGCGCTGCAGGTCGCTCAAGATGCCCGCGGCGCGGGCACGATCCTGCTCCGCCAGCTGGCGCTGCTCGAGCTGCAGAGTGCGCTGCGTGCGCGTGGTGCTTTCCTGTTCCCCGAGCTGGCGCTGCAGCTGGTCGGCGCGCGCACTCGCAGTGCTCAGCACAGCGCGCGACTGCGTCACCTGCTCCTCGGATTGCACGCGCGCACGCGTCAGCTCATCCAGCTGAAACGCCAGTTCGGCACGCACCTGCCCGAGTTCGGTGTTGAGTTGCGCGGTGCGCTGCTCGGCCGCCGCGCGCGCCGCATACGCCGCGTCGCGGGCGCGTTCGGCCTGCGTCAGGAGCGCGCTCTTGGCGGCGAGCAGCTGCTGCGCCTCGTGCAGCTTGGCCGACAGCGCCTGCTGAGCGAGCTCCGCTTGCCGAGCCTGCGCCGCGCCCGCGGCCGGCGGCGCTTCGGTCAGGCGCGCAGCCGGCGGTGGGGCTGACGCCGCGCGCGTGGCCGGCGGTGAGGCTTCGGTCGCGCGCGTGGGCGGCGGTGGAGCTGGCGCCGCACGCGTAGCCGGCGCTGAGGGTTCGGTCAGGCGCGCGGGCGGCGCGGGTGCGATCCAGGTGTCGGTCTGCGACATCCGATGCTCGCCCGGATGCGGAGCCGTGGGGTCGGGCGCCGGCAGCTCGGCGGTGTGCTCCGTATCGGACTCGGTGTGGGTTGAGACGGGGGGTGACGGCATGGGTGCGTTCAGCAAGTGTATGAGACGAATCCCGAAAATCCGCAATCAGCCGCGCAGAAATTCCCGCACCGCGTCCGCTACGCGCGCTGCGCAGGACGCAAACAGCTCCGCCCCCGGTACTTCCAGCTCGAGCAGGCGTGCGCCCGGCAGCGCTTCGCACACGCGCCCGGTCGCCTCCCACAGCTCATCGCGCGGCCGCAGAACCAGCAGGCGCTGCGTGAGCCGGGCCAGGCGCTCGTGCAGAGGATACTGCGCCGCCGCCTGTGTAGCCCAGCGCTGCCAGTCGGGCGGCCGCAGCGTCGCCTCGGCACCGGCCGCAGGCGCCGCCCCCCTCCCCCCCGCCTGTCGCTCAGCCTCTGTCAGCAGGGGCGCGGAGGCCATGACCACCCGACCGATCTGCGCCGGGCGCGTGACGGCAAGCTCGGTGGCGATGAGTGCACCGGCGCGTTGGCCCAGCAGGTCGACGTGGCGCAGGTGCATGCTGTCGAGAAAGTCACCGATCGCGCCCGCGTAGTCTGCGATCGCAGGGCGGGGCGCCGGGGGGTCGGACTCCCCGAACCCGGGCAGGTCCGGCGCGTACGCCGAGCGGTCGGCGCCGGCAAGGGCCAGAAAGGGTGCAAACACCCGGCCCGACCCTGGCCAGTCGTGCAGGCACAGGAGCGGCGTGGCTTCCTCGAAACCGCCTCCCGGCGGAATCGAGTTGTGCACGTGCAATTGCCCGTAGCGACACTCGAAGTAGCTGCGCCGTACTCGTGCCGCGGCCGCAATCGGGCGGCGGGTGGGGGTCTCCCTAGGCATGCGCTACATAGTGCCACGACCGCGGCGGCCCTTGCGCCGGCGGTCCGGGCGCGTAAATTCGAGAAACCTCCCGCGGACCTGGCGGTGGACACGCATATGGGACGCCTGACAGTACTGCTCGCCCTGTCGAGTTGCCTCGGCGGTTGTGGACTCGCCGGGAGCGGCGCGGCCGCGACAGCGGGAGCTGCATCCGAGGCGCGGCAGGCAGCTGAGGCAAAGCAGACCGAAGCGCGCGTGAAGCAGCAGATCGACGCCGCTTACCAGCAGGCCGCCGAGCAGCGGCGCCGCGCCGACACGGACGGACAATAGATGTTCACGCACAATCTCCAGATCAGGATCAGGCGGCCGCCTTCGCGGCCGAGCGATCTGGAGCTGATCGAAGCACCCGGGCCGACCCTCACCAACGGCGCGTTCCTCGCCTGCACGCTGTGGCTGGCGCTCGACCCGTTCGTGTGCGCGCCCGACGCCGCGGCGCACGACGCGGTGAAACCCGGGGATCTGGTACCGGCGCACGGCGTGGGCGAGGTGATCGAGTCGCGCCACGAGGTATTCGGCGTCGGTAGCCTGGTGGTGCTCGAGTGCGGCCTGCAGCAGCTGTGTGTCTCGGACGGCCGGCATGCCCGCCTGCTCCATCCCGGGCAGACACCCGCCTCGAGTGCCCTCGGGGTGCTGGGAGCCCCGGGCATGGCCGCCTACTTCGGCCTGCTGGACCTCGCGCGGTTGCGCCCGGGAGAGACCGTGCTGGTGTCCGCCGCGGAGGATGCGGCGGGCGCCATGGCCGGACAGATCGCAATGTTGAAGGGCGCACGGGCCATCGGCATCGCAAGCACTCGGGAAAGATGCGACTGGGTGACTCGCCACGCCCGGCTGTCGGCCTGCATCAACCAGGCCGCAGAGAACGTGAGCGAGCGGCTGAAAGCTCTCGCCCCCCGCGGCGTGGACATTTATTTCGACAATACCGGCGGGGACCTCCTCGACAGCATCGTCGCCGGGGAGCACCTGGCAGCGGGCGGGCGCATCGTGCAGAACACGGTGCGGGCCGAGGACCGCGAGGCGATACTCGCCCGCAGCGGCCACCTGCCCGGCAACGCCACCGTGCGGGTGCTGCGTGTCAGGGCGCGCGACTACGAGCATCGGCGCGAGGAATTTCTGCGCGACGCGATCGCCTGGCACGGGGCGGGCCGCATTGCCGCCAAGGAGCACGTCGTCGAGGGACTCGCCAACGCCCCGGCGCACCTGCTGCTTGCGATGCAGGACGGGAACTTCGGCCGGCCGCTGGTCAGGGTCTGAGGTGCGACGGGCCACCGCGCGCTCGCCGGCAACGCGTTGGCCCGGGACGCCCTGGGGCAGCGCGCTAGCGGCGCCGGCCGCGGGCGCGCTTTTTCGGCGCCGCCCTTGTCGCGCTCCTGCGCGCTGACCTCCTCGCGATCTTCCTGCCGCCCGTCTTGCGTTTCGCGGCCCGCGGCTTGCGGGCCAGCTTCCGCGTGGCCTTTTTTACCGCCCGCTTCTTCGCCGCCTTCTTCGCCGGTTTCCTGACCGCAGCCGGCTGCGGCGCGGCGGAGGCCGCCTTCATGGGCGCGGCGGCCGGCTTCAGCGCGGCGGCCGGCGGCTGGGGCGCCATGGCCGGTCTGGGCGCAGTTGCGGGCCTGGGGGTGGGGGCGACGGCGGACGCGGCCGTCGCGGGTCGCGGCTGAGTTGCGGGCCGCGGCGCTTCCTGGACGGCGAACGCACCGCCCTGCGGGTCCATCATCAGCGCGATCCAGCTGCCGCCCGGAACCTCGATCGGCCCGTGCATCAGCCGTCCCCCGGTCGCCTTGGCGGCGGCGACCGCCCGGTTGGAATCCGCCACGTGCACATAGCTCAGCCACGATGGCGGGATGGAGGGACCCTGGACATTGCACATGCCGCCCGCCTGGTTGCCGCCGTGCTCGAAGATCTGGTACGTGCCCATGGCGCCCATGTCGTGTGCGCGTCCCTTGCGCCAACCGAACAGTTCGCCGTAGAAGCGCGCTGCGCCCGCTACGTCCGTCGTCGCCAGCTCGTGCCACGAAAACCCGCCCTGCAGGGGTTCCGGGCCCGGCGGCGGCCCGCTGCCCGGGGTGAACAGGGCAAACGTCGCGCCCTGCGGGTCCGACAGCACCGCGAAGCGGCCCACGTTGGGGATGTCAGCGGGGGCCTTCAGCACCCTGGCACCGAGGCTCTGGGCCTGGAGACAGGAGGCGTCCACGCTGGGCGTGCCCACGTAGATGAGCCAGTGGGGCGGCGGGCCACCCGCTTCCTGCGGCAGCGCCGTCAGGCCGCCGATCTGCGTCTGTCCGGCCATCCATAACGTGTAGCCGGGCATGCTGGAAGGCTGGGTTCGCCACGGGACAACCCTGGGGTAGAAGGCGGCGGCGCCCGCCGTATCGGTCGTCAACAACTCGTGCCAGATGAATCGTCCACGGACATCGGCGGTGCTCATGGTGAGTCTTCCTCTTGTTTGCGAGCGACGTCTTCTACTGTCGGCGATCGGCGCGACATTCTGCCTTGCCACGCGCGCCACTTCCACGATTGTTGCGATGACACGGTTCCTGTGCGGGTCCGCTCGTGCCAGATCAGATACAGACCGCTCGCGATCACCAGGCCCCCGCCCAGGCACACCCGCATCGAGGGCAGCACGTGCCACACCACCCGGTCGATGGCAATGCCCCACAGGAGCGAGGTGTATTCGAACGGCGCCACCACCGAGGCCGGCGCGGACCGGAAGGCCGCCGTGAGCAGATACGACCCGAGCGCACCGAGTCCGCCGAGCCCGAGCAGCCAGCGCCAGTGCACGCGCTCGAGCGGCACCCAGTCGGGCGCGGCGATCACGGCCGCAAACGCGGTCATGAGGCCCACCGTCCAGACCACCACGCTCGCGGTGCTGTCGCTGCGTGTCAGCACCCGCACCGCGATGATGCTCAGGGCATAAGCAATGGCCGCGATCAGCGCGGCGAGCGCACCCCAGGTGACGAGGCCCGCGGCGCTCGGCCGCAGCATGGTGAGCACTCCGGCGAGGCCCAGCAGAATGGCGCCCCAGTTGCGGGCATCGGCGTGCTCCTTGAGCAGCGGTACCGAGAGGCCGGTCACGATGAGCGGGGCCGAGAGGAACACCGCATAGGCATTGGCCAGCGACAGCACCCGCACGGCATACACGAAGCCGCCCAGGGCCACGACCCCGAGCAGGCCGCGCAGCAGATGCATCGGGAAGCGCCGCATCCGCAGTTCGCGCCACCGGCCCGTGACCAGCAGCGGCAGCAGCATGAACGGCAGCGAGGCCGCGCCGCGCAGCACCGTCACTTCCATGGGCGGGTAGTGCGCCGACAGCAGCTTCAGCAGCGCATCCATGCCCGAGAACACGGCGACGGCCGCGATCATGAGGGCGATCGCGCGCAGCCTCGCCTCACGCACGGGTCAGCCCGCCGGGCCCGTCTCGGCGCGCTTGCCCGAGGCCTTGAGGGGACGATAGTGCGTGCCGAGCAGCCGCGCCGGCAGCGGGAATGCGCTCGAGAGCGATACCAGCAATGAGCAGGCGTACGGCACGGACTGAACCAGCAGCACCACGATCCACGCGAGCCGGTCGGGACCGGCCAGCGCGACCCGGTCGAGGCCGGCAGCCTCGGGTGCACACGCCACACCCCACGCCGACAGCGTGAGGCCGAGCATCATCAGCGTCTCCTCGCGTGCGGCTGCCAGCGCGTGCAGCACGCCTGAGGCACTCACCTGCTTGGGGGTGCGGAAGAAGGGCTCGCTCTTCGTGACCAGGCCCTTCACCGCCGCCTTGCCGATGGTGTGGGTGAGCGCCAGCCCGGCGATCGCCGCGGCGAGTGTCTGGCGCACGTTGGCGCCGACGCGCACCTGATACAGGTGCGCCAGCTTCGCGAGCTTGAAGGTGAACAGCGACAGCGGCAGGACCGAATACATCACCAGCGGCGGCTCGATGTGCTTCGGTGCCCACACCATGGCGACCGACCAGCCGAGCGCCGCCAGGTTGAACAGCAGGTTGCAGCCGTCGGCCACCCACGGCAGCCAGCCGGCGATGAAGTGATAGCGCTGCCCCGGGGACAGCGGGCCGCCTTCCATGAACAGCGTGCGCGCGTGTGCCTTGAGGATCTGCATGGCACCGTAGGCCCAGCGGAAGCGCTGCTTCTTGAAGTCGATGAAGGTGTCGGGCATCAGGCCGCGGCCGTAGCTGGCGGGTACGAAGGTGGCATCGAAGCCGGCCTCGAAGATGCGCAGGCCGAGCTCCGCATCCTCGGTGATGCACCACTCGGCCCAGCCGCCACCGCTCACCAGCTGCGCGCGCCGCACCATGGTCATGGTGCCGTGCTGGATGATGGCGTTGCGCTCGTTGCGCGTGATCATGCCGATGTGGAAGAAGCCGCGGTACTCGGCGTAGCACATGGCCTTGAAGGCGCTCTCGCCCCCGTCGCGGTAGTCCTGCGGCGCCTGCACGACGGCGAGGCGCGCATCCTGGAAACCGGGCGTCAGATCGCGCAGCCAGCGCGCGTCGACCACGTAGTCGGCGTCGATGACCGCGACGATCTCGGCGTCCGGCGCGGTGCGCGCGAGCGCGTAGTTGAGCGCTCCGGCCTTGAAGCCCGCGAGCGGTGCGACGTGGAAGAAGCGGAAGCGCGCGCCGAGCTGCAGGCAGTGCGCCTCGACCGGCCGCCAGACATCCTGGTCGCGGGTATTGTTGTCGATGACCAGCACTTCGAAGTCCGGGTAGTCGAGCCGCGCGAGCGCATCGAGCGTCTCGATGAGCATCGCCGGCGGCTCGTTGTAGGCCGGCACGTGGATCGACACCTTCGGCGGCCGCGCGCCGTGGCAGAGCACCGGCGCGCCAAGCCGCCGCCGGTACTCGACCCAGTGAGCCTCGGCCCACTCGTGCGCCTCGGCCAGCAGCACCAGCATGACCCCCAGCATCCCCAGCAGCAGCAGCACGCCGGCAATGACGCTCGCGACGGTCATGTACTGCTGCGTGAAGTCGTAGATCACCCACACCGCAATGGTGGCGGCGGCGTACACCACGACCGCGAGGAAACTGCGGCCGCGGTTGCGCAGCGCCTCGCTGTTGAGATACAGCAGTCCCAGCACCAGCAGCGCCACCGCGACCGACACCGCGGCGAGAATGTGCCACTCGGGCACGCGCACGATCGGCGCGCTGAAGGCGAACTTCGGCTGCCGGTTCACGTCGTACACTCCCCAGTAGGAGCCGACCGCGCCTTCCAGGTAGGCCTTCCAGGGCTGATCGAAGGCCTCCATCACGTAATAGACGAGCTGCTCCTGTTCGGCGCGGCGCAGGAAGCGGCGCAGGAACAGCGCCTCGTTGGAATCCGAGGCGACCGCCGACTCGCGGGTGCGGCCGCGGCTCGGCCAGCCGATCTCCGCCACCACGATCGGCTTGTGCGGGAACAGCTGCTGCAGGCGCTTGACCTGCGCCAGCGAGTAGCTGACGGCGGCATCCACCGGCACGCCTTCCCAGTACGGCAACAGGTGCACGCCGATGAAGTCGACGTGCTGCGCCAGCTCCGGGTGCTCGATCCACCCATGCCAGGTCTCGGCGGTGCCCACCGGTTGTTCGATGGCCGCGCGCGCGCGATCCAGATAGGCCTCGAGCTGCTCGATCGGCAGGTCGCCGCGGAAGATCACCTCGTTGCCGATGATGACCCGCACCACGTTGATGTGGGTGTTGGCGAGCGCCACGGCGGTCTGCAGCTGCAGCTCGTTGTTGTCGCGGTGAGCGTCGATCCAGGCGCCGAGGGCGACGTTCAGGTCGTGGCGCTCGGCGAGCTCGGGAATGTCGGCGAGGGTGTTGTCGACACTGTAGGTACGCACCGCGTTGACCTTGCCCTCGAGCAGCGCGAGGTCCGCGTCGATCTCCGCATCCGTGGGCATCTGCAGCCGAGTCGGGTCCTCGTTGGCGCGGAACGGCGAGAACGCGAATCCCTGGATGCGCGCCGGCCAGGGGGGCTCGAGCGTCGGGCGGTTGAGCCAGGCCCAAACCGCGAACGTCAGCGTGGCGAACACCGACGCGATCAGCACGCTCGGCAGCGTCTTCATGCGCGCCGGACGCGCCTACCAGCTGCCGGTGTTGGGCATCGACTTCCAGGGCTCCGCGGGCGCGAGGGAGGCGCCCTGCTGCAGCAGCTCGATGGAAATGTTGTCCGGCGAGCGCACGAAAGCCATGTGCCCGTCGCGCGGGGGCCGCAGGATGGTCACGCCGTGATCGCGCAGGCGCTGGCAGGTGGCGTAGATGTTCTCCACGGCGTAGGCCAGGTGCCCGAAGTTGCGCCCGCCGCCGTAGCTCTCCGGGTCCCAGTTGTAGGTGAGCTCCACCTGGGCCGACTCGTCGCCGGGCGCCGCCAGGAACACCAGCGTGTAGCGTCCCTGCGGATAGTCCTTGCGCGACAGCTCCTTCAAGCCCAGCGCGTCGCGGTAGAACCTGAGTGATGCGTCGATATCGGTGACGCGCACCATGGTGTGCAGGTACTTCATGGCAGTCTCCGGCGCTTCAGAACATCTCCGAGGGGTCCGGAGTCTTGATGTCGACCTTGTGGCGCGAGGGAATGAATTCGCCGGTGATCATCTCCTCATAGCTCTGCCCCGGCCCCACCATCGGGTACACACCCGCGTCCGGATCGATCATCACTTCCAGGAACGCAGGTCCCTTGAACGCCACGAACTCCGCGATGACGCGCGGCACGTCCTGCTTGCGCTCCAGGCGCATCGCGTAACGAAAGCCGTCCGCCTGCGCCGCCTTGACGAAGTCCTTCTTGTGCAGCGAGCGGTCGCTCGCCGACAGCCGACCCTTGAAGAACAGCTTCTGCCACTGCTTGACCATGCCGTCGCCGAAGTTGTTGAGCACCACCACCTTCAGCGGCAGGTCGTAGGTGGTCACGGTCTCCAGCTCCCCGATGTTCATGCGGATGCTGGAATCCCCGTCGATGTCGATCACCAGGCGCTCGGGCCGAGCGATCTGCGCGCCGATGGCCGCCGGCAGCCCGAAACCCATGGTGCCCATGCTGCCGGAGGTGAGCCACAGCCTCGGTGAGGTGAAATCGCAGTACTGTGCCGCCCACATCTGGTGCTGGCCGACGCCGGTGGTGATGATGGCTTCACCGCGCGCGTGGCGGTTGAGCTCCTCGATGACGTAGTAGGGCTGGATCAGGGGACTCGCGCGGTCGTAGTTCATGGCGTAGACGCGCCTCAGCTCCGCGACCTCGGCCCGCCAGGGGCCGAAGTCGACCTGAAACTGCCTCTGCCGCCCGTGCGCGGTCAGTGCCCGCAGCGCCCCGGCGACCAGCCCCACGTAGCTCCAGTGCACGCGCTTGACCTTGTTCACCTCGGCGCGATCGACGTCCAGGTGCGCGATGTGCCGCGCGTTGCGGGCGAACTTCGCGGGCACACCCGCCACCCGGTCATCGAAGCGCGCGCCGACCGCGATGAGAAAATCGCAATCATCGACGGCGTAGTTGGCGAACGCGGCGCCGTGCATGCCGAGCATGCGCAGGGAGAGCGCGTGCGTGGTGTCGAGCGCACCGATCCCCATGAGCGTGGTCACCACCGGCACGCCGAAGGCGCAGGCGAACTCGGTGAGTGCGCCGGCGGCGTTGCCGTTGATCACGCCGCCGCCGGCGTAGATGAGCGGCCGGCGGGACTCCCCCAGCATGGCGAAGAAGCGCTCGGCCGCGGGCGCATCGAGCACCGCCTGGCTGAGCTCGTGCATGCGCCGGCGGTAGCCGGGAATCGGCAGCAGACCCTCGCCCCGGAAAACGCCCTCCCAGTTCTGGACGTCCTTGGGGATATCCACGACCACCGGACCGGGCCGGCCGGTGCGGGCGATCTCGAACGCCGTGCGTACCGTGGCCTCGAGCTTGGCTGGATTGGTCACCAGGAAAATATGCTTGGCGACCGCTCCCATCATCGAGGGCACGGGCGCCTCCTGGAACGCGTCGGTGCCGATGGAAGGAGTGGCGACTTGTCCACAAATCACGACAATCGGTATAGAATCCGCCATGCAATCGCGCACCGGTGTAACAGTATTAGTCGCACCGGGGCCCGAGGTAACCAGGCACACCCCCACTCGGCCCGAGGCGCGGGCGTAGCCGGCCGCCATGAAGCCCGCCCCCTGCTCGTTGGCCGGGACGATGAGCGGGATCTGCGGCTCGCCGAGCCGTGCGCACTGCTGGTTGTAGAGAAACACGGCGTCGTAGGTGGGCAGGATCGCCCCGCCGCTGTAGCCGAATATGGCCGTGACGCCCTCGTCCGCGAGCACCTGCATGATCATGCGGGCGCCGCTCATGCTCTCGCCGGCCAGCGGATTTCCTCGCGGGCGTGGCTGGATCACCGTGTCGCTCATGGACGCGCTCGTGCGGATCTAGGCTGCAGGGGACGTTGGAAGCAACAGATCAGCGTAACAGCTTGCTTCCGTGGTGCAAACTCGCGCCGATCCTTTATTCTGCGCAGCGTCGCTCATGCGCCACATCATCGCGATCCTGCTGCAAAACGAAGCCGGCGCCCTCACGCGCGTCGCCGGCCTGTTCTCCACGCGCGGCTACAACATCGAATCCCTGTCGGTGGCGCCGACCGACGACCCCACGGTGTCGCGCCTGACGCTCGTCACCAAGGGGTCCGATCAGGTCATCCAGCAGATCGCCAGCCAGCTGAACAAGCTGGTGGACGTGGTGAACGTGCTCGATATGACGCGCGGGGAGCATCTGGAGCGTGAGCTGGTGCTGCTCAAACTGCGGCTCGAGCCCGATCAGCCGCAGCGCCCGGCCGCTGCGGGCGCGGCCGGCGCCGGCGGGCGCCTAGGGCACCAGCACCGTCGAGCCGGTGGTGCGGCGGCCTTCCAGATCGCGATGCGCCTCGGCGGCCTGCGCCAGCGGATATCTCTGGCCGATGACGACACGCACCTTGCGCGCGCGCACCGCCGCGAACAGCTCGCGCGCCCCCGCCGCCAGGTCTTCACGCGAGGCGATGTAATTGAAGAGCGTCGGGCGCGTCAGGAACAGTGAGCCGCGCTTGGTGAGCTCGAGCGGGCTGATGGCGGGCGGGGGGCCCGAGGCGTTGCCGAACGTGACCATCATCCCGAGGCGCCGCACGCAGTCGAGCGAATCCATGAAGGTGTCCTTGCCGACGGCGTCGTAGACCACCGCCACGCCCGCGCCGCGGGTCAGGGCCTTGACGCCCGCCACGAGCTCATCGCGCCCGGAGATCAGCACGTGCCGGCAGCCGTGCTTGCGGGCGAGCTCGGCTTTCGCATCGCTCCCGACCACACCGATCACCTTCGCTCCGAGGGCGTGCGCCCACTGGCACAGAATGAGCCCGACGCCGCCTGCCGCGGCATGCACCAGGATCGTGTCGCCGCGCGCGACCTTGTAGGTACGCCGGATGAGAAAGTGCGCCGTGAGCCCCTTCAGCATCAGGGCGGCAGCCTCCTCGTCGGAGATGCCGCGCGGCACCTTCACCACCCGCTCCTCGGGCACATTGCGCAGCTCGCTGTAGGCTCCGGGGAGCGAATGCACGTAGGCGACGCGCTCGCCGACGCGCAGGCCGCGCACTGCGCGCCCGAGGGCGGTGATGACCCCCGCCGCCTCGCGCCCGAGGCCGCTCGGCAGGCTCACCGGGTACAGGCCGGTGCGGTCGTATACGTCGATGTAGTTGACGCCGATCGCGGTGTGGCGCACCTGCACTTCGTGGCTCGCGGGTTTGCCGGGCTCGAGCTCCTCGCAACGCAGGACTTCAGGTCCGCCGTGCGCGTGGAAGCGGATCGTCGCAGGCATGGGGTGAAGCATAGCCCGCGCGCGGCGCGAGCCCCAAGCGCCGCCGTGCTCGCGGCCTGCGCGCCTCAGAGCGCGGCGTCGTCGGTCTCGCCGGTGCGGATGCGGATCACGCGTTCGATGTCGGTGATGAAGATCTTGCCGTCGCCCACCTTACCGGTCTTGGCGGCCTTGATGATCGCCTCGATCACCTGGTCGACCAGATCGCCGCGCACCGCGACCTCGATGCGGGTCTTCGGAACGAAGTCGACCACGTACTCGGCGCCGCGATACAGCTCGGTGTGTCCGCGCTGCCGGCCGAAGCCCTTTACTTCCGTGACTGTCATGCCCGACACGCCGATGTCGGACAGCGCGGCGCGCACGTCGTCGAGCTTGAAAGGCTTGATGATCGCTGTGACCAGTTTCATGAGCGAGGCTCTCCGTGGCGCGGGTGTGCGGCGCGAGGGGATAGTGCAGCTTTCATGCCATGCGCCGGAATGAAGCTAAACCGCGGAAGTTGCGCTTCGCGCCGGGGCGCCGCCGCGGCGCATCGCACCGTACTGGAGCGCGCACATTGCCGGGCCGCCCCGCTGTGGTGCGGCCGGGCAATCAGGGCATGGGCTATTCTTCGGGCGCATGTACGAACACATCGTGATCGCGGGAGCCGGCCAGGCCGGCGTGCAGGCCGTCGATACACTACGCCGCAAGGGCTTTACGGGGAAGCTCAGCATGGTGGGCGATGAGCCGTGGCTTCCCTACCAGCGGCCGCCGCTGTCGAAGAAGTACCTCGCCGGCGCGCTCGAGCGCGAGCGGCTCATGATCCGTCCGGCGCAGTTCTTCGCCGAGCACCAGGTGGACACGCAGCTCGGGCGGCGGGTGAGCGAGATCCTGCGGCGCGAGCAGCGCGTGCGGCTCGACGACAACACGTTGTTGGCGTACGACGCGCTGCTGCTGGCGACCGGCAGCCGGCCGCGCAGCCTCGCCGCGCCCGGCGCCGAGCTGGCCGGGGTGCATGTCCTGCGCACCCTTGCCGACGCGGACCGCATCCGCGCCGAGTGCGCCCCGGGAGGGCGCATGGTGATCATCGGCGGCGGCTACATCGGGCTGGAGGTGGCCGCCACCGCACGCGGGCTCGGCATGGAGGTGACGGTGCTCGAGATGGCCGAACGCGTCATGAGCCGCGTGACCTGCCTCGAGGTCTCGCGCTTCTACGAGGCCGAGCACGCCCGCCAGGGCGTGCGCATCCGCTGCAACGAGACGGTGCGGGCGCTCCACGGGGATAGCGGGCGCGTGCGCGCGGTGCTCACCGAGGAGGGGGGCGAGCATCCGGCCGACATCGTCATCGTCGCGGTCGGGGTGGCCCCAAGGGACGAGCTCGCCACCGGCGCCGGGCTCGAGTGCGACAACGGCATCCGCATCGATCAGCACTGCCGTACCTCGGATGCCGCGATCTACGCCGCCGGCGACTGCGCCAACCACTTCAGTCCCCACTACCGCCGCCGCTTGCGCCTGGAATCGGTCGACAACGCCTTCGAGCAGGGCGCGACCGCGGCGCTCAACCTGCTGGGGATCCCCACGGCCCACGACAAGGTGCCGTGGTTCTGGTCGGATCAGTACGACCTGAAGCTCGTGATCGTCGGCGTCTGTCAGGGCCATGACACGGTGGTGACGCGCGGCGCCGCCGCGGCGCGCAGCTTCAGCGCCTGCTACCTGCGCGGCGGCGAGCTCATCGCCATCGACACCGTCAACCAACCCAAGGACCAGATGGCCGCGCGCAAGCTCATCGCCGCGCACGCGCGCCCCGATCCCGACAAGCTCGCGGACGCGGCGATCGCGCTGCGCGACACGCTCTGAAGCCCGTCCTCAGCGCAGCACCACCAGCAGATCCTTGGCATCCACCGCCTGGCCCGGCCGCGCGAGCACCTCGGCCACCTCGCCGTCGCTCTCGGCGCGCACCGCGGTTTCCATCTTCATCGCCTCGAGCGTCAGCAACAGCTCGCCTCGCGCCACCCTCGCCCCGGGCGCGGCCTTGACGGTCGCCACGACGCCCGGCATCGGCGCCCCGACATGCCTCGGATTGCCGGGCTCGATCTTGCGCGCGGGCGGCCGGCGCGCCACCTGGCTGCGATCGGGCACGCGCACCGAGCGCGGCTGCCCGTTCAGCTCGAAGAACACGGTGCGTGTGCCGTCCTCGTGCGGCTCGCTGCTCGCGACGTAGCGCACGATGAGAGTCTTGCCGCGCTCGAGATCGACGCTGATCTCCTGCCCGGGCTCCATGCCGTAGAAGAACACCGGCGTCGGCAAAATCCCCGCATCGCCGTACAGCAGCCGCTCCTGCGCGTACTCCAGCCACACGCGCGGGTACATCAGATAGGAGGCGAGATCCTCGTCCGTGACCGGGCGTGGCAGGCGCTCCTGAATACGGGCGCGCTCGGCGGCGAGGTCCACCGGCGGCAGCGTCGCGCCGGGGCGTGCGGTGAGCGGCGCCGCGCCCTTGAGCACCTTGCGTTGCAGCGCCGGCGGAAAGCCGCCGTAGGGCTGGCCGAGCGAGCCGCGGAAGAACTCCACCACCGACTCCGGGAAGGCGACCTCGACGTCGGGATCCAGCACCTGCTCGCGCGTGAGGCCCGCCGTCACCATGAGCAGCGCCAGGTCGCCGACCGCCTTGGAGGTCGGCGTGACTTTCACGATATCCCCGAAAAGTGAGTTGACTTCGGCGTACGCGCCGGCGACTTCGGGCCAGCGCGCCTCGTCGATGCCGAGCGCACGCGCCTGCTCGCGCAGGTTCGTGTACTGGCCGCCCGGCATGCCGTGCACGTACACCTCGGAGGCGCCGGCGCGGATGTCGCTCTCGAAGGCCGCGTACTGCCGCCGCACCTGCTCCCAGTAGGACGAGATCACGCGCAGCCGCTGCGGATCGACGCGCGGATCGCGCGGCCCGTGGCGCAGCGCCTCGATGAGCGAGCCGAGGTTGGGTTGCGAGGTCAACCCGCTCATGGCGTCGATGGCCCCGTCGATCGCGTCGGCGCCCGCGTCGATCGCCGCCAGGACGCTGGCGGCGGCGATGCCGCTGGTGTCGTGCGTGTGGAAATGCACCGGCAGCCCGACCTCCTCCTTCAGGGCCTTGACCAGCGTGTAAGCGGCGCGCGGCCGCACCAGCCCCGCCATGTCCTTGATGCCGAGCACGTGGGTGCCGGCGGCCTTGAGCTCGCGCGCCAGCCCGAGGTAGTAATCGAGTGTGTACTTGCGCTCGCGCGGATCGCTCAAGTTGCCGCTGTAGCAGATCGACGCCTCGCAGAGCTTCCCGGCCTCGAGCACCGCATCGATCGCCACGCGCATGTTCTCGACCCAGTTGAGCGAGTCGAAGATGCGGAAGAGGTCGATGCCGCGCTGCGCGGCCCGCGCGACGAAGAAACGCACGACGTTGTCGGGATAGTTCGCATAACCCACCGCATTGGCGGAGCGCAGCAGCATCTGCAGCAACAGGTTCGGCAGCCGCTCGCGCAGCAGCGTGAGGCGCTGCCAGGGATCCTCGCGCAGGAAACGCAGCGCGACGTCGAACGTCGCCCCACCCCAGCACTCCACCGAGAACAACTCGGGCAGCAGACTCGCGTAGTACGGCGCGATGGCCGTCATGTCGAGCGTGCGCACGCGCGTCGCCAGCAGCGACTGGTGCGCATCGCGCATGGTGGTGTCGGTGAGCAGCACGCGCTGCTCGGCGAGCATCCAGGCGGCAAAACGCTCCGGCCCGAGCTCATCGAGCTTCTGCTTGGTACCCGGCGCGGGCGCGGGCAGCGGGCCCGGCGGCAGCCTGGCGGCGGTGAGCGGCCGCGGGCGCGCGCGAGCGCGGGTCTCATCGTTGCCGTTGACGATGAGGGCGCCGAGGTAGCTGAGCAGGCGCGTGGCGCGATCGCGCTTGCGCGGCCCGCGGAACAGCTCCGGCGTGTCGTCGATGAAGCGCGTGGTGTACTCGCCGCGTGCGAAGCGCGCATGCGTGATGAGCTGGTCCAGGAAGCGCAGGTTGGTGACCACGCCGCGCACGCGGAACTCCCACAATGCCCGGTGCATGCGCGCGATGGTTTCCTCGGGCGTCGGCGACCAGGCGGTCACCTTGACCAGCAGCGAGTCGTAGGAGCGCGTGATGATGGCGCCGCTGTAGGCGGTGCCGGCATCGAGCCGGATGCCGAAGCCGGCGGGGCTGCGGTAGGCGGTGATCTTGCCGTAGTCGGGGACGAAGTCGTTTTCCGGATCCTCGGTGGTGATGCGGCACTGCAGGGCGTGGGCGCCGATGCGGATGTCCGCCTGCGCCGGCACGCCGCTCCCGGGCTCACCGATGCGCGCGCCGTCGGCGATGCGTATCTGCGCCTTCACCAGGTCGATGCCGGTCGCGCATTCGGTGACCGTGTGCTCGACCTGGATGCGCGGATTCACTTCGATGAAATAGCAGCGGCCGCTGTCGGCATCCTGCAGGAACTCGACCGTGCCGGCGTTGTGATAGTGCGCGGCGCGGCCGATGGCGAGCGCCGCGGCGGTGAGCTCCTCGCGCTGCGGGGGCGTGAGGAACACCGCCGGCGCGCGCTCCACCACCTTCTGGTGGCGCCGCTGCACGGTGCAGTCGCGCTCGAACAGGTGCACCAGGGTCCCGTGATGGTCGCCGAGCAGCTGCACCTCCACGTGCCGCGCGCGCTCGACCAGCTTCTCCAGGTAGACCTCGTCGTTGCCGAAGGCGGCCAGGGCTTCGCGCCGCGCGAGCGGCAGCAGCTCCTGAAGCTGCGCCTCGCTCGTCACCACGCGCACGCCGCGGCCGCCGCCTCCCCAGCTGGCTTTCAGCATCAGCGGGTAGCCGATGGCGCGCGCCAGCTGCGCGCTCTGCCCGAGGCTCGCCGGCAGCGGGCCCGTGGCCGGCATCACCGGCACACTCGCCGAGGCGGCCAGCTCGCGCGCCCTGACCTTGTTGCCGAGCAGGCGCAGAGTCTCGACATCCGGTCCGATGAATACCAGGCCCGCCGCGCGTGTCGCGTGCGCGAATTCGGGGTTCTCGGCCAGAAAGCCGTAGCCGGGATGAATCGCATCCACCCGCGCCTCGCGCGCGACCGCCAGGATATCCGCGATGTCGAGGTAGGCCTCGACCGGCCCGCGCCCGGCGCCGACGAGGTACGCCTCGTCCGCCTTGGTCCGGTGCAGCGAGAAGCGGTCCTCCTGCGAATAGATCGCCACCGTGCGCAGGCCGAGCTCGCTCGCCGCCCGCATGACGCGGATGGCGATCTCCCCGCGATTGGCGACCAAGAGGCTGCGGATCCGCTGCACTTTAACTTGACTGCGCTGCTAACCGAATGCCAGCTGTTCCAGACAGGCTCGGTTCCGTTGCCCGCTTCGCGCTTCCTCTGCGAGCACCTGCACCAGAATCTCTTCCGGGCATGCATCTCCCGCATCCACGCGCAGGTCCCGGTCGTCACGACCGGCCAGCTGGCGAAGACCCTCCGCCAGCAGATTCCGTGCGGCATTGACATCGCGGTCGTGAAAGGTCCCGCATTTCGGGCACTTCCACTGCCGCTCATCCAGCCGCAACTCATCGAGCGTGTGCCGGCATGCCGAGCAGGTCTTGCTCGAGGGATACCAGCGATCCACCTCGACCAGGATCTTGCCGTACCACTCGCTCTTGTAGGCGAGCTGCCGGCGCACTTCGTTGAATGCGACGTCCTGGATCGCTCGGGCATGTCGCCCGCGTCCCAGTCCCTTCACATTCAGGTCTTCAATACAGATCACATCGAATTCTTGCACCAGAAAGGTCGTAAGCACGTGCAACGCAGCCTGGCGCTCCTGCCTCACCCGGGCGCGCGCCCGCGCCACCCGTAGCCGCTGCTTCTCGCGCCGCCGGCTGCCTTTCTGACGCCGCGCCAGGCAGCGCTGCTGCTGGCGCAGGTATCTCAGGCGGGCGTGGTAACGCTTGCGATTCGCGATCTTTTCCGCGGTCGAGAGCGTTGCTAGATCCTTAAGTCCCAGGTCAACGCCCACCGAGCGCTGCGTGATCGGCAGCAGCGAGGTCTCAACCTGCGCGCAGAAACTCACGTGATAGCGTCCGCACGGATCGCGCGAGAGAGTGACCAGATCCGGTCGCTCGACGTCGGGGAGCGATTCGGCGAGCTTGAGCGCACCGAGCTTAGGCAAGGTCGCCACCCCGCGCGGCCAAGCCGCCCCCACACCCTGAAACCTAAGGCTCCCAGAGGTGCTTTTCCGCTTGAACCGCGGGTAACGAGCCCGGCCTGCGAAGAAGTTGCGAAACGCCGCATCCTGATCTCGCAAGCACTGCGTGAGAGAGGTCGCAGGCACCAGCGCGAGCCACTCGTGGCCCGGGGTGCTCTTCCACTGCGTCAGCCAGCGCGAGACATCATTCCCGGTGAGCGTAAGCCCGCACTCGCGATACGCTTCGGAACGGATCTCGAGCGCCGTGTTCCACAGCCAGCGGGCAGCGCCGAACCATCGATGCAGCAAACGCCGCTGAGCGCCATTCGGATAGGCGCGAATGCGGTAGCCTCGCGTGACGGTTCTGATCTTAAAATTATATCCTGCAGCCAACCCAGTTACAGCGGGGATTTAAGGTGCGTGTGTCTCAGCAACCTACGATGTCGCGCCCGAAACTGCTCGCGCTCCTGTGTCTGGCCGTGGCGGTCGCGCCGGCTCACGCCCTCGAGCCGCCACCGCTGGCGATCGCCATCCACGGCGGCGCGGGCGTGATCGATCCGGCGAAGATGACCCCGCAGCACGCGGCCTCCTACCGCGCGGGGCTGGCGGCGGCGCTCGATGCCGGCTACGCGATCCTCGAGCGCGGCGGCTCGAGCCTGGATGCCGTGACGGCCGCGGTGCGCATCATGGAGGATGATCCGCAGTTCAACGCCGGCCGCGGCGCGGTCCTGAACCATGACGGCGATGCGGAGCTCGACGCCGCCATCATGGACGGACACGGTCCGCGCGCCGGAGCGGTGGCGGGCGTGCGCCATGTCAAAAACCCCGTCGAGCTCGCGCGCCTGGTGATGGAGAAGAGCCCGCACGTGCTGCTGGTGGCCGAGGGAGCCGAGGAGTTCGCGCTCGAGCAGGGCGTGGTGCTCGTGCGGCGCGAGTATTTCCGCACCGAGGCGCGCGTACGCGAGCTGGAGGAGGCGCGGCGCCAGGCCGGCGAGCTCAAGGCGGCCGCGCCCGGGCCCACCGGCACCGTGGGGGCCGTCGCCCTCGACCGCGCGGGCCATCTCGCCGCCGCCACCTCCACCGGGGGGCTCACCGACAAGCACCGCGGGCGGGTCGGGGATTCGCCCATCATCGGTGCCGGCACCTACGCCGACGATGACTCCTGCGCGGTCTCGGGCACCGGACAGGGCGAGTTCTTCATCCGCCAGGTCGTGGCCCATGACATCTGCGCGCTGGTGCAATACCGGCACCTGGCGCTTGCGCAGGCGGTGCGCGAGCTCATACACGAGAAGCTGCGCCGCACGGGAGGCGAAGGGGGCGTGATCGCCGTGGACCGAAGCGGGAACATCGCCATGGATTTCAACAGCGTCGGCATGTTCCGCGGCGCACGCGATTCGCGCGGCCGGCGCGACATCGCCATGTATCGTGATGCCAAGTAAGAGTCCGCGGGAGCCGCACCGGTACGCAATCGCCATCCACGGAGGCGCGGGGGCGGTGCCGCGCGCGATGCTGTCGGCGCAGCGCGAGCAGCGCTACCGCGCGGGCCTCGAGGCGGCGCTGGACGGGGGCTTCGCGCTGCTGGCGAGCGGCGGCAGCAGTCTGGATGCCGTCGGCGCCGCGGTGCGGATACTCGAGGACGACCCGTGCTTCAACGCCGGCCACGGCGCCGCGCTCACCCGCGACGGCGCGGCCGAGCTCGACGCCGCGATCATGGACGGCAGGCAGCTGCGGGCCGGCGCGGTCGCCTCCGTCCGGCACGTGAGAAATCCGATCGAGCTCGCCCGGCGGGTGATGGAGAAGTCGCGTCACGTGCTGCTGGTGGGGGCCGGCGCCGAGGAGTTCGCCCTGGAAGAGGGTCTGGCGCTGGTTCCCAACCACTACTTCCGCATCGCAGAGCGCCAGGAGCAACTCGAGTCCGAGCAGCGCGGCGCGCGCGTCTCGGACCTGCTCCCCGCCGCGCAGGGCACGGTGGGGGCCGTGGCGCTCGACGGCGAGGGCAACCTGGCGGCCGCCACCTCGACCGGCGGGATGACCAACAAGCGCCCGGGGCGTGTCGGGGACTCCCCGATCATCGGCGCCGGCACCTACGCCAAGAACGGCGTGTGCGCGGTCTCGGCGACCGGGCACGGCGAGTATTTCATCCGCGCGGTCGCCGCCCATCACGTGTGCGCGGCGGTCGAGTACCGGGCCTTGAGCCTCGAGCAGGCGGTGCGCGAGCTGCTGCACGGGATACTCCCCGCACTCGGCGGGGACGGCGGCCTAATCGCGGTCGGCGGCGACGGGCGGATCGTCATGGACTTCAGCACCGAGGGCATGTTCCGCGGCGCGCGCGACTCGGCGGGTAAGCGCGAGATCGCGATCTACTGAAAAGCGGCGTCCCGGAAGTAGGGCCGCCTGCGGAAGGATTCCTGCACGTCGATGACGCATAGCGCGCAAAAACGGACACGCGCCTCAGGCGTCTACCCCGGGGCGGGGACTTGGGCCTACACTAGCGCACGAAGCGCGTCCGTGCGCGAACCACAACGAATCCTTGGGAGGAGTGCATGCTGCCGCACCAGAGGCTAAAGAGCGTCGTTCTGCCATGGCTCGCGCTTTCGAGCCTGGGCGTCACGCTCACCGCGTGGGCCGCCGATCAGCCGCCGCCGGAGATTCCAAGCTGCGACAAGCGCGTCGGCACGCTCGCGGTCACCGAGCCGGAGAACAAGTGGTGGCTGGCGTACAACCTCGAGTCCCCCGAAGCGCTCATCAAGGTGTTCGTGTCGCAGTCCAAATGCTTCACGCTGCTCGATCGCGGCAAGGGTCTCGCGGCTGCGCAGCAGGAGCGGGCGCTGGCCGGCAGCGGCGAGATGCGCGGCGGCGCCAACATCGGCAAGGGGCAGATGAAGGCGGCCGACTACGTGCTGGTGCCGGATGTGGTCACCAAGAACAGCAATTCCGGCGGCCGCAACCTCGGCGGGCTGGTGGGGGGGCTGCTCGGCGGCGTGGCGGGCGCGGTGGTCGGCGGCATCAGTCTCAAGAGCAAGACCGCGGATGTCGTGCTGACGCTCACCGACGTGCGCTCCACCGAGCAGGTCGCCTTGCAGCAGGGACACTCGAAGAAGACCGACCTCGGCTGGGGCGCTGGCGGCGGCGCCTTCTTCGGCGGCTTCGCGGCGGCCGGGGCGAGCAGTTACGCGAACACCGAGATCGGCCAGGTCGTCACCATGGCCTACCTCGACGCGTTCACCAAGCTCGTGAATCAAGTCAAAGGCATGACCCTCAACGCCAAGGCCGACAACGCCACGCAGTCGGTGACCATGGCCAAGCCGGGCAAGATGTACGAGGCGGCCAATATCAAAGCGAAGAAGGTGCGCGATCTGGACCCTGGCATGACGCTCTATCCGAGCGGCGAGAAGGACGGCCTGTGGTGGAAGGTGAGTGACGAGCTCGGCAACGAGGGCTGGGTGCCCTCCACCCTGTTCCAGCTCGCGAAATAAGCCGCGCCGGCGCGCGGCTCACGGCGCGAGCGCGCCGGGATCGGCCCGCTCGGGCAGCGCGGCGCGGGCGTCCGCCGCCAGCAGCGTCAGCCCGTGCAGCCGCGCGCGCTCGAGCACCGGCGCCTCGCCCGACGCCGCCGCCAGCAGCAGCTCGCGCCACACCTGCACACGCGCCGGCCAGCGCGGCTTCAGCCAAGCTTGGTGAGTCTGCGCCAGTGAATGGATCTGGCGCAGGCTCAGGTGACCGATGAGCGCGGCGCACGGCGCGCTCATGCCGAGCAGCAGCCGCGCCGCGGCGCCGTGCGCGCGCGCCAGGTGCCAGGCGTAGGTGAACACCAGCCTCGCAACCTCGGTCGCCCCGGGCACGGTAAAGAATGTGCTGTAGGCGGCCTCCCCGGTGTCGCCCACGCCGAGCGGCGCCGGCTGCCGCCAGCGCTGCGGGTCGGCGAAGCCGGCGTCCACCAGCAGGTAGGGACAGGCCGCGGCGCGCCGCCGCGCCGCGGCGTCGAGCACGCGCCACAGCTCCCCGACCTGCCGCAACAGCAGGCTCGGCTGGGCGCAGCGCACCGCGGCCTGCTCCGCGAACAACCCCAGGCACAGCTCGTTGAGCTCGACCAGCGACTCGAGCGTCTCGGGGTGCAACCAGCGCTCCGCCAGACCCCAGCCTTCGCCGCAGGTCCCGTCGTGCGTCTCGCATCGCGACAGCATGGCGCGCCTCTTTGGCCACGAGCCGCTATCGTAACGGAGCGGGGCCCCGAAGCCATCCGTGAATTTGGTAATTTTTTACCAAATTTGCGGGTTGAGTTTTGCTGAATCTTTCCCACAATGTAGCGACCCTCAAGGCCGCCGGACGACTCCCATGCGCATCTGCGACGATCGCTACCGCCGCGAGCGAGCGCGCATGGAGCTGGCGCTGCGCTTCCTGCGGCACGAGGCGCGCACCCAGACCATCCGCGCCTGGACCGGTCTGTCGGACGACCGCATCCGCAAGCTGTACCGTTCCTACATGAGCCAGGCGCGCCGCTACCTGCCGCGTCATCGCGGCAAGTCCCCGCACCAGGTCGCCTATTTCACGCGCTCGCTGCGCCTGCAGCAGGAGACCGCGGTGCTGGCGAGCGTGCTGTCGCTGCTGGGCGTCGTGCCGGCGCTACCGGCCGCGGGGACGCCCGGCGCACTGCCGGGGCTCACGCGCGGGGAGCTGTTGTGCCAGGCGTTCGAGGCCTACCGGCTGCTGCTGCCCGCGGCGCAGATCTCCTTCGAGCACACGGTGTTTCTCGCCACCGCACTCGCACGCGGCGACCAGCTGCGCTTCGGTTGCTGCAGCGACTGCGGGGGCCTCTTGGTGACCGAACGCTTTCCGCTGCGCGAGCGGCGCTGCCATCATTGCGCGAGCCCGATGCCCTCCTGCTGAAGCACCCGGGAAATTGCGCCTGCCTCGACGCATGAGCGCGCCTCGCCCCGCAAGACGCCCACTTTCCCGCAGACCCGATAGAATCCGCCGCCACTGCCCGTGCGGCGAGCGTCGGTTCATGGATCACGATCGAGCCAACTTCTTCTCCGGTCCCTATCTTGAGCGGCGCGCGGAGGCGCGCGAGGACCCGGACTGGATCGCGACGGCGCGCGCCGATCCGGCGACCCTCTACCTGGTGGGCCACGGCACCGCGCACCTGCTGCATGCGCAGAGCCCGCCGCGCATCGCCTTCCTCGCGCACGGCGCCCCGCTGGTGCGCGCGGCCGCGGACGAGACGAGCCTGGTGCTGCTGGGGTGGTTTCGCGGCATGCGCTGCGTGCTCCTCGATCTGCCTCCCGGGCAGGCGGTCGGGGCGCCGGCGGGCACGGCGTTCGAAGAGCTGCGGCCGCTCGCGCCGCTCTTGGCCGCGGACGAAGCGGGCCTGCTTGCCTATGCGCGCGCCATGGCGATCTGGCGCGCGCGTCACCGCCACTGCGGAGTGTGCGGCGCACGCACGAGCGCGACCCGCGCCGGCCACATCCTGGTGTGCTCGAACGCGGCCTGCGCCCAGGAGCTGTTTCCGCGCATCGATCCGGCCATCATCGTGCTGGTGAGCGACGGCGAGCGGGCGCTCCTCGGACGCCAGGCGAGCTGGCCGCCGCGGCGCTACTCCACCATCGCCGGCTTCGTCGAACCCGGCGAGAGCCTGGAGGACGCGGTCGAGCGCGAGGTGGCGGAGGAGACCGGCGTCGTCGTGAGCGGCCTGCGCTACGACTCCTCGCAGCCGTGGCCGTTTCCGTCGTCGCTGATGATCGGCTTTCAGGCCTCCGCGGCCGCCGGCAGCAGCGTACGCGTGAGCGGCGAGCTGGAGGACGCACGCTGGTTCACGCGCGCGCAGCTCGATGCGGGCGAGGCGCTGGCGCCGCCCTCGCAGTCCATTTCCTGGCGCCTGATCGAGACCTGGCTGAAGGGACGCGGCTAGCGCCATGTGTCTGCTGGTGCTCGCATGGCAAGCCGCTCCGCGCTACCGCCTGGTGGTGGCCGCCAACCGTGACGAGTATCACGAGCGCCCGGCCGCGGCGCTGGCGAAGTGGCCACCGCCGGCGGCTCTGATCGCCGGACGCGACCTGCGTGCGCAGGGCGCCTGGCTCGCCGTGGACCGTGAGCGGCGCTTCGGCGTGGTCACCAACTTTCGCGAGCTGCAGCCACCGCGGCTCGGGGCGCCGTCGCGCGGGGAGCTGATCCCGCGCTACCTGAATGCGCCGGCGCCTGCGGTGAGCGCGCAGCAGTTCTTCGCCGCCCTCGAAGGGCAGGCGCAGCGCTACTCCGGATTCAACCTGCTGCTC
>VBNH01000049.1 GCA_005878095.1 Gammaproteobacteria bacterium | reverse complement strand
GAGAGATAGGCGGATATATCATTTATGAGACCTGAGACCTCAGGTCCGGGCACGACGCGCAAGCACCGCCAGGTCTATTCGTCCCTCAGTCGGGACATTCATTCGGGCCGCTGGAAGCTCGGCGAGCGCCTGCCGAGTGAGGCGCAACTCGTCGAGAGGTTTGGTGTTTCGCGCATAACGATCGGGCGCGCCGTGAGAGACCTGCAGACCGCGGGGCTCGTGGAGCGGCGGGCCGGTTCCGGAACCTTCGTGAAGAGGGCGCCCGCCGCGGGTGGCTGCTCGTTCGGACTCCTGATCCCCAACCGCGAGGAAACCGCCATCTTCGAAACGATCTGGGAGGGCATGATGGCCTCCCCGCGAGCGCGCGGGCACGCGCTCCTCTGGGGCTCCGCCGCGGCTCAAAGGCCGAAGGAGGAACGAGCCTGGGAACTGTGCCTGCAATACATCGAGCGCAGGGTCTCCGGAGTGTTCTTCGCGCCGCTGGAACTGACGCCCTCCAAGGACGAGTACAACCGACGAATTGTCCGCGCCCTCGATGAGGCTCGAATTCCCGTGGTCCTTTTGGATCGCCCCCTCGTTCCGTACCCGGAGGCTGCACGTCATGACCTCATTGGCATCGACAATCGTCGTGCCGGACACGTCATCACGGAGCATCTCCTGCGCCGCGGATGTCGGCACGTTCTTTTCGTTGGCCCCGAGAACGCCGCCTCGACCGTCGATGAGCGCGAAGCCGGCTACCGGGAGGCACTGTACGCGGCCGGTGTGCAGTTCGATCGGGCGCTGACGCACCGCATGGACGCGGACGACATCGAGAGTGTCAAGGCGGTGATGCAATCCGGGCGTCCGGACGGCATCGCCTGCGCCAACGACCGCACCGCAGGACATCTGATGCATTCGCTGCTGCAGCTCGAGTACCGAATTCCGCATGATGTTCGGTTGGTGGGCATCGATGATGTGGACTACGCAAGTCTGCTGCCGGTGCCGCTGACGACTCTGCGTCAGCCGACCCGGGAAATTGGCGAGGCGGCGCTGGCAGTGATGCTTGAGCGGATCGCGCGGCGCGACATGGTTCCGCGCGAGGTACGCCTCAGTTGTGAGCTGATCGTACGCGAGTCGTGTGGTGCCCGGTTGGCCGCGGGCAGCTGATGGTTGCCGCGCCGTTAGTCGACGAAGTTTCGCCTGTAGCAGGATGTACGTCGTCTTGCAATGTGTCCTCAAGGCGACAGGCGGCCCGGAATTCACAATCCACCGTGAACTTCGGGCCGCAACCGCGCTCGAAATGGTCGAACCATACAACGCGAAAGGGGACGCCGATGATTCGCAGGATGCACAACATCTCAAAGAGCCACTACGCCGCTGCCCTGTCCGTGGTGGCGCTTGCAGGACTGTTCGCCGCATGCTCGCAGAGCGCCGGGACCGCAGCGGCTAAACCCACGGTCTTTCCCGATCCACCCTCCGATCTCCCCGAGATCGTCGTCACCGCATCCCGCAGCCACAACGTGCCGGCAAGATCAGATCCGAAATCGGCACGAGTTCGTAGCCGCGCGACGGACAAGTCATCGTGAACGGCATGAATTCAGTCACCGGCGCGCACAGAACAATGCGTTTCGCAACTCGGCGACATCCTCGAACGCGGGTGTCGCGGCGCGGGTCGGACCCATAGGGATCCAGGCAACGATCATCCTAGGGCCCTCTTGCGTACTCCGCGTCAAACAGCTGCTCAAGCCTCGGATGCACGCCTCGGATTTGATCCACGACCCGCTTGGCCCACTCGAAATATTCCTGCTTGCGCTGCGATGACCAGCCCGCCGGCGGTGACGCCTGAATGTCGCGGAGGTTACAGATCTTGTCAGCGAGCTTCACCAGCTTTGCCGAGCGGCTGGCGTGGGCGGCGTGGTCCACTTGCAGCCGCTTACGTTCTTCTTTCGGAAGAGCTTTGTCGTCTGTGAGCTCGCGAACTATCGCGGCAATCGGCGTACCGAATTTTGCTTCGAGCTCCTCGAACGTCGTATCCGTGTCTTCCACTGTATCGTGAAGGAGCGCCGCGATGAGGACCTCGGTATCCTGTTCCAATCCCACCGAGGCCAGGAGCTCGGCCAACGCAATCGGGTGGTTGATATATGGCGACGCGACTTCGTCTTTGCGTCGCTGATTGCGATGTTTATGCGCTGCGAAAGCAACCGCCCGAAGGATGGCGGTCACGGGCGCTCTATTCGCGGTATTGTCATTCACCCTGCCCATCGAGTCAGCCTGTGATCGCCGCTGCGGCCAGGCTTGCCGCGTATACTCTGGCATAGCACAGCGTATTCACCAGTTTCATCTGTTCGACTCGGCCACAGGGTGCCTCGAGCAGCAATGGGCTCGCCACCACGATCGCGAGCGAACGTGCCCGCGAGATGGCGACGTTGAGGCGGTTGCGGCTGTAAAGGAACTCCATTCCCCGCGGCATGTCTTCGGCCGACGAGGTTGTCATGGATACGATGACCACCGCGGCCTCCTGGCCCTGAAACTTGTCCACCGTGCCCACTCGCGCGCCGGGGGGCAACAGGCTTTGAAGCAAGTTCACCTGCATGTTGTAGGGACTGACGATGAGAATATCGTCGATGGCGAGCGGCCGCTCGCGGCCCTGCGGGCCGATCCAACGCTGCTGCAGCAGGCTCCCGAAGATCTCCCGCACCCGCTGACCTTCTTCCTCGCTCTTCTGCCGGCATTCCTGGTGCAGGACGGGGACGAACGACAATCCCGAGGCCTTGAGCGCCGGATCTGCGCCGGGGCTCACGATCAGCCGCTGCACTTCGGTGCTCGCGTGCGAGTGCAGGCGTCCCTCGTACACCGCTTCGGAAATGAATCGGCAGACGTCCGGGTGCATGCGGCGGGTGACATCGAGGAACACCCCGCGCTCGGGCGGCACGGTCGCGTGCTCTTCGAGCAGGAACTCGAGTGCCGAGGCTCCCGAGCGGCCGGGATGGGTCCCCTGGATGGGCTGCGCGAGCTGCATCTGGTCGCCGACCAGCACCAGGTTGCGCGCCGCCAGCCCCATGGCGACCAGGTTTGCGAGCGAGACCTGGCCGGCCTCATCGATGAAGAGCACGTCCAGGGACTGATCCAGGACGGGATCTGCGAAAAGCCATGCGGTGCCCGCGACGAGCTGATGACGGCCCTTCACGTGCTCGTTCTTGAACACGTCCTCGATCATCGAACCGTTGCAGCACTGCTCCTCCTCGGAACACTTCTTCACGCCCTGGAAGGTCCTGCCCTGACTCTCGGCCCGTTTCTCGACCTCTTCGAGCAAGCGGTTGATCGCCTTGTGGGAGTGCGACGCCACACCGACCCGCCGCCCCTGGTGCAGCAGCTCCACGATGGCCGCGGCGGACAGGAAGGTCTTACCCGCCCCGGGCGGTCCCTGCACGAGGAGATGGCTTTGCTGCAGGTCTTTGATCGCGGCCAGGCTTCCGCTGATCGTGTCGGCGTCTGCCGGCAGAAGGGGCGCTCCCGGCGCGCGGCCGCGAATCCGCGGCAGCTCGCGTTTCAGGACGGACGTCACGGCGCCATAGCGCTCGTCGCCGGCAATGACGGCTTGCCCATACCTATAGATCGCCTCGCGCAGCACCTTGTCGTCGAAGGGCGCCTCGGGAATCAGGGACAGCGTGTCGTCCAGGGGAGGGGTCCTCGGACCGGCTTTGAGCTGCAAACGCCGCGCATCCTCGTCCAACAATACAAGCTCGCCGACGGGCTCTCGCGTGCCCGCGCGCCGCGGCCGGCTCCCCGTGCGCAATTTGAAGTCCTGGGCTGGAAACGTGAACGTGTGCACCAGGGAGAGCTTTTCCCGCAACGGCGGTGCCGCGGGATCGCGCCTTAAGGCTCCGATGCATTCGGCATCCTCGATCAGCTCTTCCTCCGTCATCTCGGCACGGCGGAATTGCCACCACCATTGCGGCTTGGCTTCGCGGTGGTGGAATTCGAGGAGCTGGCTGATCAATTCCCGGTAAGGGCGCTCGCTTTCAGAGCACCTCAGCAGCCGCGCGGTGGTCGCGGCCAGACTCGCTTCCGCCGCCAGGCGTTCAGCGGTGCGTCTTTCCTCCTCGGGATCCGCCGGCGGTCTCTCACGCCAAGGGAGAGCGCGCGGGCGTAACTTGATGAGCCAGTCACGAAGCTTAAGCGTCGAGATGCAATCGGCCTCGTTGTATCGCGCGATCTCTTCCAGCAGGCGCGGATCTGCGAGCTTGCGCCAGCGCTCATAGGCCACGACGCTCGCGTTCGCCGTCGTGACCGCGCCCTCTCGCGGGCGCATATAAAAGACCTCGAGGTTCTTCAAGGAATAGCTGGGCTCGGACACGCGCAGCGCCTCGCGAACGACCTGATACAGGTCGACGAGTCTGCCCTGGCGTAGGAGATCATCGACCTGGGTCTCGCGTGTGCCGTGCATCATCGCCAGGCGTTTCAGGGCGGACTCTTCGTACGACGCATAGTGATAGATGTGGGCGTCGGGGAAGGCGGCCAGGCGCTCTGCGATGAAATCCATGGCTGCCTCGAAGGCCGCCTTTTCGGCGACGCGATCGTGGCCCCAGAAGAGTCTGAAGGTGGGCTGGGCAGGTTCCAGAAAGGCGAACCCGAAGAGATATTCCAGTCCGCCGTCAAGCAGCGGATCGCCCTCCATATCGAAGAACAGATCCCCGGCGCTCGGACGCGGTAGTCGCGCGAATCCCTTGCCGTCAACGGCAGGCAGCAACTCGTGGCGGTTTTGGCCGTCGCGGCGCTTGCCGTCCTGCAAGCGCGCCTGGGCGCGCAGCCGCTCAAGCGTATCCGGCTGCAGGCTCGCGATCGGCGTTGCCGGGGGGAGCGCTGCGAGTTGTGCCATCGTGGTCACGCCCGCCGCGTTGAGCTTCTCGCGCTGACCGCGGGTGATGCGGGCCACGAGACTCAGGTGGTCGGCGGCCGCCCATTCTCCCTCACAGCGCTCCCGCCAGCGGCACAGGCTGCAGGCGCTGCAGGGCTCGCCGTGGGATTCCTTCGGCATGGCGTCAACGAAGGTCTCGAATCGCGCGCGCGCGCCCGCCAGGTAGTGTTGGAAATCCCGAGTGGGCAAGAGCACCGTCTCGCCGGTGCCGAGTGCCACGTGCAGGCGCTCGGGTGCACGAGCCTGCACGCGGGCGAGCAGGTCCGCATAGATACCGAGCTGCATGAGATGCTTCGGCTTGGTCGCGTGCGCGAGCTTGGTGTCGAGGGGCTCGTAGTGGTAATCGCCAAAGCGTGACTCGCCGGGCACCCGCAGCAGGAAATCGGCATAGCCGTGCCAGCGGCCGTCCGAGAACGCGCCCTGGTAAATCACCTGAGGACCGGCTGCCATGGCTGCGCGGGTTTGCTCCGTGCGCTCCTCGAGCGAGCCCCGGGAGGGGATGTCGATGACATTCAGGCCCTGCGTGCGAAGCTGCTCCCGATACGAGCGCTCGTGCTCGAGTCCCTTTTGCTGCAGCAGCTCGACGTATGGATCTTCAGCGGGCAGGGGGGCGGGATCTTCGAGCTGCCGGTGATCGAGGAAGGTGGCGTGCCGGCAGTCGAGGAAGGTCACGAGGTCCGTGGCGGAGAAAATGAGCTGACCGTTGTAGCGACGCATGCAAGTCTTAAGCTGCGCTCGCGGGGAGGCTCTTGGCGTCCGTGTTCGAGTTCGCGCTCACGGCGAGCTGCTCGGCGAAGTCGCGGTCGGCGCGCAGCAGCCGCGGCTCGACCTCGATGTGCCCGAGCAGCGGAATCTCCGTCGCCGTTCCCTCAACTTCGAGCTCATTGAACCGCCGCGCCTGGGGCATGACAGAGTGCTCCAGGCTCCCGATGAACTCGTTGAAGCACTTCACAGACTTCCCCAGGGCGCTGCCGCAGTTCTGAATGTGTTCGGTCATGGCAAGGGTACGCCGATAGAGCTCACGGCCGAGTTCGTGGACCCGCTGGGCGTTCTCGGCGACCTTTTCCTGACGCCAGCCGAACGCGATGGCCTTGGCGAGCGCGATGAGCGTCGAGGGGGTGGCGATGATGACGCGCTGCGCCGCGGCGTCCTCAAAGAGCGCCGGGTCACGCTCCAGAGCTGCGGCATAGAAGTTATCTCCTGGCACGAACATCACGACGAAATCCGGCGTCACCGTGAGTCCATCCCAGTAGGCCTTGGCGGCGAGCTTCTTCATGTGCGCGCGCAGCTGCACGGCGTGTAGCGCGAGGCAGCGCTCGCGCTCCACCTCGTCCAGGGCGTCGACGGCATCGAGATACGCGGACATCGAGGTCTTGGCGTCCACGACCAGGTGACGGTTGCCCGGCAGCCGGATGACGGTGTCGGGGCGTAGCGGATCCTCACCCCGGCAGAAGCTCTCCTGGGTCGAGAAGTCGCAATGCGCACTCAAGCCCGACAGCTCCAGCACGTTCCGCAAGGTGTGCTCACCCCAGCGCCCGCGGGTCTTGGGCGAGGCCCGCAGCGCCTGCACGAGCTTCGAGGTCTCCGCGCGCACCGCATGCTGGGTTTCGGCGACCGCCTTGAGCTCCCCGGAGAGTGCTCCGTAGGCCTCCGAGCGATTGCGCTCGAGCTGCTCGATCTGCTGTCGATAGCTCTGGAGCATATCCTGGAGTGGGGAGACGAGTTCCGCAACCGCCGTTTGACGGGCCGCGAGCTCGGCGTCGGCGCCAACCTTGTGCTTCTCGAAGACCTGGTTGGCAAGCTCGAGGAACGCACCCTGGTTGGCACGCAGGGCTTCGGCCGTCATGCTCTTCAGGCCCTCATCGATGCCGCCCCGTACATCGGTGAGCGCCGCGATCTTCTCTTCATGCGCGCGCGCCTGCTCCTGCACTCGTGTCTGGGCTTCGACAATCATGGACCTGGCTTGGGTCAGTTCGGCCAGCAGGGACTCGATACGTTCTTCGAGGGCTGGGACCCGTTTCGCCTCGGCCTCGAACTTGGCCCGTTCGAGTTGCTGGGACTCGTGCTTCGAGCGCCAGCTTTCGGCCTCGAGACGCACGCGCGTCAATGCAAGGCGGGCGTACAGCCCACAGACCGTTGCCCCGAGGACCAGACCGAGAAAGCCGCTCAACCAGGCCATGCAAAACCCTCCTACGGCACCACGAAGGCCGCCAGATGTACGAGCCGGCCGGCCGCAAGGAGGGCGCCGCCGGCCAGCCCCGCGCCGGCGAGCCGGATGTCTTCGCCTTCACCGAGCGCCGGGAAGCGTTGGGCGTGCGTGGCCCAGATCAGATCGAGGAAGGCCTGGGCGTCCGTGTCCGACGGAATCCGTGGCTCGCGCGCTTGCGTCTCGATGGCATCGAGCGCGTAGGCGCGCACCAATTTTTCCAGATACCGCGAGAACGCGGCGGGGGAGTCGAAGAGTTCGAGGCCGACCACCTTGCCATTGATGGCGACTACCGCGCCCCTTTGCCCCGGCACCGCGCCAAGGGCGCGCACGTAGCCATCGAGCTGCGCTGCGCTTTCGACGTAGATGTCGGACATCGCGAGCGTCTCGGACTCGACGCGACAGGCGTAAGCCTTGTCCGCGACATCTGCCCAGACCTGGGACTGGTTCGCCCGCCGCTCGCCGCGCGAGCGCAGGGCATCGGAGACGCTCTGGGCTTTGCGGGCGCGCGCCCGCGCAAAGAGCGCGCGCTTGGTCGCCTGGAATTCGGAACTGCGGTATGCCCAACGCCCTTGCTCGACGCAGCACACCGGGATGACGAGCTTCTTGCCGCCGGCGACCAGGATGGATAAGTTCAGGACGCGGTTTTGCTTGGCGCCCACGAGCTCATCCCCGTCCACCAGCAGCACCGTCTCATCGGAGGCGTTCTCAAACGCAAGCTCCGGCACGCGCCCGCCTGCGGACACTTCGGTGATGTGCACCAGGTGGCGCTCGAGCGCCTCGTCCAGCAGGACGTACCCCGGCGTCGCTTCCGGATCCCCGAGCAGCGGAAAGAGAGTGAGGTTGACATAAGTCTGTGACTCGCCGAGCTCTAACGCGGTCAGCGAGTCGGCGATTTCATGGACCTGTCCCATGGGCGCTCCCTTTGTATCCATGGGCGCCAGTATGGGAGGGGAGGTGGCTCAGGGCGTGAGCCTTCAGTCGTAGCGCTGGGAGGCTTCACTAAGGAGATCGGAAACCCGCTTGCGCAGTGACGGCGGGGCGAGTGCTTCCACGTCAGGCCCAAATCTCATGATCTCCATGACGAGCTCCCGATCGTCCGAGTAGGGGATCTCGAGCAGGTAACTGCCGTCCTTCTCCACGCGATGGCGTTGCTCGGGGTGCCAGCGCTGCGCGCAGACCCAGCGGGCCGCGCGGGGCGTGAACTTCAGTGTCGCCCACTCGACTTTCCGGCCGGCGAAAATCCCGTAGCCGCTTCCGAGGTACTCATCGAGCTCGGCTTTCGGCATTTCGTTCGCCTTCGTGTCTTTCAGAACGGCGCTTTGAATCGCATCCACCGCGAAGCTTCGCAGGTCTTCCCGCAGGTGGCAGTACGCATCGAGATACCAGTTATCCCGATAGTGCACCAGGCGCTGCGGGGAGACTTCACGCTCGGTCACCCGGTCTTCGTTCCGGTTGTAATGGCGGATCCAGAGGCGCGAGCGCTTCAGCAGCGCCGCCGCGATGACACTGAACCAGGCGGCGTCGCCCTCCCGGCGTTCAGGGTGAAAGATGCGGATGCGCGCCTGGATCTCCTGCCAGGAATGATCGCCCCGGCCCAGGATCGCGTGCAGCCGCTCGACGAGCGCCGGGACTTGCCCGTCGAGCAGGCCCGGCTGCAGATTGCTGAGGAGCTGCAGCGTCGTCAGCAGCGCGTAGATCTCGGTCGCATTGAACCAGAGCCCGGGGAGCTCATAGCGAGGTCCGGCCCGGGGCTTTCCGAAGCGATATCCATTGCCCGCCCGAACATATTCGATCGGCGCGTGAAATCGGTCGCGCATGTAGACAAGATCGCGTTTGAGGGTTGCCCGCGAGACGCCCAGTGCGTCTTTGAGTCTCGCAAACGGCACGACCTTGCTGTCCTTCAGCAGTTGATCGATCTTGTAGAATCGTTCCGTTCTATCCATCGACTGGCTGCGCCTTGCGGATGGACTTTAGCGTCGCCTCCTGAGGCATACAATCAACATATGCCGTTCAGGTCATATATTGCCTTTATGCCTTCAAAGGCATATACCGGGCAGCATGAAACCCTTGTGGCTCCAGACCCCGGCCCAGTTGGCCAACCACCTGCGCTCGTTCCGCAAGGCGCGCGGCCTCACTCAGGCCGCGCTCGGTGCGCTGACCGGCCTCGACCAGACCCGCATCGCCAAGATCGAGCGTGACCCCAAGCGCGTGAGCGTCGGGCAACTGCTGCAGCTGCTCACCGTATTGCAGGTACGGGTGCTGCTCGAGCCCGTGAGCGATGCGCCGCGATCGGCACCGCGCGCGCGCGCGCTGCAGTGGTAGCGCAGTGGCCTCACTCGTTGTATGGATGAACGGCGAGCGGGTCGGGGAGTGGGGGACGCTGCGGGGCGCCGGTACGCATTTCTTTCGCTACGAGCAGTCCTGGGCCGATGCTCCCCATGGGCGAGCACTCTCGCTGTCATTGCCCGTCACTGCGGACCGGGAGCTGCGCGGTCAGACGGTCGAATATTACTTCGACAACCTGCTGCCGGACAGCGCCGAGATCCGCGGCCGCATCCGTACTCGCTTCCAAGCGCGCTCCTCCGATGCCTTTGATCTGCTCACGGCGATTGGACGTGACTGCGTGGGCGCGGTACAGCTCCTGCCGCCGAACCTGGAGCCCTTGGGCTGGGATCGCATCGATGCCGCGCCGCTCACCGAGGAGGGGGTCGAGCGGATCCTTCGGGATGTGACAACTGCCACACCCTTGGGGCGCGGTGAGGCGGATGATTTCCGCATATCCCTCGCCGGCGCCCAGGAGACGACGGCGCTCCTTCACATGGCGGGTAGGTGGTTTCGACCGCAGCGCGCCACTCCGACCACCCACATCCTCAAGCTCCCGCTCGGCATCATCGGCGGCTTCCGCGGCGACTTCTCCGATTCGGTCGAGAACGAGTGGCTGTGCGCGCAAGTGTTGCGCGAGCTCGACCTGCCGGCGGCGGATGCGGCCATCGCGCGCTTTGGCGAGCAGCGTGCACTCGTCGTGACGCGCTTCGACCGTCGCTGGATCGGTGTGGACGCAGCAGACGTCCACAAAAAGCGCTTCAAACCGCAAAAGGGCATGTGGATCGCACGCTTGCCGCAGGAAGACCTCTGCCAGGCCATGGGGCTCCCGCATACGCTGCGCTACGAGGCGGACGGCGGACCCTCGATCTCGGACGCGCTGGGACTCCTTGCCAACAGCGAGTATCCCGCGAGGGACCAGGCGAGCTTCGTGCTCGCGCAGCTCGCCTTCTGGCTGCTCGCGGCGACCGACGGCCACGGCAAGAACTTCTCTCTGCGCCAGCAGGCCGGTGGCGCCTACGGCCTGACGCCGCTCCATGATGTCCTATCCGCCTGGCCCATCATCGGTCAGGGCAAGAATCAGCTCGCCATCGAGAAAGCGAAGCTCGCCATGTCGCTGCGCGCCCGGCGCGCCCATTACCGCTTGAACGAGATCACCGCCCGCCACGGGCAGGAGCTCGCCGGTCGAACCGCAGTCCCGCATCTCTGGAATCGAATGCAGTCGTTCGTCGAATCCGCGCCCGCGGCGCTCGAGCGCGTCGAGAAGCGCCTGCCGCGTGCCTTCCCCGAGCGCGTCTACGCCACCATACACGATGGCGTCCTCGGCCAGGTCCAGCGCTTTGCACAGACCGACTCGGGCAGATAAAAACCGACGCGGGCTCGTAGACATCTCCTGCCGCCCTCGGCCGTCCCAGCCCTCCCCGCTGCGAAGGAGGGGCCGGTGATGGCATCAGACAGTCAGCGCAGGTCGCAGAGGGCTCGCGGGGCGCTAACCCTCCGCCGCACGCAGGATGGCGGCCAGGCTGCGATCGACGTCCGCCTCGGTCGTCGCCCACGATGAAACGCTGATACGCATCGCCGTGTGGCCCTGCCAGAGTGTGCCGCCGCACCAGCAGGTCCCGTCGCTCTGCACCCGCGCAATTACCTCACGCGTGCGCTCCGCGCTGCCGAAGGACACCAGCACCTGGTTCAGCACGACGTCGTTCAGTATCCGGTGCCCGCTTTGCGCCAGGCCCTGGGCGAATCGCTCCGCGAACCGGCAGGTGCGCTCGATGAGATCCGCAAGTCCCGCGCGACCCAGCTGGCGCAGCGCAGCCCACACCTCGATGCCGCGCGCCCGGCGCGAGAAGTCGGGCGTGTATTGATAGGGGATGCGGTCCTCAGCTTGCGCGAGGTAGGCGCCACCGACGGCCATCGCTGCGCGCAGCGCGCCGGCATCGCGCGTGAACACCAGGCCGCTGTCGTAGGGAACATTCAGCCACTTGTGAGCGTCGGTGGCCCACGAGTCGGCCTCTTCCGTGCCTCCGGCGAGATGCGCCCGAGCCGGAGCCGCCGCCGCCCACAGCCCGAACGCGCCATCAACATGCACCCAGGCACCCTGTTCCCGGGCGCGCCGGCAGATCCCGGCGACGGGATCGAAGGCACCGGTGTTCACATTGCCGGCCTGCACGCACACGATGGTTCGCTCGGTGACCGCCGGAAACTCCTCGAGCCGCATCCGCCCCTGGACATCGCAGGGCACGCGCACCACCCGTTCGCGGCCAAAACCAGCCATCGACAGGGCCTTTTGCACACTGGCGTGGACCTCCTCGCCCACCACGACAGTGATCGGCGGCGCGCCGAAGAGACCCTGGGCCTCGACATCCCAGCCGGCGCGCTCCAACAGGGCGTGCCGCGCGGCCGCGAGCGCACAGAAGTTGGCGGCCGTGGCACTGGTCACGAAACCGCCGGCACTGTCCGCGGGCAGATGGAAGAGCCCCTTCACCCAATCGAGCGCAACCTTCTCGAGCCTGGCGTTGATCGGTGAGGTGACGACCAGCCCGCCGTTCTGGTCCCACGCGGACGCAAGCCAGCTCGCCGCCACGGTCACCGGCAGCGAGCCGCCGATGACGAATCCGAAGAACCGGCCTCCGGCGGAGGCCATGGTGGCGGGTGAGCCGAATTCATCGAGCTCGGCGAGAACCTCCATGGGGCTCGAGGTCTGTTCCGGGAGCAGGCCATCGAACCGGGCCAGCGCGGCGAGCGCCTGAGGGGAGGGTGCGACGGCGCGCGCATCGAGCGCGGCAAGGTAGCGCCGGGCTCTTCGCGAAGCCTCATCGAGGAGATCACTCACTGGAGAATTCTATATCGACCGGGTGCCGATCGGACTGTCACGCCCAGTCGGGTTCCCGGCCGGCTTTCCATTTGATGCTGCAGCCGACGCTCGGCGTCTGCTCCGGCGGCACCGCCCCGCCGCGCAGCAGCGCCTCGACCGCCGCGCGCAGATCCGAGCCCGTGACCGCAATCCCGTTCCCGGGCCGGCTGCCGTCGAACTGCCCGCGATAGACGAGCCGCCGCTCGCGATCGAACAGAAAGAAATCCGGCGTGCAGACCGCCTGGTAGGCGCTCGCCACCTCCTGCGATTCGTCATACAGGTACGGGAAGCTGAACCCTGTGAGCGTCGCGACCCGCTTCATCTCGGCGGGCGCATCCGCGGGATAGCCCGCGACGTCGTTGGAACTGATCGCAACGATGGCGAGGCCTCGCGGAGTGAAATCGCGCGCGAAAGCGACGAACCCATCGAGCATGTGTTTGACGAACGGGCAGTGGTTGCAGATGAAGGCGACGAGAAGCGCCGGCGATGAGGCGAAGTCCTCCAGCGCGACGGTCCGGCCGCTCACCGTATCGGGGAGCGCAAAGTGCGGGGCCACCGAGCCGAGAGGCAGCATTCGGGACTGTCGCCGCGCCATGGTCGTTGCTCGCTTCCGCTTGGCTTGCCGCGTCGCGCTCACGCCGCGATCGCGGATCGCGATCCGCCTGGATCGGATCGTCGAGTGCGCATGATAGCGCGACCGGGCGTGCCTCGGCCGGCCGGCGTGCCAAGGTCCTCGGTAATCGCGGTGCGCGTCGCGCCGAGCGAGCATGTGGCGCGACAGCGATCCAGGAGTCTGCCGGTCCGCGATATTTCCATTAAGAAACATCCACTACACGCAGCTTGAGCTTTCTTGCCGCAGCGAGCTGCCGGCGGTCTGCGGAGGCGAAAACCTCCGCTCCGTACGCCGCCGCGCAAGCGACATGGATGGCGTCCAGGGCCCGCACAGGATTGGATTCCAGAAGCTGGATGACACCGCGCATCACTGCGGACGTCAGTTCGCACAGGTCGGCACCGGCGAGATCGTCGAGCAGTGTCCGCTTGAGCATGCGGTATTGTGGTCTGCTGAGCCGCCGCTCCCGCACCAGGCGGTTGAGCGCCGAGATCAACTCCGGGAGGCAGATCACGCTCACCGCAAGCTGCTCCGCCTCGCGGCAGAGCCTCAGCACCTTGTCCGAGCCTTGTTCCGCGATATAACGCTTGGCCAATGCGGAAGTGTCGAGGAACAGCCTCACGCCGAGTGGGCGCGATCCTTCAGCACCTCCCGACTCAAGGCGAGTCCCTTGATGTCGAGCGGGGCCGAATCGCGCTGCCAGGAGTGCGCCCTGCCCTTGATCGGCACGATCCGCGCGATCGCCTTGCCGCTGCGGAAGACTCGCACCGTCTCACCCTTCTCGACCGCATCGAAAAAGGCCTTGGCATTATTGCGCAGTTCGGTAAAGGTCGTATCCACGGAAGCCTCACCCGGTAATTTATGTACATCGCACTGTACATGACTGCCCGGGAAGTGTACAGTGCGCTGTACACGACGAGGCGGCGCTCGCGATACTCGCCCTCCCGCCGCGGCGGACGGTCCGTCAGGGCGACGCGCCGCGCGCGAGCTTGCCGTCGAGGAATGCCGCCGTCGCCGCGTACGCGCGCAGCCACGACGCGTGGCGCAGGAAGCCGTGGATCTCGTCCGGCAGCACCAGCTCCGAGTAGTCGACACCCTGATGACGCAGCGCCTCGACGAGTCGCACCGATTCCGAGAAGGCGACGTTGTGGTCGTCGTCCCCCTGTATGAGCAGCACCGGTGAGCGCCAGGTCGCGATCGAGCTGATCGGCGATGCCGCGAGGGCGGTCGCGATCACCGCCGCAGGCGCATCGAGTCCGTAGAGCGGGACGTTGTCCCGCTCGGTCGCGAGCGTCCAATGATGCCAGTCGTGCACCCCGTGCAGATCGACACCGGCCTTGAAAAGATCGGAGTTCCGCGCCAGACCGAGCGCCGTCATATAGCCCCCGTAACTGCCGCCCCACAGGCCGATCCGTGCCGGGTCGACGTCGGCCCGCTCGCGCAGGTAGTCGGCGGCCGCCAGCAGGTCGTTGTACTCGCTAGCACCCGCAGCGCCGATGCCGTCGGCCTCGCGAAAATCGAGTCCGTAGCCGATCCCGGCGCGATAGTTGAGCGCCAGCACGAGGTAGCCGCGACTCGCCAGGTACTGGTTGAACGCGTAGGCATTGCTGTAGTAGTCCATGTAGTGCCAGCCGGCGAGCATCTGCCGGATCGGCCCGCCGTGCATGAACACCACGGCCGGATGACGCTCGCCGGGGGTTGCCGAGGGCGGCACGAACAGCTCGGCGTGCGAGGCGATGCCGGCGCGCTTCGGCAGGTCAATCGATTCGGGAACGACCAGTGCGGCCGCCGGGAAATCCGCCGGCAAGCCTTCGGCCATGAGATCGACGGGCGCCTTGCCGGGCTCGAGCAGCGCGGCGTGCGCAGGGATGCGGGCGTCCGCGCGCAGGAAGGCGATCGAGACGCCGTCACCGAGCACGGCCGGCTGTGTCTCGATGCCGGTGCCGCGGGTCAGCTGCTCGAGGGTGCCATCCGCCGTGCGCAGCCGCCACAGATGGCGTCGGTCGATATCCTCGGCGTTGGTGGAATAGACGATGCTGCTGCCGTCGGGGCTCGCGGCGGCGTATTCGATCTCGAACCGCCCCGGCGTGAGCAGGCGCGCCTCGCCGCCGCTTGCCGGCACCGAGTAAAAGTGCAGCCAGCCGTCGTTCTCCGCCGGGAACACCAGTTGCGTGCCGCTCCACATGAGCTGCGCATCCGAGCTCAGCGCGTGAAACACACTGCCGGCGCCGCGTGGCGCGCGATAGGCCTCGGTGACACTCTGGTCGGTGAGGTTGGCGACCCGGATCGACCAGGGGTCTCCGGTGCGGTGCGGGATGAGGCCGACCTCGGCGTGCCTCCAGGGGAGGCGCAGAAACGCGAGACGCGTTCCGTCGGGCGACCAGCGGGGCTCGAGATCGAGGGAGAAGCTCGCGTCCACCCAACGCAGCGCTTGCTCCGCGAAGGTGTACACGCCGACGAAGCTGTGATCGCCCCGGTTGCAGACGAACGCGAGTCGGGTGCCGTCGGGTGAGAAGCGCACCGAGTCGACTTTGCCGCGCGTGTTGAACAGTTGCTCGGGCTTGGCGCCCCGGCGGGGCGCGACGCTGAATATCTTGCCTTCATGCAGGTAGAGGATCCGGTTGCCGTCCGGGGAGGCGACCGGCGCGTGGCCCTCGCCGAGCTTGACGGGTTCGCGGCCGCGGAAGTCGACCAGGTAGACCGTCTGCACCACCCCGGCCGTGATCTGCGCGGGGTTCGGCGCCGGCTTGTCCGGGTAATCGGGGTCGCCGCCCCGAACGAAGAGCAGGGCATCGTGATGTGGAACGAAGGCGAGGTCCTCGATCGCGAGGCCGTCGTCGACTGCATAGTGCGTGAGGGCGCGCGCCGTGAAGCCCGCGGCTTGCGATGCGGCGGCGAGCCATACGTTGCTCCGACCGCGGGCGTCGCTGACCCAGGCGAACTCGCTCGCGGCGGGAGCGGCCACGATGTCGGAGGCAAACGGGGCGCCGAGGACCTGCTCGATGGTAAAGCCGGACGGGTACGCTGTTGAGCTCACGAGCAGCCACAGTGCCGCGGTCGCCGGTGCGAGGCGCGCAACGATCATGGGATTCTTCCTCGGGGGCAGGGGAATCGGAGCCCGCGATTCTGCCACGTCAAGCGCCTAGTTTTGTCGCAAGGTCCTCGGTCGTACGGGCCACCACATCGACTGGAACCCTGGGCGCGTCTTCGCCCGCACCGGGCCGTTCCTCCGGCCGTGCGATAAAAGCGGTCCGAATTCCAAGCTCGGCAGCCGCCCTGAGATCGTTGCTGTGTGCCGCGCACATCATGCACTGGCGCGGCTCGAGATTGAACGCATCGACGGCCGTGAGGTACACGGCCGCTTTGGGCTTGAAGTCCTTTGCCATATCGGCGCCCAATATCGCATCCCAGCGAAAGTCATTCCGGCGTGCGAGATCGCACATCAGCGCCGTATTGCCATTCGAGACGGGGGCGATGAGGAACCGCTGCCGCAGCCTCGCGAGGCCAGCGGGCGCGTCTTGCCACGCAGGGAGGTGGTGCCATGCGAGAGTCAGCCGATCCAGCGCGGCGTCCTCCAGCTTCTCCAACCCGAAGCGCGGGACAATCTGTTGCAGCATTCGCCGATGCAGGACGTCGAGCTTCACGTAGGGCATCCGGCCCGAGCGCACCTCTTCCATAGCCGGCTGGTACTGATCACGCCAGGCGTCTGCGAAGGCAATCCAGTCGATGGAATACCCGAGAGGCTTCAGCACCAGCTCAGCGTCGCGCGCAACCCCGGTCCGCCAGTCGACGAGAGTCCCGAAGACGTCGAAGAACAGCGCCTTAATGGCATTTGCCGGCGCCGTGGGCAACGATTCCGCCTGAGCCTTTCCGCCACCTGCGAGACCCGAGCCTAGGGCCGCAGCCGCAATGGTCAGAGCTGAGCCGCTGAGAAGAAAGTCGCGACGAGCCGGGCTTGTGATGGTCATGGTTTCATCCCTCCGGTCGTGCTAACTCGCGCATGAACACCGGGAAGTCGGTCGTTGGGTTCCTGGCGGGCACCTCGAAGAACATCTCGGCGATCCAGCCGCGGTGGTAAGTGGCGTGGTTGACTACGTGCATGAGGATTGCGCCACCGCTCATCTCGCCGGCATCACCTCCCATGAAGCGGAAACGCACGGGCTCCCCAAGAGTCGCGTCGGTCTGGCTTCCAACCCAGTCGATCCACCATTGATTCATGGCCTCCTGCGCGCTGCGCAGCGCCGCCAGCTCATCATGCACGATCAGATTTCGTGTTTGGAAGCCGTGATCGCGACCCTCGATGTGAGCCTGCCACACGCGATCGACCACGTAGATGTGATTCAGCGTGCCGATGATGCTCTTGAATTCCGTCGAACGCAGCTTCGTGCCTTCGCCGGTGGGCAGCTCCTCCACCGCCCGATACGTGAGCGCATCTGCCCAGGCGCGATACCGGGCGAACAGATGAGCGGTCTGGGCACTCAACATAGTGTCAGCAAGCCTATTCGACTTTGGTCCATACGAGCGCGGACGAACTGAGTTTTCCGTCCCGCGGATTCTTGGCGGGCATCGAGCGAATGTGCAGCGTCTTGCCCTCGATCTTGAACTGGCGAACCTGAGTGGTGCCGGTCCACGACTGGAGCTTCCACGTCCCGAGTTGCGGACCAGTGCAAGCCTGATGTTGTTGCGCGAGCGAGGTCCCGCTCAGGAACAAGAGCGCAGCACCTGACGCAATGGATATTCGTTTCATAGCTGGTCCTAAGTGACCGAAAGAGAGTGCCGCGCCGGCGATACCTGTGCGACCGTGCGCGTAGGATTCACACGGCTACTTCGGCGCGAGCGGGCAACGACCGGTGATCGGGCCGAAGGCCTCCTCGCCGCTCATGACCTTCACAACTTTGTAGTAGTCCCAGGGGTACTTGGATTCCTGCGGGGACTTGACCTGCATGACGTACATGTCGTGCACCATCAGGCCGTCCGCGCGTATGTACCCGCCCTTGGCGAACATATCGTTGATCTTCATCTTCTTCAGCTCCGCCATGACCTTATCCGAGTCGGTGGTCCGGGCGGCCCTGACGGCCTTCAGATACATCATCGTCGCGGAGTAGTAGGCCGCCTGGTTCATGGTCGGCATTCTCTTGATCTTCTCGAAGAAGCGCTTGCCGAACGCACGGGTCTCGTCATTCAGGTCCCAGTACCATGATGTCGTCAGGTACAGGCCCTGTGCCGTTTGCAGACCGAGGCTATGGATGTCGGTGATGAAGGCGAGCAGCGCCGCCGGCTTCATGGTCTTCGTAATTCCGAACTCATTGGCGGCCTTGAGCGAGTTGCTGAAATCGTCACCCGCATTTGCGAGTCCCAGCACTTGCGCTCCGGACGCCTGCGCCTGCAGCAGGAAGGAGGAAAAGTCCGACGCCGAGAGCGGAACCCGCACGGCGCCGAGATTCTTACCGCCGTTAGCCTCAACCACCTTGGAGGCGGCGTTTTGCAGCTGGGTGCCGAATGCGTAGTCGGCCGTCAAATAGAACCAGGTCTTGCCGCCGTTCGTGACGATCGCGGTTGCCGTGCCGTTGGCGAGCGCCGTCGTGTCGTAAGAGTAGTGGACGCTGTAGGCGGTGCAGTCCTCGTTGGTCAGCGACGCGCCGCCCGCGCCGATGACAATGAACGGCACCTTCTTCGCCGCGGCGACCCTCGCCATCGCGATGTTGACACCGGTATTCGATCCGCCGAGCAGCAGGTTGAGGCCGTTCTGATCCGCCCACTCGTGGAACTTCGACGCGCCGATGTCCGGCTTGTTCTGGTGGTCGGCGACCAGCGTGACGATCTTCCGGCCGAGCACCGTGCCGCCAAAGTCCGCAATCGCCATCTTCACGGCCTCGACCGCTGCCGGACCCACGATGTCGGCATACAGCCCGGAGAGGTCATCGATGTCGCCGATCACCACGTCGTTGCCGGTGGCGCGTGCTACCGAGGGACCCGCCAGGCTCGTCAGAGCCGCCGCCAGTCCAATCGCCAAAGCCTTGAGCCTCATTTGTAGTCCCCTTCAGTGGCTGTTCGAGATTCAGACGCCAGGGATCGAGCTACCCCGGGCGTCGCCGGTAGCCCTGTTGCAACGCGGCAGCAACGTTACATGCAAGCCTCCGGGGCCGGACCTCACTGATCCAGATCGACCTCGCTGAGAACGATCGGCGCGCCATGCACCGTGCGCTCCGCTGCGTGGTGCCAAGCACGCTCGTAACGTGCAAGTTCCACGTTCGACGTGACGCCCTTGCGCGTGACCAGCGCTTCCAGCGCGTTCAGCCAATGCAGATAGTAGGTGTCGCCTCTATCAGGATCCCCCGCCTGTTGGGCGGACTGGATTTCCTCAGACAGCGCCGCCGCCCATTCGGTCCACGTGAACACACCTTGCTCATGCAGCGACAGTGTCATCGCGAATGCGTGAGCCTGCCAAGGCGCCTCGAAGACGGGCCCGTCTGCATCGCGAGGGAGACTCGGCAACGCATCAAGGGGCGGCGGGTTTGTGTTCATGCGGCCTCAAGATAGGGTTCCCAGGCGTCGAATGACACGCTGTGCCCCGGTTTCGCCTCGCTGCCCCAGAGCTCTGCGGCATCGAACACGACCGTGTAGAGCCATTGCGGGTCCTCGCCCGCGCCTTGTGCGTGCGAGTCCGCAAACACGTGGGTGCCGAGCACCCGTTCGACGACGCCCCTCTTGCCGCGAACATAGCCCGGCAGTCGCGTGTGGTGCTCGGCCGGCGTCCGGCGCGTCCGTACTCGTTGGCCCGGCTTAAAGCGCGCGGGGGTCACCGACGCGCGTTCGGTCGGTGCACCTTTTGCCAGGAGGGCGGCAACCTGATCGGCCTTCAGAACTCGGTCGACCGGCACGGGCGCGAGCCGCGCGCAACCGGCGCTCAGTTCGTCGGAAGTCACGAGGCCCTTGTCGATCAGCAGTTTTTCGAGTCCGTGCAGCCAGATCTCGTAGTAGGTCAGATCAAGGTAGTCGGGCAGCGTCTCGCGTGCCGAGCGCGACATGTCGAGATTCCAGCGACCGGTCGCGCCAAGTGCGATCGTCAGCGCAAGAACACGCGCCTCCCAGGTGGCATGGAACACGGCACCTTCCGGTTCCGGGACGACAGCTCCGAAGCCGCTGCGACCGCCGATGTCGGCGTGACTCACGTAGGGCATGTCATGTCTCGCCGACGGCGCGCGCGAGGCCGGTCCCGATCATCGAGTCGCGTGTCACCAGAGCCGCAAGCGCGTCTTCGCTCAGACCCTCGGTTCCCGTGGGCCGCTCGGGAATCACCAGATAGCGCACTTCGGCGGTCGAGTCCCAGACTCGGATTTCCGTGCTCGCCGGCAGGGTCACGCCAAACTCCGCGAGTACCCCGCGCGGATCTCGGACCACGCGGGACCGATAAGGTGCGCTCTTGTACCAGACCGGTGGCAATCCCAGGACCGGCCACGGGTAGCAACTGCAAAGCGTGCAGACAACTACGTTGTGTCGGCCGGGCGCGTTGGCGACGGCAATCATGTGCTCACCTTGCCGACCAGAGTAGCCAAGCTCTGCAATAGCAGCCGTCGCATCGCGCAGCAGGCGTTCACGGAATGCCGGGTCGACCCAAGCGCGCGCGACAACGCGCGCACCATTGCGGGGACCCACTTTCGTCTGATAGGTGTCAATCAGTACGTCGAGTGCGGCCGGATCGATGTAGCCCTTCTGGGTCATCACCGTCTCGAGCGCGCGGACGCGCCGCTCGACGTTACTGAGTTCGCTGTGTTCTTCCTCCAAGGCGTACTCCCTCCTGCAACTGGCTGATATTCGGGCAAGTCCCTTGGGCTGGCAACAAGCTCGCGGCATAGACGGGTGCCATCTGAATGGCTTCGCTGACTTCGGAAGCTAGACCTGTAACGCAGAGGAGGACGCCAGGCACGTCTACGGCGGTGCGACCGACAACGTCGTAGCTGAGCTGCGGAAAAGGGAGTAGCCGCAGCTGCTGATGTGACGGACAGGGACTGAGCGTTCTGTGTCTGACTGACCCGACCGTTTTTCTCTGCTCCGCCAACTCTCCAACGGTGCGCGCACGTGCTGCCATGGGCGCCATTGCGGCTCACCCAGCGCTACGCGGCGAACACCTCCTGGAGAGTTGCCAAAGTCACGCTGAGGGTGCGTGCCAACTCCAAGGTCTGTCCCGGGACAAGCTGGAGTTCATTCGGCGCATCGCGGAGGTTTGAGGAGCCATGATTTCGGCTGCCGCCAGCCGGGCTGCGCAAGCGACGGGCGACTCAGGCACGCGCTCGCATTATTTTTCCGTACGGTTTCCGTACGGACGATGCCGGATAATCGTAAATCATTGATTTCATGGCGCTCCCTACGGGATTCGAACCCGTGTTACAGCCTTGAGAGGGCTATGTCCTGGGCCTCTAGACGAAGGGAGCGGGACCGGGGGCCTGGTGCAAGAGCGCGGTATTATAGAGAGCCGTCCTGATTGCTCAAGCCGAAAGCCCAGTAACTTGAACCCCCCCGACGCGTCCGTCGCGACGCCCGCCGCTACGCCCCGGATCATCCCGCGCTCGGAGCACGCGATTTCGCGCTCCCGCATCTCGCCCAACGCGCTGCGCGTGCTGTACCGCCTGCGCGAGGGCGGTTTCCAGGCGTTTCTCGTGGGCGGGAGCGTGCGCGACCTGTTGCTCGGGCTCGAGCCGAAGGACTTCGATGTCGTGACCGACGCGCTGCCCGAGGAGGTGAAGCGGCTGTTTCGCAACTGCCGGCTGGTGGGCCGCAGATTCCGTCTCGCCCACGTGTTCTTCGGCCGCGACATCATCGAGGTGGCCACGTTTCGTGCCACCAGTGCGCCCTCGCAGGGCGATGAGCCGCTGCCGGAAGCGGATCCGGAGGATGGCGAGGTGCCCGAGCTCGATGCACCGCAGCTGGAGATCGAGCCCGCCGCACCGCCGGCGCGCTCGCCATCGCGGCGCGCCACCCGCGCCGGTATCGGGCCCGACCCCGAGGCGACCGCCGAGCTGAGGTTCGATGCCAGCGGGCGCATCCTGCGCGACAACATCTACGGCACCATCGACGAGGATGTCTGGCGGCGCGACTTCACCGCCAACGCGCTGTATTACAACATCGCCGACTTCTCGGTCTGGGACTATGTCGGCGGCGCACAGGACATCGCCGCGCGCACTCTGAAGCTGATTGGCGATCCGGAGACGCGCTTTCGCGAGGATCCGGTGCGCATGCTGCGCGCCGCGCGTTTCGAGGCGAAGCTCGGCTTTCAGCTCGACCCCCCCACCGCGAAACCCATCGGCCCGCTGCGCGATACGCTCGCCGCTGTGCCGCCGGCGCGGCTGTTCGATGAGACGCTGAAGCTGTTCCTGACCGGGCATGGTGCGCGCAGCTTCGAGGTCCTGCGGCGCCGCGGCCTGCTGGCGGGGTTGCTGCCCACGGTGGACGCCTATCTCAACAGCCACCCCGCAAGCCTGGTGGAGAAGCTGCTGCTGCAGGGCCTGACAAACACCGATGCGCGCGTCCTGGCCGACAAGCCGGTATCGCCGACCTTTCTGTTCGCGCTCCTTCTGTACGGGCCGATTGCGGGCATCATCGAGTCAACTCCGCCCGAGCGCTGGCATGACCCGGCCACCATCCTCGACGCCTGCGATCGGGCAACCCGCGAGGCGCAGACGCGCCTCGCCATCCCGAAGCGCTTCTCGCTGGGCGTGCGCGAGATGTTCGCGCTGCAGCCGCGGCTGGAACACGTGCGCGGGCGGCGCTCGTTACGCATGCTGGAGCACCCGCGCTTTCGCGCGGGCTACGACCTGCTGCTGTTGCGCGCCGAGCATGGGCTCGCGCCGCGCGAGATGGCGCAGTGGTGGACGCGCCTGCAGGAGGTCTCGGCCGAGGAGCGCGGCCGGATGGCCGATGCACTCGCGGACGAGGGCGGCGCGCCCCGGGCAGTGCGCCGCCCGGGCCGCCGGCGCCGCCGCCGGCCCAAGGCCTCCGCCCCGGCGTGACGGAATTCCAGCCATGGAGATCTGGCGCCCCGCCTACATCGGGGTGGGCAGCAATCTGGCGGACCCGCGCGCGCAGGTGCTCACGGCCTGCGCGCGGCTGGCGCAGGTCCCGCGCACCCGCGTGGTGTTGAGCTCGCGCCTGTACCGCTCGCGCCCCCTTGGCCCGATCGCGCAGCCGGAGTTCGTCAACGCGGTCGTGGGCGTGCTCACGCAGCTCGAGTCCCCGGTGCTGCTCGCCGCGCTGCGCGCGCTCGAGGCGGCCCTCGGCCGGCCGGCGCAGCGCGAGCGTTGGGGACCGCGAATCATCGATCTCGATCTGCTGTCCTACGCGCGTGAGCAACGCTCGGAGGCGGCACTCACACTGCCGCATGCCGGGATAGTGGAGCGCAACTTCGTTCTGTATCCTCTGGCCGACATTGCCCCGGATCTCGACCTGCCCGGGCTCGGCCGGGTGGCCGAGCTCGCCGCTCGCGTCACGTCCGCAGGCCTGGCTCCGTTGTAGGCGCATGACAGACGAAGCAGCCCATCAGTTCATCGTCGTCGAGGGCCCGATCGGCGTCGGCAAGACGAGTCTGGCACGGCGCCTGTGTGTCAGCCTGTCGGCGCAGGGGGTGCTGGAGCAGGCGGCGCAGAACCCGTTCCTCGAGCGCTTCTACCGCAACCCGCGCGCCGGCGCCCTGCCGACGCAGCTGCACTTCCTGTTGCAGCGCGCGCAGCAGCTCGCCGCCCTCAAGCAGGCCGACCTGTTTGCGCCGGTGCGGGTTGCGGATTACCTGCTGGAGAAGGATCGCCTGTTCGCGCGCGTGACTCTCGATGATGCCGAGTACGCCCTGTACGAGCAGCTGTATGCGCGGCTCGACATCCAGGCCCCCAGGCCCGATCTGGTCGTATACCTGCAGGCCCCGGTCGACGTGCTGCTCGAGCGTATCGCCAGGCGCGGCGTCGATTTCGAGCAGTACATCGAGCGGCAATACCTGGAGCGCCTGAACGAGGCTTACGCGCGCTTCTTCCATGCATTCCAGGCCGCGCCGCTGCTGATCGTCAACGCCGCTTCCATCGACCCGATCGCCAACCAACGCGACTACGACGAGCTGCTGGCGACCATCCGACGCATGAGCCGCGGGCGGCTGTACTACAACCCGTTGCGCAGCCGCGCGATCTAGCTGACACTCGCTCCCGCATGTACACGCACCTGCAACGCGATGCGAGCCGCCCGCCGGTCACGCTCGCAACGCTCGCGCGCATGAAGGCCGACGGCGAGAAGATCGCGAGTCTCACCTGTTATGACGCGAGCTTCGCGGTGCTGCTCGACGCCGCCGACGTGGACGTGGTGCTGGTCGGGGATTCCCTCGGAATGGTGATCCAGGGGCACAACACCACCGTGCCGGTCACCATGGATCACATGGTCTATCACAGTGCCGCGGTGGCGCGCGGTCTGCATCGGCCGTTCCTGATCGCCGACCTGCCGTTCATGAGCTACCCCTCGCAGACGCAGGCGCTCGAGCACTCCGTGCGCCTCATGCAGGAGGGCGGCGCCCAGATGGTGAAGCTCGAGAGCGGTGGCAAGCAGACCGAAATCGTGGAGTTCCTCGCCAGCCACGACATCGCCGTGTGCGCCCACGTGGGGCTGAAGCCCCAGTCGGTGCACAAGACCGGGGGGTTTCGGGTGCAGGGGCGCGAGCGCGAAACCGCGGCGCGCCTGCTGGAGGAGGCGCGGCGCCTGGAATCGGCCGGTGCGGATATCGTGCTGCTGGAGTGCATCCCGGCGACACTCGGCAAGGCCATCACCGCGGCGCTGCACGTGCCGGTCATCGGCATCGGCGCCGGTCCCGACACCGACGGTCAGATCCTCGTCACCTACGACATGCTGGACATCACCACCGGGCGCAAGCCGCGCTTCGTGCGCAATTTCATGGACGGCGCGCGCAACAACCTCGAGGCGCTGCAACAGTACGTGCGCGCCGTGAAGCAGGGCGAATACCCCGCGCCCGAACACTGCTTTTAGAGCATGGACACCGTCACCACGATTGCCGCCGTGCGCGAGCGCGTGCGCGGCTGGCGCCGCGAGGGCCGGCGGGTGGCCTTCGTGCCCACCATGGGGAACCTGCATCCCGGGCATGTGAGCCTCATCGAGGCGGCGCGCCGCCACGGCGAGCGCTTCGTGGCCAGCATTTTCGTGAATCCCATGCAGTTCGGCCCGAACGAGGATTTCGCGCACTACCCGCGCACGCCGCGCGAGGACGAGCGCATGCTGGCCGCCGCCGGCTGCGACCTGATGTTCATGCCGGAAGTGAACGAGATCTATCCGCACGGCGCCGAGCGCGCGACGCGCGTCGAGGTGCCCGCCGCGTCGCGCATCCTGGAGGGAGAATTCCGCCCGGGCCATCTCGAGGGCGTCAGCACCGTGGTCGCGAAGCTCTTCCACATCGTCGAGCCGGACGTCGCGGTATTCGGCGAGAAGGATTTTCAGCAGCTGACCGTCATCCGCCGCATGGTGGCGGAGCTGTGCATGCCGGTCGAGATCATCGCCGCACCCACGGTACGCGACGCCGACGGCCTCGCCATGAGCTCGCGCAACCAGTACCTGACGGCCGAGGAGCGCGTTCGGGCGCCACAGGTCTACGCCACGCTCCAGGCGGCCGCGAAGCGCGTGCGCTCCGGGGAGGCGGACTTCGCGAGCATCGAGCGCTCGGGCCTTCAGGCGCTGGAGAGTGCCGGTTTTCGCCCCGACTACTTCGCCGTGCGCCAGGCCGCGGACCTCAGCATGCCGGCGCCCGGGACACGGGAGCTGGTCGTGCTCACCGCGGCGCGCTTGGGTCGGGCACGGCTCATCGACAACGTGCAGGTCAGCCGTTCCTGATCTGACCAGCCGTCCGGCGAGCGGGCGCATTGCCCGGCGGTGAGCGCACAGCGCCGCTTCAGGCCGCGCAGCGGTGCTGCTGCAGCGCCCACTCCACGTGCTCGCGCACCAGGTGGGACGGGTCGGCGCGCCGCGCCTCGAGCGCCCGGACGACATCCGGCGCGGTCGGCGCATTACCGAGCGCCACGGCGAGATTGCGCGACCAGCGCTGGTAGCCGATGCGGTAGATGGCCGAGCCACGCATGCGCTCCTCGAACTGCGTCTCGCTCCAGCCGAACAACTCCGGCAGCGCTGCGGCATCCAGGCCATGGCGCACCTTGAAATCCGGGTGCGCGGCCGCGCGCGCGAACTTGTTCCACGGACACACGAGCTGGCAGTCGTCGCAGCCGTAGATGCGATTGCCGATCGCCCTGCGCAGCTCGACCGGAATGGCGCTGTGGTGCTCGATGGTGAGATAGGAGATGCAGCGCCGCGCATCCAGCCGCCAGGGGGCGACGATCGCACCGGTGGGGCAGGCCGGGATGCACGCCTGGCAGCTGCCGCAGTGGGCGCCCGCGGGCTCATCGACGGGCAGCGGCAGGTCCGTCAGGATCTCGCCGAGAAAGAACCACGAGCCCCGCTCGCGCGCGATGAGGTTGGTGTGCTTGCCGATCCAGCCGAGCCCGGCATCGCGGGCCAGCGCCTTCTCGAGCACCGGCGCCGTGTCGACGCACACCCGATAGCCGAACGGTCCGATGCGCTCTTGCAGCTGCGCGGCGAGCGTGGCGAGCGCGCGGCGCAGGGTCTTGTGGTAGTCGCGCCCCAGAGCGTAACGCGACACGTAGGCGAGCCGCGGGTCTTGGAGCACCGCGCGTGCGTCACGCGCTTCAGCCGGCCAGTAATCCATGCGCGCGCTCACGACCCGCACCGTACCGGGGTACAGCTGCTGCGGGCGGCTGCGCATGACGCCGTGGCGTTGCATGTAGTGCATCTCGCCGTGGCAGCCGTCGCTGAGCCACTTGAGCAGATGCCGCTCGTCCTCGGGAATGTCGATGCTGGCCACGCCGAGCGCATCGAAGCCGAGCGCGCGCGCACGCTCGGTGAGCTCGCGTCGCAGCACGCGCAAATCAAAGGAGGTCGGTCCCGTCATGGCGCCACCACCCGTGTCAGTATAATCACCCGATGGCGTTGCCGAACGCTTTGTATTCCACCGCGCAGGTGCGTGCCCTCGATGCCCACGCGATCAATGAGCTCGGGATCGCGGGCTATACGCTCATGAAACGCGCCGGCGAGGCGGCGTTGCGCTATCTGCGCACGCGCTGGCCGATGGCGCACCGTATCGTCATCGTCTGCGGCCGCGGCAACAACGCCGGTGACGGTTACGTGCTGGCGCGCTTTGCGCACGCCGCGGGGCTCACGGTGACCGTGCTCAGCGCCAGCCCCCCGCAGCAGCTGCGCGGCGACGCGCGCCTGGCGTACGAGGACTTCAGGGGGAGCGGCGGTGCCGCGCACGCCTTTGCCCCCGGGCAGCTCGCCGCAGGCGAAGTCATCGTGGACGCACTGCTGGGCACGGGGCTCAAGGGGGTCGTGCACGCGGAGCTTGCCGAGGTGATCCGCGCCATCAACTCGAGCGGCCGGCCGGTGTTCGCGCTCGATATGCCCTCGGGGCTCGACGGCGATGCCGGCGTGCCGCTGGGGGAGGCGGTGCGCGCCGACGCGACCGTGACGTTCGTCGGTCTGAAGACGGGGCTCCTGGTGGGCGAGGGTCCGGAGTTCGCCGGTACGGTGTTTTTCGACGATCTGGAGGTGGCGCCCGCAGCCTCGGCGCAGCTCGTGCCACGCCTGACGCGCATCATCGAGACGGAGATCCACGCGGCGCTGCCCCGCAGGGAGCGCTCGGCGAACAAGGGCAACTTCGGGCGGGTGCTGGTTGTCGGCAGCGGCAGCGGCATGCCGGGAGCCGCCCGTCTCGCCGGCGAGGCGTGTCTGCGGGTGGGAGCGGGGCTCGCGACCGTAGCGGTGGCCCCGGAGAACGTTGCGCCGATCGCGGCCGGACGGCCGGAGCTGATCTGTGTGGCCTTGAGCGGTGAGGCGGTGCTCGCCGAGGCGCTTGCCCGCGCGGACGTCATCGCGGTGGGACCGGGGCTCGGGCGCTCACCGTGGGCGCGCGCCGCGTTGAACACCGTGCTCGCCAGCGGCAAGCCGCTGGTGGTCGACGCCGATGCGCTCAATCTGCTTGCCGAGAGCGGCGCACCGGCACGCGAGGACTGGATCCTGACGCCGCATCCGGGGGAGGCGGGACGACTGCTCGGCCTGAGCGCGCAGGACATTCAGCGCGATCGCCTGGCGGCGCTCGATCGGTTGCTCGAGCGCTTCCACGGCACCACCGTGCTGAAAGGCGCCGGCACACTGGTGGGAGCCCTCGGCCGCACGCCGGGCGTGTGCGAGCGGGGCAATCCCGGCATGGCTACTGCGGGGAGCGGGGATGTGCTCACGGGCGCGATCGCCGGCATTCTCGCCCAGTGTCACGACCACTGGAGCGCGGCGCGTGTCGGGGTGCTGGTGCACGCCATGGCGGGCGACGCCGCGGCACGCAGCGGCGAGCGTGGATTGCTGGCCGGCGATCTGGCGCGCGAGCTGCGTAACTGCGTCAATCTCTGAGGCTGCCGATGCGCACGCACGCCCGCACCGCCCAGGACACGGAGGACTTCGGCGGGCGCCTCGCCACATCGCGCCCCCCCAAGGATACGGCGCTCGCAGTCCTGTACCTGACCGGTGAGCTCGGCGCGGGCAAGACGACCTTCGCGCGCGGCTTCCTGCGCGCACTGGGTGTGGCCGAGGCGGTGCCGAGCCCCACATACACGCTGCTCGAGCTGTACCCGGCGGGCGCACTCACCGTCGTGCACGTCGATCTGTACCGCGTGCGCGACGCCGCGGAGCTTGAATCCCTCGGCCTGCGCGAGTGGGCACGCACTGGTCACGTCTGGCTCATCGAATGGCCCGAGCGCGGCGGGACCCGCCTGCCGCCGGCGGATCTGACCGTGACGTTCGCGGCCGGCGAGGCGGGCCACGACATCGAGGTGGGCGCGTGCTCGAGGTTGGGGGAGTCCTGGCTCGGCCGCTTTCAGCGCTCAGCGCCCGGCGGCGGCTGAAGCCAAGCACGCCCAGTTGAAAAGGATACGCCGAGGCCGTAGATTAACTGGCGGCTCGCGCCGCGAACCCAATGATAGATAAGGTCTTTTTCGAAGGACTCGCTGCCGGTCTGCTCGGTCTGGGCGCGATTTCCCTCGGTGAGGCCGCGGAATTGCGCGGCATTCACCTGTCCACGAGCGCGGATTCGGCGCAGGTCATGCTCGATATGACCGAAGGCGCGACGCACAAGCTCTTCACCCTCGAGCACCCCGATCGGGTGGTCGTTGATCTGCCGCAAACGCGCCTGGCGAGCGAGGTGCGTGTGCCGGCAGCCGCCGGGGTGGTCACGGACGTGCGCGTCGGCAGCCAGCCGGACGGGACGCTGCGGGTCGTGGTGCAGCTGAAATCCGCGCTCGCTGCGCACAGCGTATGGGTCGCGGGTGAACAGGGCGGCCAGCTCGTGCTGAGCCTTGGCGAGCCGGCGGCAGAGCCGGCGCCGGCCGCTCCGAAGACGGTGCGGGCGGCGCACGCGCCCGGAGAGGGCGACCGCGACGTCATCATCGCGGTGGACGCCGGACACGGCGGCGTCGATCCAGGCGCCATCGGGCACGGGGGCACGCGCGAGAAGGACGTGACGCTCGCCATTGCGCGCGCGCTGGCCGAGCGCATCAATGCCGAACCCGGAATGCACGCGGTCCTCACGCGCGACCGGGACGAGTTTCTCGAGCTGCGCGATCGCATCCGGCGCGCGCACCTCGCGCACGCGGACATGTTCATCTCCGTGCATGCCGATTCGATGGCCGACCGCAGCATTACCGGCGCCTCGGTGTACGTGCTGTCGGTCCACGGCGCTTCCAGCGAAGCGGCCCGCTGGCTTGCGGAACGCGAGAACACGGCCGACCTCGTCGGAGGCGTGCGCGCCGACGACCAGGGGGCGCTCGAACCGGTGCTCATCGAGGAGGCGCAGAACCAGATCATCGGCGTCAGTGCCAGCGCCGCGGAGCGGGTAGTGAGCGCGCTCGAAGGCGTCGGTGAAATACGCAAGGCGCAGGTGCAGCGCGCCGGTTTCGTGGTGCTGAAGTCTCGCGCCATTCCCTCGATGCTCATCGAGACCGCCTATATTTCCAATCCCGCCGAGGAGCGCCGCCTGCGCAGCGCCCGGGAGCAGGCGCGCCTCGCGGACGCCATCGCCGGCGGCGTGCGCAGTTACTTCACGCTCAATCCCCCCGACGGCACGCGTTTCAAGCAGGAGCGCCGCAGCACTCTCACCAGCGCCGCGGACGCCGCCGCCGCCACGCCCTGATCGCCCGCGTCCCGCTCGGCGCGAGCCGATCGCCTGTAGACTGCGGTTGCATGGGGATCCGCATTCTTCCCGGCGAACTCGTCGACCAGATCGCCGCCGGCGAGGTGATCGAGCGGCCCGCCTCGGTGGTCAAGGAGCTCGTCGAGAACGCACTGGACGCCGGCGCGACGCGCATCGAGATCGACATCGAGCGCGGCGGCGTCGCTCTGGTGCGGGTGCGCGACGATGGCGGCGGCATCGCCTCCGGCGAGCTGCCGGTGGCACTGGCGCGGCATGCGACCAGCAAGATCGCCTGTCTGGATGATCTGGAGGCCATCACCACGCTCGGCTTTCGGGGTGAGGCGCTGCCCTCGATCGGCTCGGTGTCACGGCTGCGGATCATCTCGCGCGCCGCCGGCGCCGAGCAGGCGGCGCAAGTCGATGTCGAAGGGGGGGCGCTGACGCCGGTGCGTGCGGCGGCCCACCCTCCGGGAACCACCATCGAGGTGCGCGACCTGTTCTTCAACGTGCCGGCACGGCGCAAGTTCGTGCGCAGCGATGCGACCGAGCTGACGCACATCGCGAGGCTCGTGGAACGGCTGGTGCTGTCGCGCTTTGACGTGAGCTTTCGCCTGCGCCACGGCAGCCGCGTGCTGCTGGATGCACCGGCCGTGAATGGCGCGGGGGCTGAGCTCGCGCGCCTGGAGGTGGCACTCGGCGGCGACTTCGCCGCCGCCGCGGTCGCGGTGAGGCACGCCGCGGGGCCCGTCATGCTGTCAGGGTGGGCCGGCCTGCCGACGCGCTCGCGCGCGCAGCCCGACCAACAGTTCTGGTTCGTCAACGGCCGCAGCGTGCGTGACCGGCTGCTGATGAATGCCGTCAGACTCGCGTACCGGGACGTGCTGTATCACGGCCGGCACGCCGCCTATGTGCTCTACCTGACGCTGGACCCGAAGCTCGTCGACGTGAACGCCCACCCGGCCAAGCTCGAAGTGCGTTTCCGTGACAGCCGCCAGATTCACGACTTCGCCTTTCGCGCCGTGGAGCGCGCCCTGGCGGGCACCAAGCCGGATCTCTCCGCCGCCTCTGCCGCGCGGGGTGTCGATGGGCTGGGCGGCGGCTACGGGTCGGCTGGCGCAGGCGCGGCGGCGCACGCCGGGCGCGCAGCGAGCCTGCCGCTGCATACGGCCACGGGCGATCCGTGGGCGATCGCCGCCTCGGTGCGCGATGCGGGGACGGCGCCGGGGGCGCCGCCGCCGTTCCCGTCCTCCACCGAGGAACAGCCCCTCGGCACGCCGCTGGCGCAACTGCACGGCGCCTACATCCTCGCGCAGAATCGCGAAGGGCTCGTGCTGGTGGACATGCACGCGGCGCACGAGCGCGTGCTGTACGAGAAATTCAAGGCCGAGCGCGCCAGCGGCACACCCGCCTCGCAGCACCTGCTGGAACCGGTGGTCATCGAGCTCAAGGCGCACGAGCTCACCGCGCTCCTGGAGAGACGTGCCGAGTGGGAGCAGGCGGGTTTCGAGCTCGATGCGCTGTCTTCCACGCGGCTCGCGCTGCGGCGCGTGCCGGCGACGCTCAAGCCGGGGGAGATCTCGCAGATCGTCACCTCGCTGGTGCACGACCTCACCCTGGAGGCCGACACGCACCACCTCGAGGGCGCCGCGGACAGGTTCCTCGGCACGCTTGCCTGCCGCAGCGCGATCCACGCTCACCGCCGCCTCACGCTGCCGGAAATGGACACGCTGCTGCGGCAGATGGAGGCTACCGAGCGCGCCAACCAGTGCAACCACGGGCGGCCGACCTGGACGCGCCTGTCCCTGCAGCAGCTGGACCAGCTGTTCCTGCGGGGGCGTTGAATGGCGCACGGTGCGCGCGCGGCCGTACCGTCGGCGCCCGGGGCAGTCGGGCAGGACCTGCCGGTGTTCGTCCTCACCGGGCCCACGGGCGCGGGCAAGACCGATTGGGCCCTCGGGCTTGCGCAGAGCGCCCCGGTAGAGATCGTCAGCGTGGACTCGGCGCTCGTCTACCGGGGGCTGGATATCGGCACGGCCAAGCCGGCGCGCGAGCTGCGCGAGCGCGTTCCCCACCACCTGATCGACATCTGCGAGCCGACCGAGAGCTATTCCGCCGGGCGCTTCGTCGCCGACGCGCTCGTGAGCATCCGTGACATACACGCCCGCGGCCGGGTGCCGCTGCTCGTGGGGGGGACCATGCTGTACCTGCGCTCGCTCCTGCACGGGCTGGCGGCGCTGCCGCAGGCCGACCCGCGGCTGCGTTCGGAGCTGGACGCGCGGGCCGCCCGGTACGGATGGCCGGCGCTGCACGCGGAACTGGCCGGCCTGGACCCGCAAGCCGCCGCGCGTATCGCGCCCACCGACAGCCAGCGGATCCAGCGAGCGCTGGAAGTTTGTTACGCCACCGGGCGACCGATCTCGCAGCTGCAGCGCGTGACCGTCAGTGCGCTTGCCGGCTGGCGACTGCGCTACTGGATTCTTGCGCCCAGGCGGCGAGCCGAACTGCACGAGCGTATCGCCCGGCGCTTCGATTCCATGATGGCGGCGGGCTTGCTCGAGGAGGTGAGCGGGTTACGCCGCGGCGGCGCCCTCACCGCCCATCATCCATCGATGCGCGCGGTGGGCTACCGGCAGCTGTGGGCACACCTCGACGGGCAATACGCCCTGGAGGAGGGGGTGCGGCGGGCCGTTGCGGCGACGCGCCAGCTGGCCAAGCGGCAGCTGACCTGGATGCGGGGCGAGGCCCTCGGGGAATGGATCGATCCGGACAGTCGGCTGTCGTGGAATCGAGACATAATTCATGAGTTGGCCCGGCTTGGGCTTTAGAGCAATGCGCATGTTAATATGGTCGAGCTCGGTTCCTCGCCGCTGATGAGGCACGTTGGTTTTGCCGGATCGCGGAACACGGAAGTTCGGTTGCGGTCCGTTTGTCCCGCCGAACAACACGAAGCTGCAAAAAATAAGGAGAACCCGATGGCCAAAGGCCAGTCCCTGCAAGATCCCTTTTTGAATGCCTTGCGCAAGGAACGGGTGCCGGTATCCATCTACCTCGTCAACGGCATTAAGTTGCAAGGTCAGATCGATTCCTTTGACCAGTTCGTGGTGCTGCTGAAGAACAGCGTCAGCCAGATGGTCTACAAGCATGCGATTTCCACGGTCGTGCCGGCGCGCAACGTGCGCCTGGCGGCCGACGAGGGCGGCGGCGCCCCGGAGACGCACGCCGAATAATGTCCCCCTTCACGGGAAGCCTGAGTGTTCGAACGCCCACGGACTGGTGAGCGCGCCGTATTGGTGCGCCTGGGACTGGGCGCGCAGGTCGATCCGGAGGACCTGCAGGAATTCACGCAGCTGGCCGTATCCGCCGGCGCACTGCCGGTCGCGACGCTCACGGGCCGGCGCGAGCGGCCCGATTCACGCTACTTCCTCGGCAGTGGAAAAGCCGAGGAGCTGCGCGGCATCGCCCGGGCCCAGCAGGCGGACGTCATCCTCGTCGATCACGCACTCTCCCCGAGCCAGGAGCGCAACCTCGAGAGGCTCACCGAGCGGCGGGTGCTCGACCGCAACGGCCTGATCCTCGATATCTTCGCGCAGCGCGCCCGCAGCTTCGAAGGCAAGCTGGAAGTCGAGCTCGCGCAGCTCAAGCACACCGGCAGCCGGCTGGTACGCGGTTGGACGCACCTCGAGCGCCAGAAGGGCGGTATCGGCCTGCGCGGCCCCGGCGAGACGCAGCTCGAGACCGATCGGCGCATCATTGCCCAGCGGGTGCGCGTGCTCACCCGGCGCCTGGCGAAGATCCAGCAGCAACGCGAGACCGGCCGCCAGACCCGCGCCGAGATTCCCGTGCCCTCGCTCGCGCTGGTGGGCTATACCAACGCGGGGAAGTCAACGCTGTTTGGCGCGCTCACCGGGGCGGACGCCTATGTGGCGGATCAGCTGTTCGCGACGCTCGATCCAACGGTCCGGCGCATCACCCTTCCGGGCGGCACGGCGGTGGTCGCAGCCGATACCGTGGGGTTCATTCGCGAGCTGCCCCACGAGCTGGTGGCCGCCTTCCAGTCGACCCTGACCGAGGCGCGCGCCGCGACCCTGCTGCTGCACGTCGTGGATGCCAGCAACCCCAGGCGCGAGGAGCAGATCGCCCAGGTGAACGGGGTGCTCGGGGAGATCGGCGCCGGGGAGATTCCGCAGATCCTGCTGTACAACAAGATCGACCGGCTGCAGAGCGCGCCGCGCATCGACCGCGATGCCGCCCAGCGCGCCACCGCGGTGTGGATCTCCGCCGAGCAGCGCCTGGGACTCGAGCTGTTGGCGCGTGCGGTGGCCGAGCGGCTGGCGCGCTTCGCGCGACGCGCGCGCCTGCGGGTCGCCGCGGGCGGTGGGGCGCTGCGCTCGCGCCTCTACGCCGCGCAGGTGGTGCGCGCGGAGGCGTGCGCCGAGGATGGCTCGATCGAGCTGGCGGTGGAGCTTCCGGACCTGGAGCTCCTGCAGCTGGCCCGCACGGCCGGCGTGCAGATTCTCGAGGTGCAGGGGGCGGACATGCCTTGTGCCCCCGGGATGGCCTACCTACAATCGACCGCCGTCTCGAGCGCGACCAAGCAGCGCTGACGTCGCGCACACCTCCATATGGCCTGGAATCAACCAAGCGGTCCGAACAATCCGTGGGGACGCCGCCCGGGTGCCGGCGGCCCGGACCTGGACGAGCGCCTGAAGAGCTGGCAGCGCCGGCTCGAGTCGCTGCTGCGACCCGCCGGTCGCGGCGGTGACGGTGGCTCGCTGTTCCTGATGGGGACCCTGGTGGCGCTCGGCCTGTGGCTGTGGAGCGGCTTCTATCAGGTGGCGCAAGCCGAGCGCGGCATCGTCCAGCGCTTCGGGCGGCTCGTCGACGTGAAGGCTCCGGGCGTGGGCTGGCGCTGGCCCTGGCCCATCGAGACGGTCACCAAGGTGAATGTCGCGAGCGTGAACTCCAGCGACTTCAAGTCCCGCGTACTCACTTCGGATGTCAATCTCGTCGACCTGCATTTCGCCGTGCAGTACCAGTTCTCGGACCCGGTGAAGAAGCTGTTCCGGGTGCGCGATCCGGAAGCCACCCTGAGCGAGGTGAGCGAAAGCGCGATCCGCGAGATCGTCGGCCGCAGCACCCTCGATGACCTGTTGGTCGGCACGACGCGCCCCGAGGTGACCCGGCGCACCAAGGATCTGATCCAGCACACCCTCGATTACTACACCTCGGGCATCACGGTCACGACGGTCAATCTCGAGGACGTGCAGGTGCCGGACGCGGTGATTCCCTCGCAGCGCGACGCCAACAAGGCGCAGGCCGACAAGGAGCGCTTCATCCTGGAGTCCGAAGCCTACGCCAACGGCATCGTTCCCGTGGCGCAGGGCGCCGCCCTGCGGATGCAGCAGGATGCCCAGGCCTACAAGGCGCAGGTCACGGCGCTCGCCGAGGGGCAGGCGTCGCGCTTCGCGCAGCTCGAGGCGGCCTACGCGCAGTCCCCGGAAGTGACGCGCCGGCGGCTGTACATGGACACGGTCGAGAACGTGCTGACGCGTGCGCACAAGGTGCTGATCGACGCTCGTGCGGGCGGCAACATGTTCTACCTGCCCATCGACAAGCTGCTGGAGAAGGGCGCGGCGCGCGAGGCGGAGGGTGCGGAAGCCCCCGCCAGCGGCGCCCCGAAGGAGCCCGATTCGGTTACCGTCGAAGCCCGCGGGCGCGGAGAGCGCTGATGAGCTCGCGCCTGGTCCCGCTGCTGATCGGCGCCGGCGTGCTGGTGGTGCTGGCGGCGCTGTCGCTGTTCTCGGTGAACGAGACCGAGTTCGCCATTCGCACGGAATTCGGCGCGATCGTGGGCATCCATTACGCGCCCGGGCTGCATCTGAAGTGGCCGTGGGACGTGGTGACCAAATTTGACAGCCGCATTCTCTCGCAGTCCTACACCGGCGAGACGTTCCTGACGAACGACGGCCGCGGCCTGATCGTGGACTTCTACGTGAAGTGGCGCGTCAAGGACCCCTCGCTGTACTTCACGGCCACAGGCGGACTGATTGATCTGGCCGGCGAACGTCTGGCGGAGATCGTCAAGGACGGGATCAAGAGCGTGGTGGCGCAACGCACGCTGCAGCAGATCGTCTCCGCCGAGCGGGCCGCGGTCACCGGCCAGATGTTCGGCCAGGCCAGCCGCAACGCGGCGGGACTGGGCGTGGACCTGGTGGACGTGCGCGTGCAGCGCATCGACCTCCCCGACGAAGTGGCGGCGCGCGTCTACGAGAGCATGAAGCAGAGCTTCGCCAAGACCGCGAGCCGCCTGCGCGCCGAAGGGCAGAGCACCAGCGCCGGCATCCGCGCCTCCGCCGAGCGCCAGCGCACCGTGATCCTCGCCGACGCGGAGCGCGACGCGCTGCGCGTGCGTGGCGAGGGCGACGCGGCGGCCGCCCAGATATACGCGCGTGCCTACTCGAAGAACCCCGAGTTCTACGCCTTCTATCGCAGCCTGCAGGCTTACGAGCGCTCGCTCGGCAAGGACGGCGACCTGCTGGTGGTGACGCCCGACGGGGATTTCTTCAAGTATTTCAAAGATTCGTTGAAAGCGGCTGCCCCGCGGCGCTAGCGCCCCCAGCCGACTGCGTGTCCTGTGAATTCAACGGACCTGCTCGCCGCGCTTGGGCTGTTTCTGGTGTTGGAAGGTATCGCGCCGTTTCTCCATCCACAGGGCGTGAAGCGCGCGTTCGCCAGGCTCCTGGAGGTGCGCGACCGCGAGTTGCGCATTGCGGGCCTCGGCAGCATGCTCGTCGGCGTCATCATCCTGTTTCTGGCGCGGTAGGGGTCAGTCGGCGTGGGGAAATTCGTGGTCATCATCGGCACCCAGTGGGGCGATGAAGGCAAGGGCAAGGTCGTCGATCTGCTCACCGAGCGTGCCGCGGCGGTGGCCCGCTTCCAGGGCGGGCACAACGCCGGCCACACGCTGGTCATCGGCGGACGCAAGACCATCCTGTCGCTCATTCCTTCCGGGATCCTGCACGAGCGGGTGCGCTGCTTCATCGGCAACGGTGTGGTGTTGTCGCTCGAGGCGTTGCTCGCCGAGAGCCACATGCTGAGCGAGCAGGGCGTGCCGGTGTTCGAGCGGTTGGCCGTCTCACCGCACTGTCCGCTCATCCTGCCCTCGCATGTCGTGCTCGATCAGGCGCGCGAGCGCGCGCGCGGACCCGACGCCATCGGCACCACCCGACGCGGCATCGGCCCCGCCTACGAGGACAAGGTGGCGCGCCGCGCGGTGCGGGTCGCGGACCTGTTCCAGCGCGACCGCTTTGCCGCCAAGCTCGGCGCAATGCTCGACTTCCATAACTTCGTGCTGCATCAGTACTACCGCGCACCAACGGTGGACTTCCAGAAGACCCTCGACGCGCAGCTGGCGATGGGCGAGCAGATCGCACCGCTGGTGACCGACGTGACGCGCGCACTGCACGAGCTGCGCCATACGGATGCGAACGTGCTGTTCGAAGGCGCACAGGGCGCGATGCTGGATGTGGATCTCGGGACCTATCCATACGTGACCGCATCGAACACCACGGCGGGCTTTGCCAGCACCGGCACGGGCCTGGGTCCGCGGGAGTTCGACGGCGTGCTCGGCGTCGTCAAGGCCTACACCACCCGCGTGGGCGCGGGCCCTTTCCCGACCGAGCTGTTCGACGAATACGGCGAGCACCTGTCGCGTGTCGGTCACGAGTTCGGCTCGGTCACCGGCCGGCGGCGGCGCTGCGGCTGGTTCGACTCCGTGGCCCTGCGCCGCGCGATCGTGAACTCGAGCGTTTCGGGCCTGTGCATCACCAAGCTCGATGTGCTCGACGGACTCGACACCATTCGCATCTGCGTCGGTTACCGCGTGAACGGCGAAGTCACTCCGCAACCGCCGCTGAGCGTCGAGGGTTACGCGGCCATCGAACCGGTGTACGAGGAGTTGCCGGGCTGGCACGAGTCCACGGTCGGTGTTACCGCCTACCAGGGGCTGCCGCTCAATGCCCGCAGGTACCTCGAACGCCTGCAGAGCCTGGTCGGCGTGCCCATCGACATGATTTCAACGGGACCGGAGCGCGAGCAAACCATCATGCTGCGCCACCCGTTCGGAGCGTAGGTCTGAGCGCATCGGCGAGCGCGCGCTCCGCCGCGGCGGGGCGGCTGGCATTGACGCTGATCATTCTTCTGGCATGCGCACTCGCGGCGGGCAGCTGGCGCGTGTATTCCAACACCTGGGACGAGCCCGAGCACCTGGCCGCCGGTATCGAGCTGCTCGACCGCGGCCAGTACGAATACGACACCGAGCATCCGCCGCTCGGGCGGGTGCTGCTCGCGCTCGGGCCGTACCTCGCCGGGGCGCGCTCTTTCGGCACCCCACCGCCGAACGGCACGCAGGAAGGCGTCGATATCCTGTACTCCGGCGGCCATTATTGGCGCTACCTCACCCTTGCGCGGCTGGGGACGCTGCCGTTCCTCGCGCTGCTGCTGCTCGCCACCTGGTTGTGGGCGCGGCGACTGTTCGCATCGCAGGGCGCGGCGCTCCTGAGCGTATTGCTGCTTGCCTCGGTGCCGGCGGTGCTCGGACACGCAGCCCTTGCCAGCCTCGATGTGGCTGCGGCTGCCACCTGTCTGCTCGCACTCTATGCCCTGCAATTGTGGCTGGTGAGCGCGCGGCTGCGCGACGCGGCCCGCTTCGGGCTCGCCGCGGGGCTCGCGGTCGGCACGAAATTCTCCGCCGTGCCCTTCATCGGCCTGGCGTTGCCGGCACTGGCGCTGGTGCGTGCCGCTGTCGGATGGCGCGATCCGCTCGGCGTGCCGCCCGGGGTGCCGCCCGGTGCGGGCGCGCTGCGTGCGGAGAGCCCGGGCGCGAGCGCGCGCCCGCGCCTGCTGGGCCTGGCGCTCGCGCTGCTCGCCGCGCTGTTGCCGATCGCCGTGGCCTACGGTCCGCGCTCGCCCAACGCGGCAGCCGTCGCGCTGCGTTTCAACTGGGCGCTGTCCTACCTGCTGCAGGAGCGGGGGCTGGATCACCAGCTCGGTGTGCTGCTCTCGCATCTGTGGTTGCCGCGCGCGCTCAGGGATCTGGTCAACGGCATCGTGGCGGTCAAGGCTCACAACGACAGCGGTCACCTGTCGTACCTGCTGGGACACGTGCGCCTCATGGGGTGGTGGTACTTCTACCTGGTGGCGCTGGCGGTCAAGACGCCCATTGCGCTGCTCGCCGCCGGACCCGTCGGGATGGCGTGGCTGGCGCGGGACGGCTGGCGCAGCCGCAATTGCTGGGCGCTCGCACCGGCGGTGCTCGTGATCCTGATGCTCACATTCGCGAGCGCCTTCAGCCGCATCAACATCGGCATACGGCACCTGCTGGTGCTGTATCCATTCTTTGCGTTGGGCGCGGCGTATGTGAGCGTGCGCGCCTGGCGCGCGCTCGCCGCGTGGCGCAACCGGCGCCTCGCCGTGGCTCCGGTCGCAGTGCTGCTCGCGCTGCTGTTGTGGCAGCTCAGCACGCTGTGGACGGCCTATCCGGACTACCTGCCTTACTTCAACGAAGCGGTGCCGCACCCGCAGCGCGTGTTGGTCGACTCGGATCTGGACTGGGGCCAGGATCTGCGGCGCCTGGAGGTGCGTGCCGCGCAGCTGCGGATTGCGAAGCTGAGCCTCGCGTACCGCGGCACGGCGGACTTGAGCCGCGAGCCGTTGCCGCCGTTCGTGAGCCTGGCGGCGCGCCGGCCTGCGAGCGGCTGGGTGGCGATCTCGGCGCTCGCGCGCACGCGCGCTCCCGCCGACTACGCCTGGCTGGATGCTTACCAGCCCGTGGAACGTGTCGGCAAGTCGATCGATCTCTACTACATTCCCTGAACCGTCGGGCGCGTCAGGACGCCGGCGCCGCGCCGCAGGCGCGCGATGCGTGCGAGCGGCGGTGGATGCGAATAATAGAACGCGGCGTACACCGGATCGGGTGTCAGAGTGGTGGCGTTGTCCCGATGCAGCTTGACGAGCGCCGTGGCGAGCTCGGCCGCGCTGGCATGGCGGGTGGCGAACGCGTCCGCCTGGAACTCGTGCCGCCGCGACCACAGCGAGGCGAGCGGGGTGATGAAGAAAGTGAAGGCCGGGACCACGAGCACGAACAGCAGCAGCGCGGCGTGCGTCGAGGGCAAGGGCACGCCGAGCGCCGCGTAGAAGGGGGCCTGCCGGGTCAACCAGCCGAGCAGCGCCAGGCCCACGAAGGACAGCGCGATCGACAGCAGCAGCCGCTGGCGCACGTGCTTGAGGCGGAAATGGCCGAGCTCGTGCGCCAGCACCGCCTCGACTTCCGGGTGAGCGAGACGCTCGAGCAGCGTATCGAAGAACACGATGCGCTTGTGGCGGCCGATGCCGGTGAAATAGGCGTTGCCGTGGCTCGAGCGGCGCGAGTTGTCCACGACGAATACCCCCCGGGAAGCGAAGCCGCAGCGCGTGAGCAGCGCTTCGATGCGCTGCCGCAGCGCCTGGTCCTCGAGCGGCGAGAAGCGGTTGAAGAGCGGCGCGATGAATGCCGGCCAGGCCCAGGCCATGAGGAACATGACGGCGAGCCACAGGCCCCACGCCCATACCCACCAGCGGCTGCCCGCCCGCTGCATGAGCACCAGCGTCGCAACCAGCAGCGGACCGCCGAGCAGCACGGCGAGCGCCAGGCCCCTGCCCAGATCGGCGAGGAACAGGCCGGGCGTGGTGCGGTTGAAGCCGAAGCGCGTCTCGAGCCGGAAGGTGCGCCACACCGAGAAGGGCAGGTTGGCGAGCTGCATGAGCAGCGCGACGCTGGCAATCACCAGCACGCCGAGCCACGGTTGCGTCAAGCGGGTGTGGCGCCACAGCGCATCCACCGCCGCGATGCCGCCACCGACCGTGAGCAGCAGGGTGAGCGCCGCGTCGACGAGGCTGACGATGCGACCGAGGCGCAGCTTGGCCAGCGTGTAGTCGGCCGCCTTGCCGTGTTCGCTCGCCGAGACGCTGCCGGCGAACGGCCCGGGTACAGAATCGCGGTGGCAGGCGACGGCCCTGGCCTGACGGCGTGACAGCCACAGCTCGATGGCGAGGCTCGCGAGGACCGCAAGCACAAACAGAGGCGTCAACCAGCGCATCAGCAGGAGCTTATCTGCTCTTGATGCGCGGCGCGCGCGCCGCGCTCGCGCGCGCCGGCCGTATCCGCTCATGCAAGCGCCGCGGGCGCGTGCCGGCACCGCCGGGGACGCGCCCCCGTTCCCGGCTGACCTGCAGTTGCGCCAGCAGCAGTTTCGCCGCGGACGCGAACCGGGCCGGATCGCCGTAGGCACGCGCAAGGAGCATTTCGCCCTCCCTCGGCATTCGCACGGACGACGGCACGGAGTTCGTAGCGGGTCCGGGCGATATCACGTCCCTCCCCAGCGGTCACGATGCCTGGGTCGTCGGCAACGAAGCGGTGGTCGTCGTGGACTGGTACGGTGCCAGCAATTACGCCAAGCGCTCATGAACCGGGTGGCTGAAACCTGAGGGTTGCACGCGGGCCGCCCTGCCTGCGGCAGGGTGGCCCGCCCTTGTCGCCTGCGCGCCGATGGTTCAGGCTTGCGCACTCGCAGGAAGGAGGCCCTCGATGACGAAGTCCAGCTCGCGCCCCCGGGTGGTCGTCTCGCGCAACGGCCCCTACCTGGTGAGCGGCGGCGTACCGCTCGCCAAACAGACCATCGTCACCGATAGCGAGGGCGAGTCGCAGCAATGGCGGCAGGGCGAGACGTTGCCCGCTCGGGAGTCGTACCAGCTCTGCCGCTGCGGCAAGTCGCAGGCCAAGCCGTTCTGCGACGGCACCCATGGGAAGATCGGCTTCGACGGCACCGAAACGGCCCTTCGCACCACGTATCGCGAACAGGCGCAGGTCCTGGAAGGACCCGCCCTCGCGCTCACGGACGCGCAGTCGCTGTGTGCGGGCGCGCGCTTCTGCGATCCGAACGGACAGGTGTGGAACCAGGTCGAGCGTACCGAGGAGGCCGGGCTGCGCACGACTTTCCTCCGGCAGGTCAACAACTGTCCGTCGGGGCGCCTCGTGGCCTGGGATCGAGCGACCGGCAAGCCGATCGAGCATGCGCTGCCGGTTTCCATAGGACTCATCGAGGATCCGTCACAAGGCGTCAGCGGCCCGGTGTGGTTGCGGGGCGGGATTGCGCTGCATTCCGCCGACGGCTTCGCGTACGAGATTCGCAACCGCATGACCTTGTGCCGCTGCGGGGCGTCGAAGAATAAGCCCTTCTGCGACGGCTCTCATGTCTCGATCGGATTCCGTGACTGGACCTGAGGCGCACCCCGCCGGGCCCTGGCGCCCACGGCTTCAGTGAGTCCGGCCGCCGGCCGCGCGCCACCCGAGGCACAGCATCAGCGCGCCGAAGAGCAGCAGCGCCAGCCCCCACCACAGGTTGATGTCGATACCGAGCGAGCGCTGGTAGATCACCGGATCGCTGAAGAATCCGAACCCCGTGAGCAGCAGCCCGAGGATGGTGAACATCACTCCGAGGGGTATGCGGATGTCGAGGCCCATGCGCGGCTCCTTACCAGAAGATGAGATTGAGCAGCAGTGTCGCGGCGAGTACCCCCGCGCCGAGCACCGCCGGGCGCGCATACCACGCCCGATCCGTCTCGCGCAGTCGGGGAGTGAGGGAGTAGACGAGTCCGACCAGGTCATTCTCCGCACGCGGCCGCGTGATCAGGCTCACCGCGATGGTCACGACCAGGCACACCGTGAAGGCCCAGATGGCGGTCCAGAAGTTCTGCGCCATCTCGCTCGGATAGGCATGCAGCAGCGCGAGCCAGCCGCCCTTGATGCCCGCAACGCTGCCCCTGGGCAGGGTCAAGCCGTGGTGCAATGCGGCCGCCGCCGTGCCGCACAGGAGACCCGCAAACGCGCCGTGCCCGGTAGCCCGTTTCCAGAACATTCCCAGCAGAAACGTGGCAAACAGCGGCGCGTTCACGAAAGCGAACAGCAGCTGCAGCATATCCATGATGTTGTTGAAGTGGTTGGCGACGTAGGCCGCGGCCACGGACAGTCCGATTCCGAACACCGTCGCCACGCGTCCCATGTTGAGGTAGTGGTGATCGCTGGCGCCGCGGTTGATGTAGGCCTGGTAGATGTCGTAGGTCCAGACGGTATTGAAGGCCGTGACGTTGCCGGCCATCCCCGACATGAAACTCGCCAGCAGCGCCGTGAGTCCCAGGCCCAGCATGCCGTGCGGGAAGTAGTGGCTGAGCATCATGGGGATGGACAGATCGTAGTTGAGGGTGCCGTCGGGTTTGTGAGGCAGGACGAAGCCGCTGGCGCCGGTGTGCTGCGTGGAGGCGATGGCGATCATGCCCGGTACGATGACCAGGAACGGGAACAACATCTTGGGCACGGCGGCGATCAGCGGCGTGCGGCGCGCGGCCGACATCGAATGGGCGGCCATGGCGCGCTGCACGACCAGGAAGTCCGTGCACCAGTACCCGAAGGACAGTACGAAGCCGAGTCCCATGGCGACCCCGAACCACTCGACGCCCATGGGGTTGGAGGTCGGATCCCCCATCTGGCTCCAGGTGCTCGACCATGCCTGCGGCGCAAAGCCCTGCGCGGTCGCGACATGGGTGAGGCGCGCGCTGAGTCCCTGCCAGCCGCCCAGGTCCTTGAGCCCGAGAAACACCAGCGGCGCGAAACCAAAGACGATGAGAAAGAACTGCAGCACCTCGTTGTAGATGGCCGAGGTCAGTCCCCCGAGCAGGATGTAGATCAGAACCACAGCCGCCGACAGCCACACGCTGGTGTCGAAGTCCCACCCCAGCAGCAGGTTGAGCAGCAGGCCCATGGCGTACATCGAGATGCCGGAGGAAAACACGGTCATGGTCGCAAAGGAGATCGCGTTCAGGCCGCGGGTCTTCTCGTCGAAGCGCAGCTTCAGATACTCCGGCACCGAGCGCGCCTGTGAGCCGTAGTAGAACGGCATCATGAAGACGCCGAGAAACACCATGGCGGGGACCGCCCCCACCCAGTAGAAGTGACTGGTCGCCATGCCATACTTGGCGCCCGAGGCCGCCATGCCGATGACTTCCTGGGCACCCAGGTTGGCGGACAGGAACGCGAGCCCGGCAACCCATGCCGGGATCGAGCGGCCGGAAAGAAAGTAGTCCGTGCTGGTCTTCACCTGGCGCCGCAGCGCGTAGCCCACGCCCAGCACGAACACGAAGTACACTCCCATGATGACCCAGTCGATCTCTCTTGGATGCAAGAGCCCCCCTCGTTCTGTGCGCCGCCTGAGCCACCCGGCATGCACCGGGCGCGACGCCCTAGTCTGATCCAAGGGGCATGCCAAGGCGAGTGTGCGGGTGTACGCTTCGCAAGCGAGCCGCCATGCGAGCGTGCGGAAAGAACACTGCCATGAGCATTTACGACCAGGACCTGGACAAGAACCCCGCCAACTACGTGGCGCTCTCGCCGGTGAGCTTCGTGGAGCGCAGTGCCGAGGTGTTCGGTGATCTGCCCGCGGTGATTCACGGCCGGCGCCGCTACAGCTGGCGCGACACGCGCGAACGTGCGGCGCGACTGGCGGCCGCGCTGCGGGCTCTCGGGGTGGCGCGTGGCACCACGGTCAGCCTCATGCTGCCCAATACTCCGGAGATGATCGAGGCGCACTACGCGGTACCGGCGCTGGATGCCGTGCTGCACCCGCTCAACACGCGCCTGGACGCACCGCTCCTCGCCTGGCAGATGCAGCACTGCGAGGCCGCGGTCCTGATCACCGACCGCGAGTTCGCGCCGGTCATCGCGCCGGCGCTGCGAATTCTGCGCGATGAGCATGGCCGCACACCCATCGTCATCGACGTGTGCGACAGCGAGTACACGGGGGCAGGGGAGCCTCTCGGCGCGTACGAGTACGAGGCGCTGCTCGCACGGCACGAGCCGCTGCGGCGGCTCGAGGGTCCGCGGGACGAATGGGATGCCATCGCGGTGTCCTACACCTCCGGCACCACCGGCAATCCCAAGGGCGTGGTCACGCACCACCGCGGGGCCTATCTCAACGCGGTGAGCAACGCCGCCACCTGGAGCATGCCGCAATTTCCGAAGTACCTGTGGACGTTGCCGATGTTCCACTGCAACGGCTGGTGCTTCCCGTGGACGCTCGCGATGCTCGCCGGCACGCAGGTGTGTCTGCGCAAGGTGGAGAGCCGCGCAATCTTCGACGCCATGCGCGCGCATGGTGTGGATCACTACTGTGCCGCCCCCATCGTGCACAACCTGCTGATCAACGCGGAACCCGCGCTGCGCGATGGTCTCACACAGCGGGTGCGCGGCATGGTGGCAGGCGCCGCGCCCCCGGCGGCGATGATCGAGGGCATGGCGAGGATCGGTTTCGAGCTCACCCATGCGTACGGGCTGACCGAGACCTACGGTCCGGCGGCGGTCGCTGCCAAGCGCGGCCAATGGGCCGCGGCGAGCCTGTCGGAGCAGACCCGGCTCAACGGCCGCCAGGGCGTGCGCTACGTCCTGCAGGAGGGGATGACGGTGCTCGATCCGGAGACCATGACCGAGGTAGCCCCCGACGCACAGACGCTCGGTGAGATCATGTTCCGCGGCAACATCGTGATGAAGGGCTACCTGAAGAATCCGACCGCAACCGCCGAGGCTTTCGCCGGCGGCTGGTTTCACACCGGGGATCTCGCGGTGCTGGAGCCGGACCGCTACGTGAAGATCAAGGACCGCAGCAAGGATGTGATCATCTCCGGCGGGGAGAACATCAGCTCCCTGGAGGTGGAAGATGCGCTCTACCGCCATCCCGCGGTGATGACCTGCGCCGTGGTGGCGCGGCCCGATCCGAAATGGGGCGAGACGCCGCTCGCCTTCGTCGAGCTCAAGAGCGGCTGCACGGTGAGCGCCGCCGAGCTCATCGGGCATTGCCGCACCTTGCTGGCGGCCTACAAGGTGCCGCGCGAGGTGCGCTTCGAGGAGATCCCGAAGACTTCCACCGGCAAGATCCAGAAGTTCGTGCTGCGCCAGCGGGCGAGATCCGCCAGTGCGATCGAATGAGGAGACGACCATGACGAGCGCCGCGGAGCCACTGCTGAGGGGCGATTCGGACCCGCTGGTGAGGCGCGAGCGGGACGCGCGCGGCGTCCTCACCCTGACACTCAATCGCCCGCAGGCCTTCAACGCCCTGTCCGAGGCGATGCTGGCCGGGCTGCAGCGCGAGCTCGACGCGATCGCGAGCGATGCAGCGGTGCGCGTCGTGGTGCTCGCGGCGCAAGGCAAGGCGTTCTGCGCCGGCCATGACCTGAAGGAGATGCGCGCGCAGCCCTCGCTCGAGTACTACCGGGGACTGTTCGCGCAGTGCACGCGCATGATGCTCACGCTGCGGCGCCTGCCGGTGCCGGTGATCGCGCGCGTACAGGGTATCGCCACCGCCGCGGGCTGCCAGCTGGTCGCGCAGTGCGACCTGGCGGTGGCCTCCAGCGCCGCGAGGTTCGCGGTCAGTGGCGTCAATCTCGGCCTCTTCTGCTCGACGCCGAGCGTGCCGCTGTCGCGCAACGTCGCGCGCAAGCCGGCGTTCGAAATGCTGGTGACGGGCGACTTCATCGACGCGGCTCAAGCGCAGGCGCTCGGACTGGTGAACCGGGTCGTCGAGCCCGAGCGCCTGGATGCGGAAATCGAGGCGCTGGCGGCGAGCATCGTCGCCAAGCCGCGCGCGGTGGTGGCGATGGGCAAGGAGCTGTTCTACCGGCAGGGGGAGCTCGGCATCGAGGCCGCGTACGCTGCGGCCGGTGAGACCATGGCCTGCAACATGATGGAGGCAGCGGCGCTCGAGGGCGTGCAGGCCTTCATCGAGAAGCGCAAGCCGCGCTGGTAATCCGCAAAGCTGCGCACGCCCGCATGCAACGCAGCGCCAGTTCAGCTCACTTTGGCCGGCGGCTGCTGGCGCCGGGTGTTGTGCTGGCGGCACTGCTGGCGCCTGAGCCGCCCTCCGTAGCGACCGAAACGCCCGCCGACGTCGCGCTCGCGGTCGATGTCATGATCCCGATGCGCGATGGCGCCCGGCTCGCCGCCGACGTTTATCGGCCGGCGCGCGACGGCGTGCCCATCGAAGGCAGGTTCCCGGCGCTGCTGATGCGCACGCCGTACAACAAGGAGGTGCGCGCCGCGCCCTTCGCGCACTACTTCGCTGCCCGTGGCTACGTCGTGGTCGTGCAGGACGTGCGCGGGCGCTACCGCTCGCAGGGTCGTTGGCGGCCGCTGTCCGACGACGGCCGTGACGGCTACGACACCACGCAGTGGATCGGACAGCAGTCGTGGTCCGACGGCGGCATCGGCACGGTCGGCACCTCGTACGAAGGCGGGACGCAACATGCGCTCGCGATCGCCGCTGCGCCATTCGTCAAGGCGATGATCCCGCTGTTTTCGATGTCGGACGTGGGTCGCTACGGGGTGCGGCACAACGGCGCATTCGAGCTGCGCTGGCTCAACTGGGTATTCTCCATGGGAGATCCGGGGGGCCCGCCGAATCTCGTCGCGGCCGCGCGCGCCGCCAGCGATCCGGTTGCGGCGCCGGCGCTGGCGGATCTCGTCAACCATGTCCCCGAATACCTGCGTGCCTTGCCGTTACGCGCCGGCGACACGCCGCTGAAGTTCGCGCCCGACTACGAAAAATGGCTCACGGATGCGATGAGTCATGGGGGCGACGACCCGGTGTTCAAGGCGATGGGCGTGGAGGTCGTCGATCACCTCGGCGACTACAAGGACATCCCCGTCTACCACGTCACCGGCTGGTACGATTCCTGGGCGCTGCAGGTGGCGAACCTCAACTACGTGGGGCTACACGAGCGCAAGAAGAGCCCGCAGCGGCTGATTGTCGGACCCTGGACCCATAGCCGCCCGAACGCGAGCTACGCGGGCGATGCGCAGTTCACGCCCGACGCGGCCATCGATCTCAACGCCTTCCAGCAGCGCTGGTTCGATCATTGGCTGAAGGGTATCGACAACGGCGTCGACCGCGAGGCACCGGTGCGCATCTATGTCATGGGCGGCGGTGACGGACACAAGACCCCGGAGGGTAGGGTGTTCGTCGGCGGGCGCTGGCGCGATGAACAGGAATGGCCGCTCGCCCGGGCGACGCCGACGGCGTACTACCTGCACGCCGACGGGGCGCTTTCGCCGGACCAGCCGGTACCCCATGCCCCCCTGACCTATCGCTTCGATCCACACAATCCGGTGCCAACCCTCGGTGGCAACATCTCGTCCCAGGGGGCGCTCGCGAGCGCCGGCGCGACCGATCAGCGCTGCCGCCCCACGCTGTGGACGTGCACGGACTCCAATCCGCTGTCGGCGCGCAATGATGTGCTCGTGTTTCAGACCCCGCCCCTGGCGCGGGACCTCGAGGTGACCGGACGCCTGATCGTGCGGCTGTGGGCGGCTTCGGACTCGCCCGATACCGATTTCACCGCCAAGCTCATCGATGTGTACCCGCCGAATGCCGACTTTCCGGGCGGCATCGAGCTCAACATCGGCGACAGCATCGTGCGCGCGCGCTACCGCAACGGGCCGGGCAGGGCCGAGATGCTTCAGCGCGGTAAGCCCTACGAGTTCACGATCGAGATGTATCCGACGTCGCTCGTCTTCAGGCACGGCCACCGGATCCGGCTGGACATCTCCAGCAGCAACTTTCCGCGCTTCGACGTCAATCCCAATACCGGCGAGCCCCTGAACGACAACCGGCGCTGGCGCATCGCGGAGAACTCGGTCTACTTCGATCCCGCACACCCCTCACGCATCGAGCTGCCGCTCGTCCCCACAGGTTCCCCCTAGCAGGGGTTACCTGATGCCGTCTGGGAACGGCCGGTGCACGTCCATGTGTTGGGTCACCGCCGGCATCGGATACTTGAGGCCGCTGGCGCAATTGAACAGCACCACCCGCTCGCCCGCCCGCACCTTGCCGCTCGCGGCCGCCTGCAGGTACGCGGCGTAGGTCGCCGCGCCCTCGGGGCTCAGGAGCAGGCCATCGCGTGATCCCACGTGCTGCCTCGCGGACTCGATGTCCGAATCCGGCACCGCCAGCGCGCAGCCGCCGCTGTCGCGCAGCGCGCGCAGGATCAGGAAATCACCCAGCGCCGCGGGCACGCGGATACCCGCGGCGATGGTGCCGGCATTCTCCCAGGGCGTGGCGGCGTCTGCGCCCGCATCGAATGCGCGCACGATCGGCGCGCAGCCGCTGGATTGAACGGCGATGAGACGGGGCAGGGGGCCTGAGATCCAACCTAGCGTCAGCAGTTCCTGCCACGCCTTCCACATGCCGATCAGGCCGGTGCCCCCGCCGGTCGGATAGAACACGACATCCGGCAGGCGCCAATCCATCTGCACTGCCAGCTCCAGTCCCATGGTCTTCTTGCCTTCGATCCGATACGGCTCCTTCAGTGTCGACATGTCGAACCAGCCGAACTGCGCTCTGCCCGCCTCGACCAGGCGGGCGCAATCGTTGATCAGGCCGTTGACGCGCCACACCGTCGCGCCCTGCAGGGCGATCTCGCCGAGGTTGATCTCGGGGGTGTCGTCCGGGCAGAAGCAGTAAGCCTCGATACCGGCCCGCGCGGCGTAGGCGGCGAGCGCCGCACCGGCGTTGCCGTTGGTCGGAATCGCAATGCGCCGCACGCCGTGGGCCTTCGCCATCGATACCGCCACGCACAGGCCGCGCGCCTTGAACGAACCGGTCGGCAGGCGAGCCTCGTCCTTGACCATGGGAGGCATGAACCCGGCGGGTCGCCGGCTGTTCGAGAGCGACACCAGCGGTGTTTCCACTTCACCGAGACTGACAATGTGGGCCGGCTCCGCCACCGGCAGCAGCTCGCGCCACCGCCACAGGCCCGGCGGCCGTGCCGCGATCTCTTCCCGCGACACGGTGCGCCTGAGGGCATCCAGGTCATAGCGCGCCAGCAGCGGCTTGTTCGCCGCCGACAGGCCGTGCAGCTTTGCGATGTCGTACGTTTGCGCGCTGACACTGCACTCCAGGTGCGTCGCATACGAATAGCGCACGGGGGCTCCTCGAGTCAGGGACGGCGGTCCTGATTGCTTGCCTTTGTGATACAAGGGCGCGATGACGCACGAGCCGCCGCGCACCTCGCAGCCGCAACTGGTCCGCGCAATCGGCCGTTGGAGCATGGTAGCACTGGCGGTCAACAGCATCCTCGGCAGCGGCATCTTCGGCTTGCCCTCGGTCGTTGCGGGACTGGTCGGGCAGGCGAGTCCCGCGGCCGTGCTGATCGCCGGCGCGGGGATGGCGGTGATCGTCGCCTGCTACGCCGAGGCGGCCTCCCAGTTCACCGAGACCGGCGGCACCTATCTCTATGTGCGCCATACATTCGGAAGGCTCGCGGGCCTGCAGGTGGGTTGGCTGATGCTGCTCAGCCGGCTGACGGCGTGCGCCGCCGGGGTGAATCTGCTCGTCATCTACCTGGGGGAATTCTGGCCCGCGGCGACCCAGCCGCTGCCGAGACTGAGCGTCATCAGCGTGTTTCTCGCAAGCCTCGCGGCGGTGAACTATCGCGGCGTGGCAGCAGGCACGCTGGTCAGCAATGCCACCGTGGTGGCGAAGCTGCTGGCGCTCGGAATGGTGTGCGTGGCCGGGGGCCTTTACCTGGCGGTCCATCCGCGAGTCGCGGCGGCGCCGGTGGCCGCATCTGCGGATGGCTGGCTGCAGGCGATGCTGCTGCTGCTGTTTGCCTACGGCGGCTATGAAGCCGCGCTCAACCCCATGGGCGAGGCGCGCGATCCGCGGCGGGACGCGGCTTTCGCCTTGTTCGTGGCACTCCTTATTCTTACTGCGCTGTATGCGCTCCTGCAGCTCATCGTGGTCGGCGTGCTGGCGGACGCGGCGCACAGCGCCCGTCCGCTGGCGGATGCGGCCCGGGTGGTGATCGGGCCGGCGGGCGCAGCGCTCATCTCCGCCGGAGCATTGATTTCGGTCTACGGCTACATCAGCGCCAACATGCTGACCGCGCCGCGCGGCACCTTCGCTCTGGCCGAACGCGGCGACTTCCCGGCCTGGTTCGCCCGCGTGCACCCGCGCTTTCGCACGCCGTACTGCTCGATCCTCCTATTCGCGCTGCTGCTGTGGGGTTTTTCCCAGTTCGCGAGCTTCTCCTGGAACGTCACGCTGTCGGCCGTGGCGCGGCTGTTCTTTTACGCGGCCGTGTGTGTGGCGGTACCGGTTCTGCGCCGCAGGCAAGCCGCGGCCGCGCTCTGGCGTCTGCCTGGCGGACTGACCCTTCCGCTCCTCGGCGTGATCATCTGCGCCGTGCTCCTCACACGGGTGGATTTCAGCAAATCGCTCATCCTCCTCGCCACGATCGGCGCCGCGTGTGCGAACTGGTTCGTGGTCAGGGATCCTAAGCGGGCGCCGACAATTCTCTAGACTACAGCCAGGCGGGTCGCGTGCCGACGCGCCGCTCGCCCGAGGCATCGCAGGCCGCGGTGGGCATGGCTGCGAGCGGCTTTCTGAATTTCAGGATCACCTGATCGGTTTTGCCGCGAATCGCCGCGTCGAACACGCGCAGCTGGTGCGTGTCGTGGGGATTGCGCAGCGCATCGCTGTAGGCTTCGAGCCGGAAGCCCGCCAATTGCGCGCGCCGGATGATGACCTCGGGGTCGATGCGATGCAGCGTTGCGGTGTCACGGACCTCGGAACCGGCTTGCGCGACGTGGTCGATCACCAGCAACTCGCCCCCGGGCTTGAGCGCGTCGAACAGCGCCTGGGTGACCTGGCCGACGTCGGCGGGCCCCATGAAGGAATCGTACAGGTCGTGGAAATTGAGCGACGTCCAGACCAGATCGAGCGGCTCGGGCGGACGGAACCGGGCGACCGGACCGGTCAGCACGCTCACGTTGGCATAGCTGCCGTCGTGCTCGATGGCACGGGTCCCGGTGGTCTCCTCCGGCGCGCAGTTCTTCAGCTGCTCGTCCGGCAGGAAGGCGTACACGTGTCCGGTCTTGCCGACGATGCGGCTGAAGAGCCGCGTGAAGTAGGCTCCCCCTGACATGAAATCCGCGACCCGATCGCCGGGCTTTACGCCTGCAAATGCCAGCAGCGCGCCCGGCTGGCGATCCGCATCGCGCGCAACGTGCTGCGGCGGCCGGGCGGGATCTGCGATTGCGCTCGCAATATAGTCCGGAACCACAGCGGCGGCTTGCCCCGGGATCGATCCCAGCCAGGACAACACCGCCAGCAGCAGACTGGCGCTCCTGATCTCAGCCATGTTGCGTCTCCTTAAGGGCGGCGCGCCCCTTCTGTTGGGACACTCTACGAGTTAAAGTGCACTTGAAGTCAAGCGGGCGGAACATGAAATGAAAGAGCTCTCGATCGGGGAAGTGGCGCGCCAGGCGGGCCTGACGGCCTCGGCACTGCGGTACTACGAAAGAGCCGGCCTGCTGCCGGCGCCACCGCGCAGATCCAGGCAGCGCCGCTACACCGAGGCGGTCTTCGGGCGGATCTCTCTCATCCGACTCGCGCTCGAGGCGGGCTTCACCATCGGCGAGACCCGGCTCTTCCTGACCGGCTTTTCCGAGCAGACGCCGCCGGCGGCGCGCTGGCGCGCGCTGGCCGCGCGCAAACTCGAGGAGGTCGACGCCCTGATGGACCGGGCACGGCGGATGAAGTCACTCCTGGAGACGAGCTTTCAGTGCCGTTGCCCGCGCCTGGAGGACTGCGAGAAGTTCCTGCGCGCGGCGAAGCGCAAGCCAACTGAGGTGTTGCGGTGCGGTTAACAGGAGCGGCAGCATCGAGCCGCCGGTGCGGTGAGTGCACGGCCTGCTGCGATGGGTGGCTTAAGATCAATGTCTACGGCGTCGAGGTTTACCCCGGCCACCCGTGCCCCCACAGTTCCGGCCACAACTGTTTGATCTATGAACGGCGGCCACTCGACCCGTGCCAGCGGTTCTTCTGTGGTTGGCTCATGCCAACAAGTCCATTACCAGAGTGGCTCCGCCCCGATAAGGCCAAAGTCATCTTCCTCCCTGCACAGTGCAAGTGGAACGGTCAGGATGTTGATGTTGCCGTACCAGTCGGCGATGGACCAGATGACAGGACTATAGAATGGTTCAGGAATTTCGCGTCGCAACACAAGCGCCTGTTGCTCTATCGCATGGATGAGGACTGGTTCGCCTTCGGCCCGCCGGCATTCCAGGTGGAGATGCAGGAGCGTATCGCCAGCGGCGAGAAGCTCTGGTGAACGTGCAACATTCGCAATGCGCCATTGGCACGCGATCACGCCATCAAATACTCGTCGTCACGGCCTCGTCGTCACGGCGAGGGACAAAAAGGCGCCCGCGGGCGCCTTTTCGCATGTGTCTCAACCGGGTCAAAAATCGTAAGTCAGACCAAAAGAGACTGCTTCGGCGTTATTTCCAGCAAACGGTGGACCGCAATTACCTCCTGTCTGGCAGCCTCCGACAAATTTGTCACCGACATAGTTTCTAGTGGGCAGACCGTGGCCACCCGCACCCAGGGAGAAATGCGCCCAGTAGCCGTTGACCAAGCTTGAATACGTCAGATATGCGGTGGTCCGCTTGTCTACGAAGCGGTGTTTGATGCCGATGGTATACAGGTTGGCCTCGTTGTTCGAGGAACCGGCCGGCGCAGGATTACCGAATTTGTCGTTTACTCCTTCCACCGGCTGCCCCGGTGTCCTGCCAGCGTGTGCCCAGCCAAGGTTCAGGTCATCGAAGGGCGTCAGAGCTTGAGTAAGCGCCAGCCAGGTACTGGTGCGGGTGCGTTCATCCAGGCTGTCGGTGATGGCATTCCGCTGCAATCTTTCGACGATGAAGTCGAGAGTCGTTTTGGTCGGAAACGTATATTGCACGCCCAGCTTATAGGCGCTTTCATCACGGATTCCGATGGTGCCTGGAACTATCTCGTCGCCTATGCGATTTACATCTTTATGGAGCTCGTACGCAACGGTGGCATAAAGCGGGCCCGAGTCATAGGTGACATCAACACTGTAAAGAGTATAGAAAGACCCATCTTCACAGGAAGTGGGTTGACCGGCATTGCCGTTCAAGCCTCCAGTCGAATTACCGCCGCTGCAATCCGGTTCGCCCTGGGCATACAGTCCGGTATCTGTACTGCGATTCTGGCCGGGTGAAACCAGGAAATTGGCATGCACGCCCTGCATATTTGGCGACTCGTACCAGACAGAATGAGGCGCGCGAAAGTCGAATTCGGTTCGATTATCACCGCCGCTATTTCCCATGATGGCATTGTAATCACCCGGTGTACTGGCAAAGGGGTCCAGGCGGGCGGTAGCGGTTTTGTATGGCGTATCGGTTTTGCCAAGCTTGATGGCACCATATTCCTCACTCTGAAGTCCGACAAAGCTATTGCGCGATCCGAGTTCGAACTTCTGTGCCGTTGTGTCTGTGGCCTGATCCGATGCACCCGGCGTGGCGGCATAGGAAATTTCCGTTTCAAACTGGAAAACCCCTTTCAAATCGTCGCTGACGGCACGGTTACCACGAACCCCGAAGAACGACAGGTTGCTGGAGACATCAGGAACCCAGCCATTGTGACCCGTGACTGGCAAACCATTGTGGATGAAGCCGGTCATGCCATTGGTCTGATCATCCAAAGACACATCAGCGTGGCCGTAAAGCTGGACCTCGCCGCCGCCGACTTTGAAGACCAGTTCCTTGCCGGCTTTCACCTCATTGGCGGGAGCCTTGGCGGCAGCCGCGGCAGCCGCAGGCGCAGCTTGCTCCTGCTTTTTCCGGAGCGCGCCGATTTGCGCCTGCAATTCCTGAATTTCCTTTTGCAACGCGTCCAACTTTGCCTGCATGTCCGACGCCTGATCTGCGTGCGCATTACCCACACAGCCGAGCGCAAGAGAGACTGCAATCGCTACCGATGTCTTCTGGAACGTCATACCTGTTCTCCTTCTAGATTTACTATCGTCGTTTCTTCATTCTGCTGGTCAAAGAGTCAGTCGCTGAGATCGAGCACAGAGGACTCGATCCTCGCAAAGCCGGATAGACTCGCTTCACAATCAGCGGGATAGGACTGTGGGCGCCTTGGTGGTGGGCATTGCGAGATCCTCCTCGAGCGTGGTGTTGTTGGTATGACTCAACCATGCGACTCGCGCCGGTGATCGCGGCGCGAGCTCCCCTGCTGTTCTCCGGCACGCGGCTGTCGCGGTCTTCCCTTACCCCTTAAGTCTCCCCTTACCCTTAAGTGCGGCGCGACTCTAGCGGCGGGATGAGCCCGGCGCCGCGCGCCCAGCGATACTTCGCTCCCAGCACGGCGACCGGAATCTCCGTCGAGTAGGCGTAGGCGGGGATGCCGTGCTGATACAGAAACTCCGCCGCTTCCTCCACCTCGACATCGCCCGCGAGCGAGGCGACCACGGGCTTCACGAAGCCCTTGGCGCGCATTTCCTCCACCACCTGCGCCATGAGCCGCGCAAACACCATGGGTGGGGTGATGATGGTGTGCCAGTAGCCGAGGACGAGCGCGTGGATACGCGAATCCTCCAACCCCAAGCGCACGGTGTTCTGGTAGGTGGTCGGCGGCTCACCGCCGGTGATGTCCACCGGATTACCGGCCGCGCCGAAGGGGGGGATGAATTTGCGGAAAGCCGCATCCAGGTCGGGAGGCATCGCCATCAGCGAGAGCCCGTTGTCCACACAGGCGTCCGAGAGCAGCACACCGGAGCCCCCGGCGCCGGTAATGATCACCACGTTGTTGCCCTTGGGTGTCGGCAACACCGGTATGGCGCGCGCGAAATCGAGCAGCTCACGGAGCGAACCCGCACGGATGACGCCGGCCTGGCGGAAGACGTCGTCGTAGATCTTGTCGTTGCCGGCCAGCGCGGCGGTGTGCGAGCTGGCGGCGCGCGCGCCGGCGCTGGTGCGGCCGGCCTTGAGAACCACCACCGGCTTCTTTTTCGCGACCCGCCTGGCGACTTCGGCGAACGCGCGACCGTCCTTCAGATCCTCCAGGTGCTGGGCGATGATCTGCGTGTTGTCGTCCTGCTCGAAAAACGTCAGCAGATCGTCCTCGTCGATGTCGGACTTGTTGCCGAGGCCCACGATCGCCGACACCCCCATCTTCGCCGAGCGCGAGAAGCCGATGATCGCCATGCCGATGCCGCCCGACTGCGAGGAAAGCGCCGTCACGCCCTTGAAGTCATAGGCCGTGCAGAAGGTGGCGCAGAGATTCTTCGGCGTGTAGTAGAAGCCGTAGATGTTGGGGCCCATGAGGCGGATGTCGTACTTGCGCGCCACCGACACGACCTCTTCCTGGCCGGCGACGTTGCCGGTCTCGGCGAATCCTGAAGGGATCAGCACCGCGCCCGGAATCTTCTTCTCGCCCACTTCGATGAGCGCTTGCGCGACGAACTTGGCCGGTATGGCGAACACCGCCACATCGATGACTCCGGGCACGTCTTTGACACTCTTGTAGGCTTTCTTGCCGAGGATCTCGGTGGCGTTCGGGTGGATCGGGTAGATCGCGCCCTGATAGCCGCCGTTGATGAGATTCTTCATGATCGAATTGCCGATCTTGCCGTTCTCGGCCGAGGCGCCGATCACCGCCACCGCGTCCGGCTTCATGATCCGGTTCATCTGCCGGACGATCACCTCCTGGCTCGGCCGGTAACGCGCCACCGGCGGCTTGAAGTCCAGCACCACGCGCACGTCGGCCGCGGTGGCGCCCTGGGGGGTCGCGAACACGGGATTGAGGTCGAGCTCCGAGACTTCCGGGAAGTCCGCCACCAGCTGCGAGACGTTGCCGATCATGGTGGCGAGTGACTCGCGGTCCACGGGCGGTGCGCCGCGAATCCCGCGCAGTATCTCCGCCGCCGCAATGCCGTCGAGCATCGACAGGGCGTCAGCGCGCGTCGCCGGCGCCAGACGGAACGTGATGTCCTTGAGGACTTCCACCAGGATGCCGCCGAGGCCAAAGGCCACGAGCTTGCCGAAGGCCGGATCGGTCACTGCGCCGATGATCACCTCCTGGCCGCCCGACAGCATCTGTTGGATCTGCACGCCGTCGATGGTGGCCCCGGCATCGTAGCGACGCGCGTTGTCGACGATCGTGGCGAAGGCCTGCTGCGCAGCTTCCGCGCTCTTGACGCCGACCACCACGCCGCCGGCTTCCGTCTTGTGCAGGATCTGCGGTGAGACGATCTTCATGACCACCGGGTAGCCGATCCGGGTGGCGAGTTTTGCCGCTTCAGCCGCGGTGCTCGCCACGCCTTCTTTCGGCACCGCGATGCTGTAGGCCTCAACCATGCCCTTCGCTTCCGGCGCAGTCAGTGCGCTGCGGCCTGCGGCCTTGGCCTGGTCGAGGATCTTGCGGACCGCGCTCTTGTCGTGTGCCATTCTCTCTCCCGCTTACATCGGCAGCGCCGCGGCGACCCGCGGCGCCGTGCCGGCTCAAATAACCTTTTCGGCTCGCAGCGCCCTGATCTCGGAGTCGCTCAGGCCGAGCTCGGTGAGCACCTCGTGCGTGTGCTCACCGAGGAGCGGGGAGCGCCTGACCTCGGTGACGCTGTCGGACATCTTGATCGGATTGCCCACCGTCAGGTACTTGCCGCGCTTGGGATGATCGACCTCGACGATGGTGCCGGTGGCGCGCAGTGAGGGCTCCGCGGCCAGTTCCTCCATCGACAGAATCGGGCCGCACGGAATGTCGTGCTGGTTGAGTTCCGCCATGGCCTCGAACTTGGTTTTGGTCATCGTCCAGGCCTCGACCGTGGCAAACACCTGCATCAGGCGCGGCAGGCGCGCATTGGGCGTGGCGTAGTCCGGATCGGTGATCCACTCTTCCTTGCCGATCACCTTGCAGATCTCCTTCCACACCGGCGCCTGGGCGATGAAGTACAGGTAAGCGTTGGGATCCTTCTCCCAGCCCTTGCATTTGAGAATCCAGCCCGGCTGTCCGCCGCCGGAGGCGTTGCCCGCGCGCGGTACCGCCGAGCCGAACCGGCCGTGCGGGTACTGGGGGTATTCCTCCATGACGCCGGTGCGGGCCAGACGCTGTTGGTCGCGCAACTTGACGCGACAGAGGTTCAACACCCCGTCCTGCATCGCGGCGAGCACCTTCTGTCCGCGCCCCGTGCTCATGCGCTGATACAACGCGGCCACGACGCCTAAGGCGAGATGCAATCCGGTGCCGCTGTCGCCGATCTGCGCGCCGGTGACGAGCGGCGGGCCGTCGTCGAAGCCGGTGGTCGAAGCCGAGCCGCCGGCACACTGCGCGACGTTCTCATAGACCTTGCAGTCCTCGTACGGGCCCGGACCGAAGCCCTTGACGGATGCGACAATCATGCGCGGGTTCAGTTCCTGGATCCGCTCCCAGGTGAACCCCATGCGATCGAGCGCGCCCGGAGCGAAGTTCTCCACCAGTACGTCACAGCGCTTCACCAGGCGCTCCAGAACCTGCTTGCCCTTGGGGTTCTTGGCGTCGAGGGTGATGGAGCGCTTGTTGTGGTTCAACATGGTGAAGTACAGACTGTCCACGTCGGGGATGTCGCGCAGCTGCTCGCGGGTGATGTCCCCGGCGCCGGCCCTCTCCACCTTGATGACGTCTGCGCCCAGCCAGGCGAGCAGCTGGGTGCAGGTGGGTCCCGATTGAACGTGCGTGAAGTCGAGAATACGCACGCCGTCCAGTGCCTTTGACATTCGCGTATTCCCTGCCGCGCGTTACTTGTACATGGTCTGGTTCTTGGTCCCGGGGGCGTACTCGCGCGGGTCCACCCAGATATTGATGACCGCCGAGCGACGCGACTTCTGCACCGACTCACGCGCCCGCTTGAGCGCCGGCGCGATTTGCGCCGGGTCGCGCACCTCCTCGCCGTAACCGCCCAGCATCTGGGCGAAGGTGCCGAATGGAACGTCGCCCAGCAGGTTGCCGACGTTGCCGCGCTCCTCG
>VBNH01000015.1 GCA_005878095.1 Gammaproteobacteria bacterium | reverse complement strand
GCTGCGCGGGGGTGAGAACGGAGTTGAAGTGGCTGTTCCAGCCGCCGCCCTTGAAGCCTTCGCTGTAACTCACATACGTCATGGCCTGCTCGACCCACCGATAACTGATCGAGGCGGAAGGAGTGAAGGAGCTGAACTTGTCCCGATACCACCGCATCGGCACCTGCTTGACCGTGGGCGCCGAGTAAAGGAACTGGTCGGGGAATGAGCCTTTGCGGTCCTCGGTGTAACGGCCGCCGGCGGTGACCCCGAGCTTCTCGTTGAAGTTGTAGGTCCATTGCGTGAAGAGCGCCCAACTCGAATTGTCCACGTCGTTGTTGTCGCTGTCGCGGTCAATCCCGGGTGGCGGATGCAGCTCCACGGTCACGATATCGTGCGATTTCTGCTGGAAGTAGTACACCCCAACGACACCGGTGACCGGCTTTCGCTGGTACGTGAGCTGCAGCTCCTGGCTGGATTGCCAGCCTTTCACGTTATAGAAGGTGTTGAGGATCGTGAGCGGGGTATTGTCCGCGTCACGATTGCCCAGCCAGCTCAGTCGCCGGTATGCCGTGATGAACTTGAGCGCCGTGAAGTCGGTGAAGTTGTAGCCGACGTTGAGTGATGAGCCCCAGCCCTCGAGCTGGCTGGTCAGCGGTGTCGTGCCATTGTTGTGAAATGGGCCGCGGTTCTGAAAGTTGTTGGCGCATCGGTCATCCGGAATGTTTGGAACCGCCGGCAGCGTTCGGAAATTGCCGTTGAAGCCGGGACAACCGGCGGCGGCACTAGCCACGCGCGGAAACGTCGCCGCCGTATTGATGCTCGCGAACACGAGCGGGCTTCCGTGTTCGCCTGCATGCGAATAGTCGGCCAGCCAGCGAGCCTCGAGCTTCTCGGTCGGCTTCCAGATGAATTTGCTGGTCAGCGTGTAGGTGTTGGTGTCGCCGAGATCCGTGCCGTCGGTACGAGTGACGTAGCCGTCCTGCTTGCGGCGACCCGCAGTGAAGCGAGCCTTCAAAGTGTCGGACAACGGCGTATTCAGCGCCAGAAAGCCATCGAACAGCTTGTCGGACCCGAACCCGCCGCGGACTGCTCCGCCGAACTTGTCGCCCGGATCGGTCGTCGACATCAGTATCGCGCCACCGATCGTGTTACGACCAAACAGCGTGCCCTGAGGCCCGCGCAACGCCTGCACGTTGTTGATGTCTCGCAGGTCCATCCGGGCTCCGACGGCGGAGCCGATGTAGACATCATCGATATACAGGCCGACGCCCGGATCTACGGTCGAAGTCGGATCGGTCTGGCCGATGCCGCGGATGAAGACCTGGGATGAGGCGTTGTTTCCGGCGAGCGGCGCGTTGGTTCCGAACTGCAGATTGGGAACGACCTGCGTGAGCTTGTCCGTCTGAAATACCTGGCGTTGCTCGAGTGCATCGCCGCTCATAGCCGTAATGGCGACCGGCGTGTCCTGCAGGTTCTCCCGGACCTTGCGCGCAGTGACGGTGACCTCCTCCAATACAGCCGCTTGCCCTTCTGCTTCCTGGGCCACGGCTTCCGCGCCGATCAGGGCAAGAAGCCCGCCCAGCACGAGGCCGCGGCCCGACAACAAATTCAGTCCGGCACGCATGTGAATGCCCCCTAACCGGAAAGTTGTTCTCGCAACAGCGCCCTTGCCTCGTGTTCTCGCCGGCCAGGCTACCGGGCCCGGGCGCTGCGCGCGGCGCCGTCGCGGCTCGTGACGGTAGGTAAAGAACGCTGTATCTTCAATCGCGCGGTTCAGATATTGATTATCACTGCGACTGATAGTTGGACATGACGCGATCCTTCGACCTCAATCTCTTGCCGGTGCTAGTGACGGTCTATGAGCACGGCAGCGTCACTGCGGCAGCAGAGCATCTCGGCATGAGCCAATCCGCCATCAGCACTGCCCTCGCCAAACTCCGACTGACGTACGGCGATCCATTGTTCCATCGCGTGGGTCACGGCATGCAGCCGACTGCACGGATGCGTGGGTTGATCGAACCCGTGCGCGAGGCTCTGTCGCGCGTCGATGGTACATTCACGTCGGAGCCCGTGTTCAATGCCAGCACCACGGCACGTACGTTCACGCTTGCGATGTCAGACCTGGGAGAAATCGTCTTCATGCCAAAGATCTTGCGTCGCATCCGGCAACTCGCTCCGCGCGCCTCGGTTCGTTCGGTCGCTGCGAGCGCAGCCCAGACCGAGCGAGGGCTCGAGACCGGAGAGGTCGACCTGGCGGTGGGCTACTTCCCCGACCTGCGGGAGAAGTCATTTGCGGAGAAGCACCTCTTCTTTCATCACTTCGTGTGCCTATTGCGAGCGAATCATCCGATCACCGCGAGCACGCTCTCGATGTCCCAGTTCCTGAGTGTCGAGCATGCTGTCGTGTACGGTGCGGGACGCACGTACGAAATATTCGAGCGTTACCTGAAGTCGAAGAAGATCCATAGGCGCGTGGTCTTGAGGACGCCGCACTTCATGAGCATTCCTTTCATCATTTCGCAATCCGACCTCATCGTGACGGTGCCACATGCCGTCAGCGTGTTCGTCAAGAGCGTGAACATGAACATCCGCATCGCTCAGCCTCCCATGCGCACGCCGAAGATCGATCTCAAAATGCATTGGCATCGAAACTTCCAGCGCGATGCGAAGAACAGGTGGCTCCGCGATATCGTGTCGAGCCTGTTTACTGACGAGTCGGACGAATGGCGGATATAGAAGTGGTGCGCGCGACCGCAGCACTGATGGCGTCGAGCGCATGGCCGGGGCACATTTGACGGCTTTTGAGCGCCTGCGGCTTCGCTAGCGGGGCGCTACGCATCCGGTTGCTTCGCTCGCCAGCCCAATATCGCGACGCCGATCGCACACGCAATAACGACCGGCAGGATGCCCGTCAGAACCTGAGACGGAGTACGTCCTGTCCCAATAAGCAGCGCAGCAACGAGCGGTCCCGCGATCGATCCGACACGACCCACTGCCACGGCAGCGCCGACACCCGTGCCCCGGTTCGCGGCCGAGTGAGAATCCGCCGCGACTGCATAAAGGATGGTCTGCGCGGCCAGCACACTCCCGCCCAAGAGTAGGGTCAAGGAGATGACGAACCCGGATTGCGCCGGTCCCTTCCCGAGCGCCAGAAGCGCTAGCGTCAGCGTTACGAACGTCGCAACGATGCTGACGCGCCGCAGCTGGGTATCGAGCAGCGTACCAACGAGCAGGGCGCATGCCGCCCCGCCAAGATTGAAACCAATCTGCGCACCGGCGGCCTGCCCCCTCGACATACCCCGCCCCTCGAGCAGCGTTGGCAACCAGTTGAGAAGCAAATAGAGGATCAAGAGCGCGAGAAAGAATGACATCCAAAGCAGCAGTGTTCCCGCAATGCGTTCGCGCCCAAATAGCTCTCGCAACGCGCTCGCGGGTGGCGTGTTCACCCGCCGGCTGCGCCGCACAGTAAGGGCGCCGGGGGGCTCTGGCATGAACGCAGCCATGAAGGGAACGATGACGAGCGGTGCGATGCCACCGGAAACAAACACGGAGCGCCAGTTCGCCGCCGCGGTCACGAGGATGATGAGACTCGCCACGGCACCGCCGAGTGGCATACCGATGTACATCGTTGCGATGCTGGCGTTGCGGTTGGCCCCGACACTCGTCTCGGCCGCGACGGCAACCAGGTTCGGAAGCGCGCCGCCGAGGCCGAGCCCAGTCAGCAGCCGTGCAATCGTCAGCGATTGCATGTCCCAGGCGAATATCGTCAAGAGCGAGAAGAGTCCGAACGCGCCGATGGCTGCAATCAGCACTTTCTTGCGTCCAATTCGGTCGGCAAGCCAGCCGCCAATCACCGCACCGATGGACAGTCCGAAGGTGCTGGCGCTGAAGAATAGGCCTTTCTGGCCCGCTGTCGGCAGGAACTCGCGGCTTAGGCCTCCGGCCGCCACGCCTGCCGCCTGCAGATCGAGTCCCTCACAGAGGGCCACCAGAAAACAAAACAAGATGGTACGGCGCGCGGCTGCGGCCTTCGCTTCCTCGCTAGTCATACTTCCGCGCTCACCGCACAGGCCCGTCGTGGACGGGCGTAGAAGCTCGTGAACAGCCATAGAAGGTGGGGGAATGGAGCGGAAGGGGATCGAACCCTCGACCTTCGCATTGCGAACGCGAACACGCCGAGTAGACCTCGAGCCCCAGAACGCGAGCAAGATCGTAACTGATTGATTTTGGTTGACCTAAACATACCGGGCTGGACGGCCGTTGCGATCGTCGGGCACGGATGGGCACCCAAAAGCACCGTGGAGTCCCGCAAATCTCCCGCACGGATTCCGGCTATTTGCAAAATCCCCAATGACGCCGCCCCGAGACCGGCCGCGACCCGATGCTATGGACCCTTGACCGATTTTGGTCGCAGCGGCGTGGCCGGTGAGACTCATAATCGCGGACACTTCACTCGAGCCAGCGCGGCGTCATTCATTGCGCGTACCTGGGCTTTTGACGGAGCCCAACACCCTCCCCGTGCCGTAAACCGAGTGCTGGCATCGACGACGCCTACATCGGCCTCAGCCGTGAACGCGCTGAGCACCGGCGCTAGGGCCACTTCCGAGCGGCTCGATTCCTGACGCTGAAATGCTTCGCTATCGAAGCGCCCCGATTGGTCAAAGGCGAGCATATGAAACGTCATCTGCAGGATCGCTTGCGGTTTTAGCCCCACGAGCTGAACGACGACACCTGCCGCGCGTACGCGTTGCCCGGCAAAGAGAGGGTTGTGGTGCTTCGTCGGATTGCGAAGCAT
>VBNH01000131.1 GCA_005878095.1 Gammaproteobacteria bacterium | reverse complement strand
AGGCCCGAGCAGAAGGTCGGTCAGCTCATCCAGGCCGATATCGACAGCATCACTCCCGATGACCTGCGTCACTATCCCCTCGGATCCATTCTGAACGGCGGCAATTCCTCGCCCCACGGCGATAAGCTCGCTCCACCCCGTGAGTGGCTCACGCTTGCCGACCGGTTCTATGACGCCTCGCTCGGCGCGCCCGGGTCCGCCGGCATCCCCGCGCTGTGGGGGGCGGATGCGGTGCACGGGCACAACAACATCCCGGGAGCCACGATATTTCCGCACAACATCGGGCTGGGAGCGGCGCGCGACCGCAGCTCATCCGCCGCATCGGGCAGATCACCGCGCTCGAGGTGCGGGTGACCGGGCTCGACTGGGCGTTTTCCCCCACTACCGCCGCGGCGCGTGATCCTCGCTGGGGACGCACCTACGAGAGTTACTCGCAGAATCCCGCGCTGGTGCGCCGCCTGCGCGCCGCGCAGGTGCCGGTGGTCGCGGTGCTGCTCTCCGGCCGTCCGCTATGGGTCAACGCCGAGCTCGACGCCGCCGACAGCTTCGTGGCCGCCTGGCTCCCGGGACCCGAGGGCGAGGGCGTCGCCGATGTGCTGTTCCGCGCGGCGGACGGCTCGGTGCGCCACGACTTTCGCGGCAAGCTGCCGTTCTCCTGGCCCCGTTCCGCGCGCCTGCCGGCCGTGGGTTCCGGCGAGCCGCGGCTGTTTCCTTACGGCTACGGACTCACCTACGAGGACGATGGCGAGCTTCAGCCGCTGCCCTGATCCCCCGCACCGGCGCCCACCGCCACCCAGGCAAGCTCGGAGTTCGATACCGAGCCGAGGTTGAAATTGCGGGCGGCGGCGGCCATGCGGGTGAGCGCCTGGGCGAGCGGCATCGGCGGGGCCGTGTCGCCCTTCTTCGCCTTGTGGAAGCGCACCGGGTTGATGCGGGCGACGACGTAGTTGCGCAGATACGGGGACTTGAAGCCGCGCGCCTGCAGGGCGGCGATGATCCCCTTGACGCGGGCGTCGATTTCACCGAGGCGCGCGCCGTAGTCCTCGCGTTGCGGCAGGCTCGCCGCGAGCGTGCGCTCGCTGAAGCGATCGACCTTCTTGAGGAAGGCGCTGTAGGCGCCGCCCGCAAAGCGCGGCGACTTCTCGTAGACGATGCCGAGCGTCAGCAGTTCGGGCGCCTCGAACTCGGCGGCAAAAGCGCCCTCGCGCTCGCGCCCGCGGCGCTTGACGAGGTTGCGCGCCATGCGGATGACCTCGAGGCTGCGGTCCTTGAGGTTGTGAGCCTTCTCGGTGTTGAGAGCGAGTATGCGGTAGGCAAGCGATTCGTCGGGCGAGATCAGCGCCGTGATCTGCTTCAGCCCGAGCACCTTGCCCGCGGCCAGGCGGTGGCGGCCGTTGGGTGTCCACAGGCGCCCGTCCTCGCCGCGCACCACGATGAGCGGATCGAGGAACGCGGCCGTCTCGTCGATCTTCGCGGCCAGACGCTTGGCGTGCGTGGGTGAGAGGTCGCGCTGAAAGGGCGTGGGCTGCAGCGCAGTCAGCGGCAGGCTCGCCAGCAACAGGGTGCGACCTCCGAGGGGCTCGTGGTATGCGCCGATGGGAGCGCCGCCCGCCTCGCGCACCAGCGCCGCGAGCGGCGCGACCGCCGGACTGTCGATCGCGATGGCGACCTGCGCCGCGTCGAGCCCGCGCGCCTGCTTACCCGGCGCGAGCCGCCCACGGCGCGCGGAGCGTCCGGTGGCGCTGCGCGTGCGCGCGGCGCTGCGCGTGCGCGCGGCGGCACTGTGGCTGCGTGTTGCCATGGTGTCATTCTCCAGCGGAGCAGTGTGCGAGAATGACCGATTACGCAGGATGTTGCCATGGATTCCTTGAGCCGCGCGCTGCAGTTGCCGGCGCAGCGCCTCGACGCCGCCGGTCGCGCGCACGTGGATCAGCGTGCGGTGCTGGCGCTCGCCCTGCCGCTGATGGCGAACAGCACGGTGCAGATCGTCCTCAACCTCACCGACATGTGGTTCATGGGACGCATTTCCACCAAGGCGCTTGCGGCGGTCGGTGCGGTGCAGTGGCTGGTGATCGTGGTGGTGCTGGTGTTGGGCGGCGCCGGCACCGCGGTGCAGACGCTGGTGGCGCAGAATTTCGGTGCGCGCCGCTATCGGCGCGCCGGCCAGGCGGTATGGACCGCGCTATGGGCGATGGCCTGTGCGGCGCCGCTGTTCGTGCTGGTGGGTGCCGCGCGCCACCTGATTCTTGCGCCCTTCGGGTTCGATCCGCAGGTCGAGCAGCTCGCCTCCGCGTTCTGGTTTCCGCGTGTCGGCGGCGCCTGCGTCGGAGCGGCGGGGTGGGCCATGTTCGGATTCTTCAACGGCATCGGGCGGCCGCGGGTGACGCTCCTGATCACCGTCGTGACCACGGTCGCCAATGCGCTCTTGAACCAGCTGTTCATCTTCCGCCTCGGGTGGGGCATCGCCGGCTCCGCCTGGGCCACGAACGTCGCGCAGCTGGCGGGACTGCTGTTCGCGCTGGCGATTTTTCTGCGCTCGCACTATCGACGACGCTACCGCGCGCACCTGACGTGGCGGCCGCACGGCGGCGCGCTCATGCAGCAGCTGCGCCTCGGGGTCCCGATGGGGCTGTCGCCGGCGGCGGACCTGCTGGGGTTCGCCACCTTCCAGATGATGCAGACGCGGCTCGGCACCGCGGGCGGCGCCGCCACGCAGATGGTGGTGATCCTGACTTCACTCGCCTACATGCCCGGATTCGGTATCGCGTCCGCGGGCACGACGCTGGTCGGGCAATCCATCGGCGCCGGCGCGCGCGGCTGGGCGCTGCGGGTCGGCAACCGCGTGATCCTGCTCGCGGCGCTCTACATGGGCGGCATCGGCGTGCTGATTGCGCTCGGTGGTCCGTGGGTGCTACCGTTTTTCACCGGCTCGCACGATGCCGAGGCGGCGAGCGCGGTTGCGCTCGGCATGCAGCTGCTGTGGCTGGCGGCCGGTTACCAGTTCTTCGACGGCCTGAACATGGGCAGCAGCATGTGCCTGCGCGGCGCGGGCGATGTCAGGATTCCGGCGGTGCTGGTGCTGTCGGTGTCGCTGCTGCTGTTCGTGCCGCTGGCGCACGCCTTCACGTTCGCCCCCCGACAGGGCTGGGTGCACTTCCTGCCGCAATTCGGCTGGGGCGCGGTCGGCGGCTGGGTCGCGGTCCTCATCTACGTCATGGTGCTGGGGAGCACGCTGTTCCTGCGCTGGCGCTCCCGGGCCTGGCAGCAGATCCGCCTGTGAGCGCTGCCGCGCCCGCCGTATGTTCATCACGCTGAAAGAGCTGTTGCATACGCTGCTGCTCCCGCCCGGGGGCCCGCTGCTGATCGCGGCCGCCGGCGCCTGGCTGCTGCGGTCGCGCTGCGCGGCGGGCACCCGCAGGGCCGGCTGGCTGCTGCTCGGCGCGGGCCTCGCCTCGCTGTGGCTGCTGGCGACGCCGCTGGTGGCCGATGCGCTGGCGGGGGTGGCCGAACGCGAGCCGGCGCTCGATCTCACCCGAGCGCCGCAGGCGCAGGCGATCGTCATTCTCGGCGGTGGCGATGAGCGCCTCGCCGCGCCCGAGTATGGCGGGGAACCCGCGCCGGGGCCCGTGCTCCTCGAGCGCATCGCCTACGGGGCATTCCTCGCGCATCGCACGGCGCTGCCGGTGCTGGTCTCCGGCACCGCCCCCGAGGCGCTCGCCATGCGGGTCTCGCTGGCGCGCGACTTTGGCATCCAGGTGCGCTGGGTCGAGGAGCGCTCGCGCGATACCTTTCAGAACGCGCAGTTCTCCTCGCGGCTGCTCAAGGCCGCGGGTGTGTCGCGCATCCTGCTGGTGACCAGCAGCGCCCACGCGTGGCGTGCGTTGCACGAGTTTGCGAGCGCCGGAATCACCGTGGTACCGGCACCGGTGGGTGTGTGGGCGCCGCGCGAGAGCGGGCTGCTGCGCTACCTGCCCGGTCCCACGGCGCTGGGCCGCTCCAGCGCCGCGCTCTACGAGTTGCTCGGGGATCTGGTGCGCCGCGGGCTCGCGGCGCTGCGGCTGCGCACGCAGGAGAGCTGATCTGGAAGAGCTGACCACCGTGTTCCGATCGCCGCGCCGGCGCGACTGCGACGAGCGGTTGCTGGTGCTGACCGCGGTGGGGCTGAGCGGCTTGGTGGCGCACGCGGACAGTGAATTCCTGCTGCAGGTCCCGGGACCGGACGCGCCCAATGCGGTTCGGCACCTGCTGCAATACGAAGCCGAGAACCGTGCGCCGCCACCGCCGCCACCGCCGCCGCGCGTGTACCCGTACGCCTGGGTGGGCTGCGTGCTGTACGTCGCGGTGCTGATCGGGGTGGCCGCGGCGCTTTCCAGCGGGCTCGTGCGGCTCGATGCCTTCGATCTGGGCGTGCTCGATGCGCAGCGGGTGCAGGCCGGTCAGTGGTGGCGCGCGTGGACCGCGCTCACGCTGCACCTGGATGGCCCGCACCTCGCCGCGAACCTGTGCGCCGGGGTGTGGTTCGGCTACCTCGCGGCCCGGCAGATGGGCGCGGGTACGGCCTGGCTCCTCACCGTCACGGGAGCGGCGCTCGCGAACCTGCTCGAAGGCCTGTTGGGTCCGCCGGAGCACCAGGCGGTTGGCGCCTCGACGGCGGTGTTTGCGGCCCTGGGGGCGATGTCGGCGTACTCGTGGCGCGAGCGTTTCCAGCTGCCACAGCGCTGGGCGCGACGCTGGGGCCCGCTCATCGCCGGCGTGATTCTGCTGGGCTGGACCGGGTCCGCCGGGGAAGGCACGGATCTGGTCGCGCACGTGGCGGGGTTTGCGGTCGGCTCGCTCCTGGGCGCCACCGCCGCTCTGCCGCGCCTGCAGGTCCCGTTGGACCGCGTGCCGCAATGGCTGACCGGCGCCGCCGCCCTCGCCTCGCTCGGAGTCGCCTGGAGCTGCGCGCTCAGGAGCTGAACGCGGCGCGCTCTGCGCGCCGCGGGCTCACGGCCCTTCGACGAGATAACCTTTCGACCTGAGTGCGGCGAGCGCGCCGTTCTCGCCCAGCAGCCGATCCATCGATTGCACGGCGAGCGTGCCGCGATTGCGCGCGAGACTGTCCTGCACCGCGATCAGCCAGTCATCCTGCGCGCGCGCGATGAGGTTGCGCACCCGCTCGGAGGTGGAGACCGCCGCGACGCAGGCGGTACGGTCGTCGGCGTGCGGCAGCCGGCGCAGGGTGTCGACGTCCCCGAGGGCCCAGGCGCGCGCCCGGGCCTGCATGCGAGCCAGGTCCGTCTCCAGCAGCGTCACCACGGCGTCGAGGCACGCGATCTCGCCCGACAGGGGCGCCGCTTCGACGTCCTTCAGCACGTTGACCGGATCGTCGATCCGCAGCCTGTCCTGGTGCACGCGCACGTCCTGCTCCCGGGCGAGCCTGAGCACCGACTGCTGCACCTCGTTCTGCAGCGCCAGGCCCGAAGCATCCAATACCCGGGTGAGGAGCTGGCGCGCGGCGAGCATCGGACGCATCTGCTCGAGCTTGCTGTCCTTGGGGTCGAAGCGCGCCTTGAGGGCGGCCACGCGCGCGTACAGCGGCGGCGGCAGGGCCTGGCGCAGCGGCATGTGATCCGGGGGCTTCTGCAGGCGCCGCCACTCGATGTACACGCGCAGCGCCGTCAAGGGGTTCGCGCCGATGCCGTAGCTGGGCCAGGCCGGGACCACCTCCTGCGTGTTGCGCAGGACCTCCTGCACCGCATCGGGCTGCCACACCATTTTCTTCGGCAGCGGGGAGATCGTGCCCAGGATCCACAGTGTGTGATCGCCCTTGCGCACTCTCCACATGCGCGGGCCCTCATGCCGTCCCTCGACCACGATTTCCGTCTCGGGGCTCGGCGTGCCTGCATCAGCGGTGGGAGCGGGCTGCTGGGCGCGCGCGGCCGCAGCGCCCGCCAGCAGCAATGCGCATCCCGCCGCGGCGCGCAGCGCGCGGCCGAACTCGCAGCCGGCGGGACGGCGCATGCGGCGCGAGGGCTCAGTCGTTGGTCGGCAGCGGCCGCGGCGCGGTTTCATCGGTCGGGTCGTACACGCGGGTGAGATCCACCGCGGACAGCTCTTCGGTCGCGATGTGCAACTTCGCCACCAGGTGCTTGCCGTCCGCCGACAGGCCGTAACGCTCGGTCACGTCCGGACCCAACTGCCCGCGCACGTCGATGACGTACTCGCGGCCCTTCCAGCCGGAGGTCTGGTCCGCCACCCCGCTCTCCGCCGAGACGACACTGCGCGCGCCGGGGATGAAACTGCGCTGCGAGGCACCGTAGTCGAGCACGAACTGCCCGGGTCTCTGCCGCACGGTGAGGAAATCGCCGCGGGCGACGCTCATCAGCAGGACATGAGCCATGGGCGATCGCAGCAGCGGATCCGGGCGAGCAGCGCCGTGGGCGGCGCGCACCGGGGCGGGGTCTTCCTCGAGCGGCGCTTCGTCGGGTTGCGAGGTGCGCGGGCCGCCGCCGCGCACCTGCGGGCGTGCTGTGGCCGTCACCCGTCGCTCCATGCGCCTGAAGGCCTCGGCGCGCATCCGGTCCAGCACTTTCTGCGGGTCGTCGCCGGCGGCGCGATTGAGCTTCCAGGCGCCTGCCAGGTTGACGCCCGCCGGCGCATCCGGCGACAGTCTGCTCCCGGCGCACCCGGCCAGAGTCGTGGCGGCGGCGGTGCACAGCAGCACTGCGCCGGCACGGACGATCGGCATATTGTCGTATCCTCGCTTGGCGGTTGAGTGCAGCATCGCAGTTCGCCACGCCCCCGCGCAATGATGAAGCGAGAGAAGACCGATGAAGCGACGCAAGGCCACCGAACTCCAGCGCCTGCGGCGGCGGATCACGCGCCTCGACGCGCACAGCATCGATCGGCTCTATGGCCTCGAGCCGGTCTGGGAGCCGGGCGCGGCAGCGGCGCGCGTGGCGCCCGAGCAGTTCGTGGCGGTGAGTTGCCCGTATTGCGGCGAGCGCCTGGAGAGGCGCGTCGACCTCACCGCCGATGAGCCGGGCTACGTGGAGGATTGCGAGGTCTGTTGCCACCCGATCGAGTTCCAGATCGAGCGCGACGCGGGCGGGGAATTCTCGGCGCTGCAGGTCAGGCGCCTGGACTAGCCGTGTCAAGGCGGCGCTCCCTGCCGCCTCCCGAGGGTCAGGCCAGCGTCGCCGGGTGACGACAGAGCGGCATTTTTCCAGGCCCTGACGGGTCTCATTGAATATTGCCGCGGTACTCCTACTATGCGCTGCGGCAGTTCTCATGGAGGAAGTCGTTATGAACAAGTCAACCGTAACCGGGTTTGTGATCGGCGCCATCGTGGTGACGGCCGCCGGCGCGGTCGGCGGCTATCGCGTCGTCAGCGGCTCGCGCGGCGCCGAGGTGCTCAGCGTCACGGCCCAGCACAAGACGCTCAGGACTCCCCGGCAGGAATGCCACGACGTGCAGGTGACCCGCACCAAGCCGGCGAAGGATCGGGATCGCCTGCTCGGCACGGGTGTCGGTGCCGTGGTGGGCGGCCTGCTTGGCCACGAGATTGGCGGCGGCAGCGGCAAGGCCCTGGCCACGGTAGCCGGAGCGGCGGCCGGCGGCTATGCCGGCAACAAGATTGAGCAGAAGGTGCAGCAGGGAGACACCTACACCAGCACCGAGCAGCAGTGCGCCACCGTGTACGACCGCAGCGAGGTGCCGGACGGCTACGAGGTGGTGTACCGGCTCGACGGCAAGGAGCATCGCGTGCACATGGACCATGATCCCGGGAAGCGAATCCCGGTGAAGGACGGCCACATCGTCACGGCGAGCGGCGCCAACTCCTGACGCCCTAGGGCGCGACCGCCGCCTCCAGAAAGGTCAGGCTGCGGGCGTCGGCGTCGAGGCGCACGCGCACACCGAGCGGCACCGGCTCGTTGACTTCGCCGTGGCCGATGGGAAAGCCGGCGGCGCAGGGCAGGCCGGTGGCGCGCGCCAGCTCGCGCAGCACTTCGGTGCTGCTGTAAGGCGCGTCCTTTTCCTCGCAGCCGGTGAACGAGCCGAGCACGATCCCGCGCACACGGTCGAATACTCCGGCAAGCTGCAGGTGCGTCCACATGCGGTCGAGACGGTAGGGGCGCTCGCCCTGGTCCTCGAGCAGCAGGATGGCGCCATCGAGCTCCGGCATGAACGGCGTGCCGATGAGTCGCGTCACGACCGACAGGTTCCCGCCCAGCAGCGGCCCTTCGGCCACCCCGCCGACGCAGGTCAGCGTGCCCTGCAACGCCGGCGCCGGGGAGGTGGATTCGAGCACGCTGAACAGGCGCTCGCAGGTCGAAGGGGGCAGGCGTCCCAGCTGGGTGAGCACCGGTCCATGCACGCTGATCCGGCCGAGGGTCTGCAGCCACAGGTGCAGCGCCGTGATATCGGAGAAGCCGACCAGCAGCTTCGGTGGGCCGGGGGGGCCGCGGTGCGCCAGCCGCGTCAGCAGACGCATCGCGCCGTAGCCGCCGCGGGCGCAGAACACCGCCCGGGCCTCAGGATCGCTCAGCGCGGCGGTGAGTTCCCCCAGGCGCCGCGCGTCGTCGCCCGCCAGGTAGCGGTGCCGCTCGAATACTCCCGGGCCGTACCCGGCGTGGTAGCGGGCGCCGATGAGGGCCAGGCCCGCCTCGAACGCGGGACGATCGAAGGCGCTCGCCGGGGCGATGACCGCCACGCGGTCGCGCGGATGCAGCGCGGGGGACGGTTGGAAGCGTGCGTTCAACATACAATGACCCGCAGCGACTCTAGGCGCGCCGCAAAAGGATCGTCAATGACTGATCCTGCTGCCGGCGCGGGTATTGGGCGGCGGACGGCGCTGAGCGCCGTGAGTTCTCAGTCCGCGAGCGCCTTCAGATCCGAGCGCAGCGCCGCGCGTCCACGGTCGAGCTGCTCGAGCCGCTGGGCGGCATCGCGCAGTGCAGTGAGATTCTTGACCGGGGAGGCGTGCAGGCGACGGTAGGCGTGGTGCGCCGCGAGCCACAGTCGGGTCATGCGGACGTAGCGGTCCGCGACTTCGCGGCGCATGGTGATGATGGCTAACGCGCTGGCGTGCATCGGCCCCATCACGCTTGAAAGTCCACGGCGGCAACAGTGCGGCCGTCACAGTTCCCCGTGTTTCCGGGGCGCGGCGTGCCGCCGGCCGCGGCGCTCACCCTCAGGTGAGCGCGACGATCAGTTTGGCGGAGTGGCTGCGCCAGTTGATGGGGATGATGAAGGAGCGCATGCCCGGCTTGTAGCGAATCTGCGGCTTCTCGCCCGACAGTACGCTCGGCACCGAGATCACGAAGTCGCGGCCGAAGTCGCGGCGCACGTTGCCGGAGATCATGTTGGCGACCTCTCCGACCAGATCGCGCATGGTCTCGTGGCTGAAGTCGTTCTCCTGCATCTTCATCAGCAGCACGGTGAGCATGGCCTTGGGGGCGGTGAAGTACACGGCCCCCTCGCGCTTGCCGGAGATGTTGATGACCCCGGTGTACTCGTGCACCGAGGGTGAGCCTTCCATCAGGTATGGCGAGCCGATCGAGGCCGGCTGCTGTGCGGTGACCTCGAAGAAGTTCGTCGTCCCCTCGACGAAGGTCTTGAGCTCCTGTTCGTGCAGCATGGGGATGCTTCCCGGTTGGCCCTAGCGCATGAGTTCCGCGATGGCTTCGTTCAGCTGCCGGTCGGTGAAGGGCTTCTCGAGGAAGCCGTTCGCGCCCCGCTCCATCGCCTCCACCGCCGTCGCCTTGTCCGCCAGCGCCGAAATGACCAGGATCCGCACCGCCGGCTTCAGCGCGACGAGCTGACCGATGCACTCGATGCCGTCCATGCGCGGCATGGTGATATCCATGGTCACCACGTCCGGGTCGGTTCTCTTGAACAGCTCGAGGGCGTCCAGCCCGTTGCCGGCGGTGCCGACCAGCTGCAGGCCCTCGAACTGCTGCGAACGCTCGATGCGCCGGCGCATGAGGTTCGAGTCATCGACGATCATCAGCTTGAAGCAGCGTTTAGCGTTGCCGTTCAGCGCCTTGGCGTTGCGGTTGCGCATGCCGCTCACCCGCGCTCCCTCAGGCGACCGCGCTGCTGACCGCCCGGGCGGCCGGCAGCAGGATCTTGAAGCGGGTGAAGCGGCCGGGGTGGGTGCTCACGCCGATCCTGCCCCCGAGCGCGTACACGCTGCGCGCCACGACGTCCATGCCGACCCCCCGGCCGGCATCCATGGACACGTCCTCCTGGGTGGAGAAGCCCGGACGAAAGATCAGCGCCATGGCGGCGCGCGTGTCCATGCCGTGGGCTTGGTCCTCGCTGATCAGCCGCTGGCGCAGCGCGGCGGCCTTGAGCGCCTCGACGGCGATGCCCGCCCCGTCGTCCTCGAACACCAGCTCGTAGCCCTCGCTGACCTTGCGGAAGTGCACGCTCACGACGCCGACATCCTGCTTGGTGTGCGCCCGGCGCACCTCGGGCGGCTCGATGCCGTGCACGGCCGCGTTACGCAGCATCTGGATGAGGCAGTCCTTGACGGTCGCGGCATACGACGGCGGCACCTCGGTCAGTCCCGCTACCGTCAGCCTGAAGCGCTTGGCGTGCTCCTCCGCCAGCCGCTCGGCCATCGCCTGCAGCGCGCGGGACAGATCCTCCACCGGCCGGGACTGGCGCAGGGCCGCGGAGCCGTGCGGGGCTGCGGCAGCCACGGCCGCCGCGGCGGCGGGGGCGGTCTCCTTGAGCGTCGTGAGACGCGCGCCCATCTCGCGCACACTGCGCAGATGCGCCAGCAGATCATCGAGCTTCAGAACCAGTGGCAGGAAATCGTTGCCCGACAGCTCGGGCTTCTTCTTGCAGTCCGCCACCATGTCTTCAAGCGCGTGGACGCGGCTGGCGACGCTCTTGAGGTTGAGCGCCGAGGCCTCGCCCTTGATGCCGTGCAGCTCGCGGAACAGTCCGCCGAGCTTCTTGCGGAACTCCGTGTCGCTGCGCGCCGGCTCCCTGAGGATGCCGTTGACGAGGTTCAGGCTGGTCTCGGCGCTGTCCAGGAATGCCATCAGCTGCAGCGGTTCCACGTGCAGCATGCCGAGCATCATGTCGACCTGCGCGTTGGCGTTCTCCTGCGACTCCTGCAGCTCGCGGGCGAGCAGCACGCTGGAGGTGATGTCGCCGACGGCGCACAGCACGTGCTTGATGCCTTCCGGTCCCATGACGCGGTGGAAGTCGAACTCCAGGTAGCGGGTCTCCTTGCCGCCGTGCCCGTTGTCCATGACGATCTCGAGCTGGCCCAGCGGGTTGATGCTCCTCATCAGGTTCTCGTGGGCGCGATCGCCCCACAGGAGCTTGATGTACTTGGTGGCCGTGGCGAGTGTCGCCGGCGCCACCAGATCCTTGAGCAGTTCCTCGAACGACAGGCCGGCGAAGTCCCGGCGGCCGAACATGCGTGTCAGCGCTTCCGACCAGACACTGCCGATCCGGTAGTCAGCATCGAGTAGGAAAAAGCCCTCATGCACGGTCTTGAGGATGTCGCGCGTCTGCTCCTGGGCCTCGCGCGCGGCGCGCTCATGGCTCGAGCGCGTGAGCCGGAAGTAGCCCGCCGCGCCGGCCAGCGCCAGCGCCGCGAGCACACCCGCCAGCAGCAGTATGCGCAGCCGCGCCGCGGCGTCCGAGCAGGTGCGCTGCAGTGTCGCGGCCAGGGCCGCGAGCTGCGCCTGCAGCGGTCCGGCGCTGTCGCTCGCGAACAGCTGCGCCCGTTTGACCTCGGCGTAGTACTGGCGTCCCTCGCGCGACAGTGAGCTGCCGGTGGTGTCCGAGTCCACGTAGGGCTGGGCGTTGAAGGAGAGGACCGGATCGAGCACCGGAGCGTACTGATGCCACAGCTGCAGCGCCCGGTGCAGCTGCGGCGAGTCGGATTCAGCCGAGACACCCAGCTCGTTCAGCATCTGGTCGAAGCGCTTGACCGTTCCCTGCAGGTCGGCCAGCGCCTGGCCCGAATACGCGCGTACCTCGAGCCGATCGCGCAACGAGTTCAGCTGCTGGGAGATCTCTTCCGGATAAGTCTGCAGGGTGCTCGCCGTCTGCAGCGAGCCGATGTTGGCGCGCACGTGCGTAGCGAGCCTGAATCCCATGATGAGCACCGTGCCCATCACCAGGGTGAGCGCCGTGCCCAGGCCGGCGGTGATCAGTTGGCGGCGGCGCCGTTCTGTGCCTGCGAGGGTCATTCCTGAGATCTCCTGTCCTGCTTGGGCAGCTCGAAGCGCATCCGGGTCCTCACCGGCACCTCGACGGCGGCGCCGTCAGCGAGCGGCGGCGCGTAACGCCAGTGCTTCACGGCATTGATAGCCGCCTGGTCGAACACTCCCGGGGGCGTCGCTTCCACCACGTGGATATCGCGCGTCTCTCCGCTGGTATCGACCGTGTACTCGAGAACCACGCTGCCCGCGAGGTGCTGCGTCAGCGCCGCCGCGGGGTAATCCGGTGACGGGCCCCGCAGGCGCTTGAGGCGCGAGGCGAGCGCGGCGGTGTCGGGCCCCTTGGACTTCGCAGGGGTGAGCT
>VBNH01000130.1 GCA_005878095.1 Gammaproteobacteria bacterium | reverse complement strand
GGCGCCGAGCCAGAAACCGTGCTCGTGGCCGGGAACCGTGAGGGCCGCGCCGGTTCCGGCCTGCCGCCGGCCGTCGACCACGAGCTGCGCGCCGCTCGCGACGCCCTCGTCTATATAAGCGCGAATGCGCTCCAGCGCCTGGCGGCTGATCAGCGGACCCATCTCGGTGTCCGGCTGCATGCCGTTGCCGATACGCAGCTGCCGGGCGCGCTCGGCCAGCTTCGGCATGAGCGCTTCCGCGCTGTCGCCCACCAGGACCGCCACCGAAATGGCCATGCAGCGCTCGCCGGCCGAGCCGTACGCCGCGCCGATCAGCGCATCGACCGCCTGCTCCAGGTCCGCGTCGGGCATCACGACCATGTGATTCTTGGCGCCGCCGAGCGCCTGTACGCGCTTGCCGCCTTCCGCGCCGCGCCGGTAGATGTAATGCGCGACGGCGCTGGAGCCCACGAAGCTCACCGCGCGCACCTGCGGGTGAGTCAGCAGCGCGTCCACGGCCGCCTTGTCGCCCTGCACCACGTTGAACACCCCGGCCGGCAGGCCCGCTTGCGCCAGCAGGCGCGCCATGAACAGCGATGCCGACGGGTCGCGCTCGCTCGGTTTCAGCACGAAACTGTTGCCGCAGGCGATGGCGAGCGGAAACATCCAGCACGGCACCATGCACGGGAAGTTGAACGGCGTGATGCCGGCGACCACGCCCAGCGGCTGGCGCAGGGTCCAGTTGTCGATGCCGCTGGACACCTGATCGGTGAAGTCGCCCTTCAGCAGTTGCGGGATCCCGCACGCGAACTCCACGATCTCCATGCCGCGCGTCACCTCGCCCTGCGCGTCGCTGAACACCTTGCCGTGCTCGCTGGTGATGAGCGCCGCCAACGCGTCGCGCTGTTCATGCAACAGCGCGAGAAAGCGCGCCAGCACCCGCGCGCGGCGCACCGGCGGTGTCTCCGCCCAGGAGTGCCACGCGGCCTGCGCGCACGCGACCGCGGCGCGCACATCCTCCTCGCCCCCCATGAGCACCTGACGTGTCACCGCGCCGGTGGCGGGATTGAACAGCGGCAGGCGCGCGCCGGCGCCGCTCGTCGGCCGCCCGCCGATCCAGTGCTGCACGAGCTCGGCCGGCGCCGACACCTCGGCAGCGGCGGGACTGGGCGGAGGAAAGGTGGAAACTGCCATGAGGGGGCCCGTCGCAGATGGCCGCAGCAATGCGCCGATCATAGACCACTTCAGGGCCGCCGACGCATACTGGCGCGCATCGCATGAGCACGCAGGTCCTGTTTCCGACGCTGGTGTACCAGGGACGGCTGCGCCTGCGGGGCTGGCGGCGGTTGAACGCGCGCCTGCTGCGCGAATGCCGCCAGCTGCGGGCGGACGATGCGGCCGGGAGGCGCTGGTCGGCGCGCAATTATCCCGGCGGCTACACCTCTTACAACTCGGCGCACCGCATGCATCGGCAATCGCCGACGTTTGCCTCGCTGGCCCGCGAGCTGGATCGGCACGTCGCGGCGTTCGCGCGCCGGCTGCAGCTGGATCTGACCGCCCGCGCGCTCACCATGACCGATTGCTGGGTGAACGTCATGGGGCGTGGCGCCGTGCACGGCCTGCACCTGCATCCCCTGTCCACGATCAGCGGCACCTACTACGTCGCGGTGCCTGCAGGATCCCCGGGGCTGAAGTTCGAGGATCCGCGGCTCGAGCGCTTCATGGCGTCGCCGCCGCGCCTGAGCGGTGCACGGCGCGCCAACCGCCCGTGGGTCATCCTGAGGGCGCGGACCGGTCAGGTGGTGCTGTTCGAGAGTTGGTTGCGCCACGAGGTGAGCCGCAATGCCGTCACCGCCGAACGCGTCAGTGTCAGCTTCAACTACAGTTGGTTCTGAGCATGGCGCCGCCGGGGATGAGATTGTTCGGCGTCCGCAGCATTCGTTTCCGGTTCGTGTGGGCTTGCCTGGCGGCCGCGTGTTCGCCGTTTCTCGAGCGCGAGAGTCCGGGCGTCTTTTACGATGTGCAGCTCGCCGCATCGGCACCGAGTACCCTGTGTCTGGAATTCGCAAGTGATGTGGCCGCGCACACAGGTCTTGAGCTGAGATGGCACGGCCCGCTGCAGCGTCCGGATCAATGCGCCGCACTTGTCAACGACCGAACCGACGTGCCGAGGCTGGAAATCTGGATCACCATGGATGGAGACCGACGCCTTTTATTCCTGGATGTGAGACAGTTCGGTCCCTCCGGACCGGAGAAGCCGTCACGCAAGACGAAGGAACTGGGAAGGCAGCTCGCGCAATTGATCCACGAGAGGTTCCCGGCTGCCAAAGTAACGCAAGGAAACAGGCTTTCCGGCCTGCGGGCGCCCTGATCAACACGGATAGGAGATGCACGTCAACGACCACAGCGCGCGCGCGTTGCATGATGACGGCGTAAGGTCTCGTGCGCGCACAAGCTGACGCGGCGTGCCCGGCACGACGTCGGGTGAGGGCGACAGTTGAAGATTCAGCCGCGGTTCAGTATTCGTCGCTCAGGGTTTCAGAGTAAGGAGAGCATCGCATGCGTAATCTGGTCCGCGGTCTCCTGGCCGCCGTGTTGCTCGCGGCGCTTCCGCTGGCGTCGAACGCCGCGCTGTTTGTCGGCGTATCGGTCGACATCGCGCCGCCGGCGCTGCCGGTGTACGTGCAGCCGCCCTGTCCCGCGGCGGGCTACCTCTGGGTCCCGGGCTACTGGGCCTGGGCCGACGACGGCTACTACTGGGTACCCGGAACCTGGGCGCTGGCGCCGACCGTCGGCTTCCTGTGGACGCCGGGATACTGGGGCTGGGAGGGCGGAGCGTACCTCTGGCATGGCGGCTACTGGGGTCCGCACGTGGGGTTCTACGGCGGCATCAACTACGGCTTCGGCTATGGCGGCGTTGGTTACGAGGGCGGCTACTGGCGTGGCGACCGGTTCTACTACAACCGCTCCGTCACCAACATCAACACCACCAACATTACCAACGTCTACAACCGCACCGTCGTCAACAATGTCACCGTCAATCGCGTCAGCTTCAACGGCGGCGCCGGCGGCGTGGCGGCGCGCCCCTCAGCGGGGGAGCTGCGGGCGGTCAGTGAGCGCCACGTCGGGCTCACTCCGGTGCAGCGACAGCACGAGCAGAAGGCGCGGGGCGACACGACGCTGCGCGCCTCCGTGAACGGCGGCCGGCCGCCGATTGCCGCGACCCCACGACCCGCTGCGTTCTCAGGGCGCGGCGTCGTCGCCGCGCGCGGTGCGGCCGCAGCTGGCGCAGCGCATCCAGCGGGCCCAGCGCACGTCGCGGCGATGAACCGCAACGACCGGCCGGCGCAGGCGCAGCGCCCGGCGATGAGTAACCGCGGTGGTGGCCCGCCGACCGAACGGCCGATGATGAATCAACAGCGCGGCCCGTACCCGGGTGCCGGGCGCGCGGGATCTGAGGCGGCCCCAGGCACAGCGCCCGGCGATGAGTAACCGTGCCGGCGGCCCGCAGGCGGACCGGCCGTCGCAGGCGCAGCGCCCGGCGATGAGTAACCGCGGTGGTGGCCCGCCGACCGAACGGCCGATGATGAATCAACAGCGCGGCCCGTACCCGGGTGCCGGGCGCGCGGGATCTGAGGCGGCCCCGCGCGCAGCGCCCGGCTATCCGCAGGGTCGCGCGCCGGCGCAGCCGGGCGGGGCGCCCGCGCATCAGGGCCCCGCCCGCGAGCGCCAGACAGGTCCGCGGCCCGGAAGCGAACGCCAGGAGGAGCACGGCCGGGGCCAGTAGCCCGCACGCTCGTCCGGGCCCCACACGGAGGTATCGAGGCCGCCTGCACAGGCGGCCTCGCCGTATCCGGTGCCCGCAAGCGCGGTTTTTCCGGAGTCAGTCGACGGAATTCGGCAGCCGGTGCTGCTGGTGGGTGGGTGCGTGATCCAGGCGCCCCCGCGTGAAGTGATTCAGCCGGCCCCGGTGGCTGAGGAAGTCGCGCCGCCCCCTGCCGTCGTCAGCGTGTACGAAGAACCCCCGTTGTCGGAGCCCGCGCCGATAGCCGTGGGCTGGGCGCCGCCCCCGATGCTGGTGGAGGCGCCGCCGCCGCCGCCGTTCCCCTATGCAGTTTGGGTGGGGGGCTATTGGGTGTGGCAGGGCAACTGGGTGTGGGCACACGGTCACTGGATGGAGCCACCACGCCCGCAGTATGTCTGGGTGCATCCGTACTACGAACACCGCGGCGGTGCAGTGATCTTCATCAGCGGGTACTGGTCCGCGCCCGGTGTCGGCTTCGTCCAGCCCTCGTCTGAGCTGGTGCTTGCGGTCGAGCCTCCCGCGGTCGGGGTGATCCCCGGCCCCCGCCCGATTGGTCCGGAGGGCTGCTTCGTGCCCGCTCCGCCCGGGTCGCGTCGCGGCATCATCGTTCCCGCCCCCGTGGGCACCGCGCCTGCGGTCGTGACAAGTGCGCCGCCGGTGGTGGCAGTGGGTATGCGCGTGACCACCAACGTCTCCAACGTCCACAATACCAACATCCACAATACCAACATCACCAACGTCACCAACGTTACCAACGTGACCAACGTGACCATCGTGGCGCCGCCCACCGCCACGGCGAACGGCCGGGCCTTCAGCTCCTCGGTTCCCGCAGCGCCGCATCTGGCGGCGGGGCGACCGGCCCTGGTGCAGGCACGGGCGCCACAACCCGTATCCACGCGAGCGGTAATGCCGTACGTGTCCGCGCATGCGCATCCGGTGGCGCCGCCGTCCCAGCCCCACGGGGCAGTGGCCGACGTACACCTGCAGCCGGTCGTTGCGCGCGAGCCGCGGCCAGTGCACGCCGGTTCCGCCGGCAGTGCGCAGACCGAGCACACGGCACACCGCGAAGAGCGCGCGTCTCCTCCCGCACGGTCGGTGCAGAGCGCGCCCGCGAAGGCCGCGGCCGCCGGGACACCGATGGCGAGGACACCGGACGCCAAGGCTGCGACGGCCAGGGCGCCAGCGGCTGCGACGGCCAGGGCGCCAGCGGCTGCGACGGCCGCCTCAAAGACCGCGGCAGCCAAGACAGCGCCTGCACACCCTGACAACGGCAAAGCGCACAAGCCGGACGCGAAGAAGGATGCGCAGCAAGCGCATCCTTGAACTGGCGGCCCAGGATGAGGGCGCGTGCTTCAGAGCACGCGACGTAGCCACGCGGCGATGTCGGCGACCTCCTGAGGACAGACCGCATGGGGCATGCTGTACGCATGCCATTCGACCGCATAACCGGCCGCTTCCAGTTGGCGGCGGGCCTCTTGCCCGAGAGCCGGGGCGATCACCGGATCCTGCGTACCGTGCGCGAGGAACACCGGCGTTGCCTGATTGGCCGCCGCGCGCTCGGCCGCCAGGCGCGCAGCGAGCAGCAGGTAGCACGACAATCCCATGATGCCGGCGAGCTTGTCCGGGTAGCGCGCTCCGGCGAACAGCGCCAGGGCGCCGCCCTGGGAGAACCCCGCCAGTACGATGCGCTCGCTTCCGATACCGCGCGCGTTCTCACGGCGGATCAGCGCTTCCACAGTCGCCTGCGAGGCGCGAATCCCCTTTTCGTCCTCGGGCCCGTGGCGATCGAGCGCGATGATGTCGTACCAGGCGCGCATGGCAAATCCACCATTGAGCGTCACCGGCCGGATCGGCGCGTGCGGAAACACGAAGCGCAGCGCCTGCCCCCCCGGGCGCACGAGCTCGGGCACGAGGGGCTCAAAGTCATGGCCGTCCGCCCCCAGGCCGTGGAGCCAGATCACGGCGCCCGCGGGATCGCGGCCGGTTTCGACTTCCACTGCATCACGTGACACGTGCGACCTCCGCTGTCCTCATGCCCGTGCGGCGCATGTTAGTGCATCGGCGCTCGCTCAGGCACCGAGGGCTCGGGTGATCGCACGGCGCTCGCGGCGGCTGCGGCTATGGCCCGCTTCGACGGTGCGGCGGCGCTGGCTGCGGCGCTGGCGGCGAGCACCGCCGGCCGTGCGCGTCTCGATCGGCGTGCTGCTGGTTGCCATCCTGACGCTCGGCGTGAACGGCATCTACCAGATCGTGCGCAAGCCCACGGAGTTGTTCTTTCCGGTGAGCGGCACGCTCTACAAGACCCCGTCGGAAACCTGGCGTGTATACGCACCCATCTTCCGCCGCTACGCAACCCGCACCATCACGCCGGAGCTGCTGGCCGCGCTCGCGCAGGTGGAGGCGTCGGGCAATCCGCTCGTGCGCACCTACTGGCGCTGGTCATGGGCGCTCAAACCGTTCGAGCTGTACCGGCCGGCATCCAGCGCGGTGGGGATGTACCAGATCACCGACGGCACGTTCGCGGAGGCGCGGCATTATTGCATCCGCGGCCACGCGCTGGTGCGCGAGGGCGCCTGGAACGACTGGCACGCGTGCTGGTTCAACGCCCTGTACTGGCGTGTGGTACCAAGCCATGCGGTGCAGCTCACCTCGGCGTACCTCGATCTGAAGGTCAGCGCTATCCTCGGGCGCTTGGGCGTCACCCGCGCCACGTCCGCACAGCAGCGCCACCTGGCTGCGGCCGTGCATCTATGCGGCGCCGCGCTTGGGGCGACCTACGTGCGCCAGGGATTTCACTTCACCGACACTCAGCGCTGCGGCGATCAGGATCCGCGCGCCTATCTCGGGCGGGTCGACGCCATGCAGGCGGTGTTCGCGCGCCTGGCGGCCGCAGAGGCGGGCGGCGCTGTGCCGGACACTCACTGATGGTGGCCGCCGGGGCCGTGCACGTGCCCGTGCGAGAGCTCCGCGGTGGTGGCTGCGCGCACCTCGGTAACCTCGACCTGGAAGTGCAGGTTCTTGCCGGCGAGCGGATGATTGCCATCGAGGGTCACCAGGTCGCCGGCGATCTGGGTGACGGTCACCGCGCGCGCGCCGTGCCCGGCTTGCGCCTGCAGCCGCATTCCCACCCTGAGGTCGGCGAGGCCCTTGAGGGCGCGGCGTGGCACGCGCTGCACCAGCTGCCGGTCATACTCGCCGTAGCCATCGGCCGGCGCGACCGTCACCTGCAGCTTGTCCCCGGCACGCTTGCCGGTCAGCTCGCGCTCCAGACCGGGTATCAGGTTGCCACGGCCGTGCAGGTACGCGAGCGGCTCGCCCTCGGGGGAGCTGTCGATGATCTCGCCCGCGTCATCCTTCAGCGTGTAGTGGATGCTGACGACCTGGTCCTGCGTGATGCTCATGTCGGGTCCTGTGTTAAAGAGGGAATGCGCGCGCCAGGCCGCGCCGGAACGAGCGCCTGGCCAACCGGGCGCGCATCGAAAGGGCGCGAAGGATACCATTGCGCCCTGCCCGCGGCCCAACCATGGAAGTCCGCGGGACAAAGCAGGGGCACCACCATGAGACTCGCGCACTTGGGCGTCCTCGCCGCTAGCTTCTCAGCCCTGGCCCTCGCCCGCGGTGACGGGCACGGACCAAAGACCGCAAGGACTTCCGCAATGGCCGACAACCCGTTCATGCAGCCGAGCACACTCGCCTTCGAGCTGCCACCCTTTGACCGCATCCGCGACAGCGACTACCTGCCCGCCTTCCAGGCCGGCATGCGCGAGCAGCTCACGGAAGTGGCCCGCATCGCTCACAACCCGCAACCCGCCACCTTCGACAACACCATCGTGGCGCTGGAGCGCGCCGGGCAGCTGCTGCAGCGCGTCGACGCGGCCTTCGGACGGCTCAATGCCTGCAACACCAACCCGCGGATGCAGGAGATCGACACCGAGATGGCCCCGAAGCTCACCGCGCAGCAGGACGCGATTCATCTCGATCCGGCCTTGTGGGCGCGCGTCGAGGCGCTGTACGAAAAGCGCGCCAGCCTGCACCTCGAGCCGGAGTCCTTGCAGCTGCTCACGCGCTACCACACCGAGTTCGTGCGCGCCGGCGCGCGCCTGACGGCGGCCGAGCAGACGCGCCTGCGAGCGCTCAACACCGAGATCTCCTCCCTCACGACGCGCTTCAAGCACAACGTGCTCAAGGCCACCGCCGATGGCGCGGTGGCGGTCGAGGACCTCAAGGATCTCGACGGCCTGTCGGAGGGGCAGATCGGCGCCGCGACGCAAGCGGCGGCGGCACGCGGGCTCACCGGCAAGTGGCTCATCACGCTGCAGAACACCACCAACCAGCCGCTGCTGGCGCAGCTCACGAACCGCGCACTGCGCGAGCGCATCTACAAGGCGTCGATCGCCAGAGCGTCGGGCGGGGCGACCGACAACACCGCGGTGATCGCGCAGTTGGTCAAGCTGCGCGCCGAGCGTGCCGCGCTGCTGGGCTATGCGAACCACGCCGCTTATCAGCTCGAGGACGAGTCGGCCGGCAGCCCGGCCGCGGTGCGCGACATGATCAGTCAGGTGGCGCCGGCGGCGCTTGCGCGGGCGCGCGCGGAAGCCGCCGACATCCAGGCGCTGATCGACACGCAGGCGCGGCTGAACGGCACGCCCTCCTTCACCCTGCAGCCCTGGGACTGGTCGTTCTATGCGCAGCAGGTGCGCAAGGCGCGCTACGATTTCGATCAGGCGCGCGTCGCGCCGTACTTCGAGCTCGATCACGTGCTGCAGGACGGCGTGTTCTACGCCGCGCACCAGCTCTACGGCCTGAGCTTCAAGGAGCGCCGGGACCTGCCCGTCTACCAGCCGGACGTGCGGGTGTTCGAGGTATTCGACGCCGACGGCGAGCCGCTGGCACTGTTCCTCGCCGACTACTTCGCGCGCGACAACAAGCAGGGCGGGGCGTGGATGGCCGCTTACGTGACGCAGTCGAAGCTGCTGCATCACAAGCCGGTGGTGGCGAATCACCTGAACATCCCCAAGCCGCAGGCCGGCCAGCCGGTGCTGCTCAGCTTCGATGAGGTCACGGCGATGTTCCACGAGTTCGGTCACGCCCTGCACGGCATGCTGTCGAGGGTGCGTTACCCGAAGCTCGCCGGCACGGCGGTGCCGCGCGACTTCGTCGAGTACCCTTCGCAGTACAACGAGATGTGGGCGCGCGAGCCGGGCGTGGTCGCGCATTACGCGCGCCACTACCAGAGCGGGGAGCCGATGCCGCCCGAGCTGCTCGAGAAGGTGCTGGCGGCGCAGAAGTTCAACCAGGGTTATGCCACCACCGAATACCTCGCTGCGGCGCTGCTCGACCAGGCCTGGCACCAGATCAGCCCCGCCCAGGCGCCCAGCGCCGCCGAGGTGCCCGCGTTCGAGCAGGCCGCGCTCAGGGACAGCGGCCTCGACTACCCCCCGGTGCCGCCGCGCTATCACTCGACGTACTTCTCGCACATTTTCGAGAGCGGCTATTCGGCCGGCTACTACGCCTACCTGTGGAGCGAGGTGCTGGCGCGTGACACCGGCCAGTGGTTCCACACCCACGGGGGACTTACGCGCGCCAACGGCGATTACCTGCGCACGCAGGTGCTGTCGCGCGGCCGCAGCGAGGACCCGCAGGTGCTGTTTCGCAACTTCTACGGGCGCGCTCCCGAGATCGCACCGTTGCTCGAGTATCGCGGACTCGCGGGCGGTTCCTAGCCCGCGCCCGCGGCCAGCGCGTCGCGCCGCGCGCGGTCAAGGCCGGCGATGAGCAGCGCAAAAACCTCGAGCAGGGGCAGCGTGAGCCCGAGCTCGCGGGCCTTGGCGCTCGCGTAGCCGAGGGTCTCGTTCACTTCGAGCGGACGGCCCGCCTCCAGGTCCTGGAGCGAGGACATGCGGTGGCCGGGAGCATTGGCCCGAAATTCGCGCCCGGCCTTCATGATGGCCGCGACCGCCTGCGTCTCGGAGCCGGCGCAGAGGGTCGCGACCGGCAGGACCGAGCGGTCACTCAGGCGGATGCCGAGCGTGCGCGCCAGCGCCCCCATCTCGCGCACCAGGCGTGCCAGCACCAGGGCGCAGTCCGGGTCGAGCAGAAACTTCCAGGTGAGCGCACGCGTGCTCACCGACAGGGCCATGAGTCCCGCCCAGGCACAGAACTTCGACCACTCGAGTGTCAGGATCTCGGGGGTCGCGGCGGCGCGCACACCCGAGTCGTCGAGCGTGCGGGCCAGGCGTTGCGCGCGCGCACTGTCGCCGCCGCTCAGCTCGCCCACCAGTATGTTCACGTTGCGCGTGAACAGCACCGCTCCATCCGGCAGCAGCTCGCCGCTGGTGTCGGCCAGCGCGCCCAGCACGCGCTCCTTGCCGAACGCCTGCGCCAGCAACTCGTTCTTCAAAGGCCCGTTCTGAATCGACAGCGTGACCCCGAAGTCCGCGTGCCGCAGCGCGGCGAGCGCCTCGGCGGTCGCGGGCGTTTTCATGGCGACGATCAGTGCGCCGGCACTCTCGAGGGCCGCGGGCTCGCGCAGCGTGGTCACCGGCGTGGTAAAGGCCACCAGCCCCTTGATGATGAGCCCGTGCCGCTCGAGCTGCTGCGCGCGCTCACCGCGCGCCAGCATCACGACCGAGTGACCGGCGCGCGCCAGGTGGCCCCCGACGATCGAGCCCATGGCACCGGCGCCGAGAATGGCGAAGTCGAAATCAGGCATGGGTGAGCGCTACAGCGCCTCGGCAATGTCCTGCAGGAGCCCGCTGTCCTGGGGTTTGGTCTCGGGCGGGTAGCGCCTCAGTACCCGCCCGTCGCGGCTGATGAGGAATTTCTCGAAATTCCAGCTGATGTCGCCGGCGATGCCCCGGTCCGCGGAGGTGAGGAAGCGGTAGAGCGGATGGCGGTTGGGGCCGTTCACCTCGAGTTTCGCGCTCAGCGGGAAGCTCACCTGGTAGTTGCTGCGGCAGAAGGCGGCGATTTCCGCTTCGCTGCCCGGTTCCTGCGCCGCGAACTGGTTGCACGGGAAACCCACCACGGTGAAGTTCTCCTCCCGCAGCTCACGCTGCAGCTGCTCGAGGCCGGCATACTGGGGCGTGAGGCCGCAGCGACTGGCGACATTTACCGCGAGAGTTACCTTGCCACGCAGCCTTCCCAACAGGTCCTCGGTGCCGTCTATCTCACGTACCGCAATATCGTAAAAGCCGCTCATGATGTGTGCTCTCGGCAGATCCGCGTGTACATGTACGATACACCTGCGCATGGCTTAACATCGGCGCGCACGCCTTTCGCGGAGATCCTCATGGCCTCTGAACTCAGCAGCGCTGAAACCACCCGAGTGGTCGCCACCCTCAACCGCATTCTCGAGCTCGAGCTCGCCGGACTGGTGCGCTACCTGCACTACAGTTTCATGATCTTCGGCCACAACCGCATCCCGATCGTCGCGTGGCTGCGCGCGCAGGCCGACGAGTCCCAGGCGCACGCGGTCACAACCGGCGAGCACATCACCAATCTCGCCGGTCACCCGTCCCTGAAGATCGGCCCGCTGCTGGAGACGCACAAGCACAACGTCGATGAGATTCTGCGCGAGGCCCTCACGCACGAGGAGGAAGGACTCGCCGAGTACCGCAAGCTCCTGGCGGCGGTGGCCGACCGCAACGTCATGCTCGAAGAATACGCGCGCGCGCAGATTGCCGCCGAGGAGGCTCACATCGCCGACATCGGCAAGATGCTGCGCAAACCGGGTTCGATCAGCTGACTTCGGACCGACCTCTCCCGAAGGGGTGAGGCATGGGTGCCCACAAGGAGCGGCGGTCCATTGAAATGCGGGTCACGCGCCACAATAAGGAAGTCGGGTCACTCACGCGCAACAACGGACCTGTAGACTCCCGGCCCGACAGACTCGCAAGGACCTTGCACTGATGGAATTGATCGTGTCATCGATGATCGGCGCAATGCTGCTGCTGGTGGGCCACCTGGGCGTACTGGTGCACAAGCGGTTCGTGCGCGCCAGGTAAGCCCGGGCCGCGCCCGCATCCGGCCGCGGACCGTTTCCGCTTTGTCTGCGCGCGGGCGTATGCTCGCCCGGTGAGGATCATCGCGGTCACCAATATCAAGGGTGGTGTCGGCAAGACCACCACGGCGGTCAATCTCTCCTACCTGTGCGCGGCGGGCGGCTGGGCCACGTTGTTGTGGGACCTCGATTCACAGGGCGGTTCGACCTACGCGCTGCGCGGCGAGCGCCAGGCGCGCGCTTCGGCGAAGAAGCTGCTGGCCGGCAAGCGTGAATTGCCGGAGTTGATTCTCTCGACCGGTCATCCGGGGCTGGACCTGCTGCCGGCGGACTTTTCCTACCGTAACTTCGCGGTGCACCTCGCCGAGCGCCGGCATCCGACCGAGCGGCTGCTGAGGATGAGCCGGCCGCTGGGGGAGATCTACGCCGCCTTGTTCCTGGATTGTCCGTCCGGCATATCGCTGCTGTCGGAGAATGTGCTGCGCGCCGCTGACGTGGTGATCGTGCCGCTGGTGCCGACGCCGTTGTCGGTTCGCATGCTCATCCAGCTGCAGGACTTCGTGGTCGGCGAGGGCTGGAGTGATCTCAGGCTGCTGCCTTTCTTCTCCATGGTCGACCGGCGCAGAGCGTTGCACCGGGAGCTGATCGCCAGTGCGCGCGAGCAGTTCCCGACCCTGCTCGCCACCGAGGTGCCGTACTCGAGCCAGATCGAGCGCATGAGCGTGCGCCGCGCACCCCTGCCCGCGTGGGCTCCCAGGAGCGACCCGGCACGCATCTACTGCGCGCTGTGGGCAGAGATCCGCGAGCGCCTGGAGGCCGCGCCGCGACCGCCGGCGGCCGCCGCCGGCAGCGAGTACCCCGAGAGTGACGAGGCGCTTCAGCACGCCCGGCTGTGAGTTCCCGCCTTACGATGTCGGCGCGGCGGCCAATGCAGGCAGCTCCGCGCTCGCCACCGGAATGGCTTCGACCGCGTACCCGGCGTCAATCCACGCAGCGAGCCCGCCATGCAGCGGCCGCACGCGGCTGAAGCCGATGTTCATGAGGAGCCTCGCCGCCTGCGCGGCGGAGGCTTCGTGCGGGCAGGTGCAGTAGAGGATGATCTCGCGGTCGCGCGCGAACCTGCCCACATGACGCTCGACCTCCGGCACCGGCACGGGCAGGGCACCCGGTATGCGGCGCAACTCCAGCGCCAGGGCCGTCGGCGAGCGCACGTCGACGACCACGGGCGGGGGGTCGCGACTCATCTGCTCATGCAGTTCCCCGACACTGATGCGCGCCATGCGCAGCGCGCGGTAGAACCGGCGGCGCTCCCACCATTTGAACAGGATGTAGGCGCCGAGCAGCAGGACAATGACGAGGATCGCCGCGCCGCCTATGCCAGCCGCCTGCGGCAGCAACTGCTCGATCTGTGACTTGAGCAGCACGCCTGCGAGCAGCGCCGCGCCCACCCACAAGGCCCCACCGAGCGTGCTGAAGGCGGAGAATCGCGCGAAGCGCATGCGCACGGCGCCGGCGAGCGGTGGCGCCATGATCGACAGGCCGGGGACGAACTTGGCGATGACCAGGACCTTCGCGCCCCAGCGCTCGAAGCTCGTCTGGGTCTGACTCACGCACGAGTCCGGTGTGAGCGAAATGCGGCACAACAGACTCAGGACGCGTCCGCCGTAGATCCGGCCCGCGAGGTACCAGGCGCTGTCGGAGAGCACGCAGGCCGCAACCGCGAGCGCGTACAGGGACGCCGCGGGCAGTCTGTGATCGGCGGCCAGGGCGCCCGCGACCACCAGCGTCGGGACGGCGGGCAAGGGCAGTCCCAACTGCTCGAGCAGCACGTTGAGAAACACCACACCCAGGGTGAAGGGACTAGCCACCGCCGGATCTTGCCCCGCGCATGCTCGCCGGACAAGACGACATCGCGGGTGAGGAACCCGCGCCGGCGGCTCAACCCGGGTACTTGGTGAAGATCGCGGCTACCGCCGCGTCGATCCGCTTCTCGGCTTCGGCGCCATTCGCGCCGTAGAGGCTCTGCTCAACGGAGGCATGCCACAGCGGCTGCCGGCTCTTTGCGTCGTACAGGTCCACGGCGATGATGCCTTCCCGGTACCCGTAAGGATCCCAGCCCCAGCCGTACGGATAGCCCCAGCCGTACGGATAGCCCCAGTCGGCCACGCTGTTCGAGCCGATCCCGTAGCCGACCAGGCAGTCGGCGGCGCTGGCCGCCGGTTGAATGCCACCCGAAAGGTGTGCGGCAATCGCGGCGCGCAGGCGGTTTTCATTCAAGGGATTGGCGACGGTATTGCGCAGCGGACTGTTGCCGTGGAACGAACCCACCCACGCGAAGGTGTGGCAGTGCACGCTGGCGATCAGGGCGTGATTGACGTCGGACCTCACGTACAGGGAGGCGCACGACGCCAGCAGTGCGACGCCGGGAACGATGATACAGGCGCGGATCAGGTGCTTGACCATGAGCGTGACCTCGAGCGAGCGCATCCTGAGCCTAAGGGGTGGTGTCCGCCCATACCAGGCAACGCAGGGGCACGCGTCAGGTTGACGGGAACGGGTCGCCGGTGACCAGCGCGGTAGCCGACGCGGGAGGCCGGGCCGGAGGGCGCGGCCGCAGCTGATAGACTTGGATCACGCAAGGAGTGGCGTCATGACACAGGCTTCGGCGCTCGCGAGCGCATCGCATTGGACCACACCGGCGGGCATGAAATACCTCGGTCCGCATCAGGCGAGCGCGCCGATGGATATCACCCTGGTGTTACGTCGTCGCCCGGGCAATGCTCCAGACGCCGCATCCTGGCCGCGGGCAGCGCGCTGGCAACGCGGTGAATTCGGCCGGCATTGTGGCGCCGAGCCGGCGGACCTTGAGAGTCTGCGTCGCTTCGCCGGCCGGCACGGACTGACCGAGATCGGCGCCGAAGCGCATCGCCGTGTGCTGCATCTGCGCGCTGCGCCGCAGGCGTTGGAGCGCGCGTTCGGCGTGACGCTCGGCAAGTACCAGTTCAGCGATGGAGGCGGACCGTTCGTCGGCTGCAGCCGCGCACCGGCCCTGCCACCGGAGGCGATCGCCGTGCTGGGCCTGGATCAGCGACCGGTGGCGCGCGTGCGCTCGCGCCGACCCAAGGCGGCGCCGAGCGTCACTTACACGCCGATCCAGCTTGGGGCTCTCTACAGCTTCCCCGCAGGAAGCGACGGCAGCGGCGAGACCGTCGCCATCATCGAACTGGGTGGGGGCTTCACCACGGGCGATCTCGCGCAGTACTTCAGGAGTCTTGGGATCGCACGGGCTCCCACGGTCACGGCAGTCGCCGTTGCCGGAGGCACGAATCGGCCCGGCGGCGATGCCGACGGTGAAGTGATGCTCGACATCGAGGTGATCGGCGCGCTCGCGCCCGGCGCGAACATCGTGGTGTACTTTGCGCCCAACACCGACCAGGGTTTCTACGAGGCCATATCGCAGGCGGCACACGATGTGGCACGCAAGCCCTCCGTGATGTCGATCAGCTGGGGCGGTCCGGAGGACAGCTGGACCGGACCGGCGCGCGATGCGATGCAGACTGCACTCGAGGATGCGGCCGCGCTCGGCGTCACCGTGACGGTCGCCGCCGGCGACAGCGGTTCGGGTGACGGCGAGAGCGATGGCCAGCCGCACGTCGACTTTCCCGCCTCGAGCCCGTATGCACTGGCGTGTGGCGGCACCAAGCTCACCGCGAGCGGGGCCTCGATCGCGAGCGAGGTCGTGTGGAACGAAACGAGAGCCAATGAAGGGGCCACCGGTGGGGGCATCAGCACCGTGTTCCCTTTACCCACCTGGCAACAGGGCATCGCCGTACCCAAGGCGCCCAACGGCATCGCGGGGCGTGGCGTTCCGGACGTGGCCGGCAATGCCGATCCGCTCACCGGCTACCAGGTGCTCGTGGACGGCGCGTCGGAGGTGATCGGCGGCACCAGCGCGGTGGCGCCGCTGTGGGCGGCCCTGATCGCCCGCTGCAACCAGAAACTCGGCAGGCCGCTCGGGGATGTCCACGCCGCGCTCTACCAGATCGGGACCAGGGCCTTCCGCGACATCACCCAAGGCAATAACGGCGCCTACCAGGCGGCGACCGGCTGGGATCCATGCACGGGATTCGGCACGCCCAACGGCGAGGCCCTGCTTGCGGCCCTCGCGGCGCTGAAGGACTGATCGCTTGCGCGGCGCGCCGCGGCTTTACTGCAGCATCGCGCGCCGGCTGCGTAGCAGGCGTGCACCCGCAAGGCCGGCCAGCGCCAGCAGCGCCGCGGCATCGAAACCGCCGCCGCCACCGCCGGACGGTGCGGGCTGCACGACGAGCACTGCGGACTTGTTCGCTGAGGCGACCGCGTTGGTGCAGGTAAGCGTGTAGGTGAGGTTGGCGGCCGCCGTGGGTGTGATGGTCTGAGCGCCGCTGGTAGCCGGGGGTCACGAGTGGACCCACCTTCACGATTCCGACACCGCACGAGGCGCAGGTTCTAGAGTAGCGCGAATGACCGCCGTGTTCATTCGGTTTCCAGCTCACCTCTGCCATGGCGCGAGCGCCGTTGGAACAGCGCATAGGTCCCGATTCCTATCCAGATCACGTTCAGGGCCGCGGAGGGCAGGGCACCATTCCACCCGCTGTTCACCACGAACCCGAGCGCCCCCAGGATGTTCATGAGGTGGTAGGCCAGGGATTTCGCCTTGAGCCTGCCCGCCGACAGCAGCGCGTACGCTCCAAGAATCAGGAGGGCCCCCGCCCAGCCGATCACTTCAACAGCCAGTTTCATAGGTCCTTCTGTGGGATGCAGCGGGATTTGCGCCGGTAACTGTACCGACTTTGCTGCCGCGCCGCCGCTGGCACGCGGGGCTGGCTCACCCCGGTAGCGTGAAGGTGAATTTGGCTCCCTGCCCGACGGCGGCCTCGGCCCAGATTCTGCCCCCGTGACGTTCGACGATGCGCTGTGCGATCGACAGCCCGACGCCGTTTCCCTCGAAGTCCCGCTCGCTGTGCAATCTGTGGAAGATCGCGAACAAACGCTGCGCGTTGCGCATATCAAATCCGGCGCCGTTGTCGCGGATGGTGTAGGTGCATTCGCCCGCTTGCTGCCGTCCATCGACTTCGATCACAGGATCGGGCACGCGGCGGGTGAATTTGAACGCGTTGGAGAGGAGATTTACCAACACTTGCCGCACGAGTGCGGAGTCCGCCCGGGCATCCGGCAGCGCGCTGACGCGCAGCTCGACGTTACGATGCGGTTCTGCGTCTCGCAATTGATCAAGAATCTCCCGGACCATGGTCCCGACATTCACAGTCTCCCGCTCGAGCGGCTGCTGGCCCAGGCGCGAGAAGTTCAGCAGCTCGTCCGTGAGGCGCAGCAGTTGCTGTCCAGCGCGGCGAATGTTGCCGAGAAACTCCTTTTGCCTGTCGTTCAATGGCCCCGGCTTTTCGCCGACCAGCAATTCGGTAAAGCCAATCATTCCGTTAAGAGGCTGGCGCAAGTCGTGCGATACGGAGTACGTGAACGCTTCGAGCTCCTTGTTCGCCCTCTGCAGCTCACGATTAGCCGCCTCGAGCTCGGTCGTGCGATTCGCCAGGCGCTGCAGAAGCGCGGTGTTCTCGAGGCGCAGGCGCCGCACTGCGAGCGCGCGCGACAGCACCGGTATGATCGTCCTGAGGTTGAACGGCTTGAGAATGTAGTCGAGGGCGCCGCTCTTCATGGCCGCGACAACCAGGACGTCGAAGGCGGTGGCACGATCGGGTGCCGCCGTGCGCAGGGCGCAGAGCGCTTCCGGGCCGGAACCCGCTGCGGTCGTCGCATAGCCCGCGGCGGCCAAGGTGCGGCTCAGGGCGGTGACCTGGGCGCTCTCATCATCCACGATCAGGAGCCTGGCGAGCGGCGTGGGATTCATGGCGCGCAAGATCGGCGGCTTCACGGGCTCAGAGTTCGGTCCGCCTGTTGGTTCGAGTCACCGTGGTGCGCTGGGCTGAGGAGGAGGCGCTCTGCACCTCCAGCGCCATGCGCACAAGGTGGGCGAGCGACTGCGCGGCGGTCTTTTTCATGACACGCGCGCGATAGACCTCCACGGTGCGCTCGCTCAAGCCCAGTTCGCTGGCCATGACCTTGTTTGAACGCCCCATGATGAGCAATGAGAGCACATCGCGCTCGCGTGCAGTGAGGGCGTCGAACCGCCTGGTCACCTGATCGTGCTCGCGCAAAACGGCGCGATTGCTGGCGTCGTAATCGAGGGCATTGCGTACGCGGATCAGCAGGGCCTCGTGGGACACCGGCTTCTGAAGAAAGTCAAACGCGCCGTGCAACATGGCCTCAACGGCCGTCGGCACTCCGGCATGACTGCTGATGAAGATCAAGGGAATGATCGCGCCCCGCAGATTGAGCTCGTGTTGCAGTTCCGGACCGGTCATTCCGGGCATCTGAACATCGAGCAACAGGCACCCGGGTTGGTCGGGATCGTGCATTTCGAGAAACGACGATGCGGACTCGACCCGGCAGCACCTCACATTTTCCGTCGATAACACCGCGTCGTAGTAGCTACGTGTCACCTCGTCGTCGTCGACGATATACACGATTGGCATCCGTTCACCCATGGGACCCCCTGCGCGCCAGGAATGGCACTCATATGCGGAAAGTACCTGGGTGTGCAGGTCGCACTTCCACACCCCGGAGCCTTAGCTCGTTCGTCCGACGCCGATAATGCCCCTGGGCATCTTGAAAAGCACGGATCGAGATAGACGTGCGGCGCCGGAATACAGCTCAGACCACATCCAGGACACCCATGGACTCGGAAGTCCGTCACGCCGTTGTCGTCTGCCGGCCTGCACCGCGATCAGTCATGCTCGAACGGCGCGCGGCCGGCGGCGCCATTGACTGGAAGGCCGCGCTACATGATCCCGACGTCAGCACTCCATATCCCTCCGAATCCCAGGGCGTCATCCCTCCAAATACGTACGTCACCGGCCCCTGAATCCGTAGGCGCGATACCTCGTCAGAGGGCTGTCCGCATCGTCGGCCGCGCCTACAGTTACTGCCTCTGGCGGGCCCGAATGGTGACCTATGGAATTCTTTCTCCTTGATATCGGAGCTCCGATTGCTCTGCTGCTGATTTACCTCGCCATTGTCGTGTGGAGCGACGTCGCCCGCTCCTTGTAGCGTTCCGGGCATCCGGTGAGGATCGCGGGCCGCCGCCGTCGTTAACCTGTGGCGGAAAGGCCGCAGTACCCTGCTGCCGCGATCCCCGGCGCAACGCCTGGTGACATAAGATGCCCGCTACCGGGTGTGACGTAATACGTAGACAGCTGACCCCTCGTACGGCACCCTGACCGCGGTTTCAGCAAAGGCACACCTTTCGAAAGGAAGGGCCGCAAAGCCACCGGTCTAAAGGGTTTTCCTATGACAGCGGGGTTGCCATCTTGGATGTCATCCGTTCATCGCGGCGATCGCCCGCATCGCTGAGCTTCCGCACCTGACGGCCTGAATCCGTCGTCTTACCGCGTTCGCGCAAACCTAAGCGAGCATCCACATGTTCATGACGAGCCTATTGACGATCACGCCCTGGCCAGTACTGTCGGCAGCAATCCTGCTGGTGCTGCTGATAGCCGCGTTGTACCTGGCGCGGCACACCGCTCACCAGGCGATCCACGCGGTCACGAGCGCGCTGGCGCGCGGGTTTCGCCTGGCCTCGCATTCGGTCGCGCACGCTGAGGAACGTCTCGCCGCACGCAATCGCGAGGTGCTGCTCAATGCCGGACGCGACGCCAAGGAGCGAATGGTGGAACGCGAGTTTGCGCGCATTGCGGATACCACGCGCAAGGATCTGTCGAACTATCCGGACATGCACCGCCGCCTGAGTGAAGCGATCATCCGCATCGAGGAGGATCAGGAGAAAGCGGTGGAAGTGCCGCCAGAGGCGCCGGGTTGGGCGAAGGCGGTCGAGGTCATCGCCAAGCTCGATGCGCGCAATGCCGGCGCCGACATCCTCGCCGACATTCACAAATCGATGGTCAAGGCGCACGCCGAAGCGATGGTCGACTACCGCAAGGCGAGCGGCGAGCGGCATGCGCTGCTGCGAAAAATGATGCCCGACTGGCGTCTGATCCAGGAGACCCTTGGCCGCGTGAACAAGAGCGTGGCGAGCGTCATCGAGCGTTCGCTGGT
>VBNH01000129.1 GCA_005878095.1 Gammaproteobacteria bacterium | reverse complement strand
AGCTCTCGGAGCTCAATATCCTCTACGACCGGGAGGCGAACGGAGAGTACTTTCAGCTGTATTCACGGGCCTTCGCCAAGCGTTTCTTTTTCGAGATCGTGGAACGTCGCAACTACAACGCGTACGGGGCGGCGAATGCCGCGATCCGTCTCGCCGCTCAGTCGCGCTACAAGCTCGAGGCGCCCGCGCGAGTAGCTTGAGCGGAGGTCATTTCGCGGCGCACCAGCGCTCGATCGTGTCGACCACGATTTCCCGACGCGCCGCCAGCGCCTTGGGAGAAGACATGTCCTTCTCGAATATGCGTGAAAACGTGTAGCGGTTCGACACGTTATAGAAGCACAAGGCACTGATGGACATGTGAAGCTCGACCGGGTCGAGATCCTCTCTGAAAATGCCGGCGGCGACTCCCCGATCGATGAGCTTGCCGAGCATCGCAATCACCGTGCGATTGCGCGTCTTAATGTTGGGGAGGTGCCCGATGTGGTCACCGTGATGAATATTCTCGTTCATCACCAGGCGCACGAAGTCGGGGTGCTTGTTGTGGTAGTCGAAGGTGGTTTGCACCAGCCTGCGCAGTGCCTCGTTCGGGGGCAAGGCATCCAGGTCGAGATCCGATTCAATCATCCGGATATGGTCGTAGCAGCGCTCGAGAACCGCCCTGTACAGCCCTTCCTTGCTGCCGAAGTAGTAGTAGATCATCCGCTTGACGGTGTGCGTGCGCTCGGCAATCTCATCGACGCGGCTGCCGCTGAGGCCCTTCTTCGCGAACTCCTCGGTGGCAATGGCGAGAATGTCCGCCCGGGTGCCGTCGGCATCGCGCGTGGCGGCGGAGGGCACGCTGACCGGGGAACGGCGCGCGGCAGCCGGGGGTGGTCTTCTTCGCGCTCGTGATGCCATCAAAGTGCTCTCTTGTCCTTGCACCGCTCGAGCTGCAACTGCGTCCGGAGCAAGTCGGCGCGCTTGCCCCTGCGGACTGAAGAGTTACGCGAGCGCTATAGCTGGATGCGTCGAACGTCGTCCACTACGAACACGTAGGATAGCGCACCCAATAGGGCCAGAAACCCTATGAAGAAAAGAGCGTCGACAAAGGAGCCGGTCGCCCCAACGATCCCCCCGATGACCAGAGGGGTAATGATGCCGGCGAGATTGGCCGCGAAATTGAAGATGCCGCCGGCGACGCCGAGCAGCTCCGCGGGGGCGATATCCGAGACGAGTGTCCAGCCCAGCGCGGCCATGCCCTGAGCGAAGAAAGCCAGGGACATGATCGCGACCACCGCGGTGTCGCTCGCAACGTAGTTGGCCGTAACGATGGTGGAGGCGAGCAGGAGGCCGCTGACGATGGGCAGTTTGCGAGCCACATTGGCTGAGCTTCCCGTCTTCAGAAGACGGTCCGACCACCATCCGCCGAACAGCACCCCTACCGAGGCGGCGATAAAGGGCAGGATCGCAAAGAAGCCAATCTGCAACCAGCCCATGTGCCGTTGCGTTGCCAGGTAGGTCGGGAACCAGGTCAGGAAGAACACGAGCGTCGAATTGCCCGCGAACTGCCCGATACAGATTCCCCACATTCGCCGGTGCCGCACCAGGCGGGCGGCTGCCGGCCAGTCAAGGCGCGTCCGCCCGACGGGTCGTTCGATGATCCCGCCGCCGGCTGCGATATGCCGCAGCTCTGCGGCACTCACCGCCGTGCTCTGGAAGGGCTCGCGGTATGCAACCCACCACACGACCGCGAACGTCAGACCGATCACTCCCGTGATCACGAACAGCCAGCGCCATCCAAGCTCACTCAGCACCCAAAAGAGCAGGGGGCTCAGAAGCGCCAGGCCGACGTATTCCCCGACGGTGTAGACACTGGTTGCGAAGGCGCGCTCTTGCTGTGGAAACCAGGTCGCAACCACGCGGCTATTGGCCGGAAAGCACGGCGCTTCCGCAATTCCCAGGCCGCACCGGCAGGCGAGCAGCCAGGATACGCTGCCGACGGTCCCATGCAGCAGCGTGAAGAATGACCAGCTGCACACGGACAGCATGTACGTGAGGCGCGTACCGAAACGGTCCAGGAAGATCCCTCCGGGAATTTGCATCAGCGCGTAGGTCCACGAAAAGGCCGAGAACACCACGCCCATCATGGCCGCACCGATTCCCAAGTCGCGCGCGAGCACGGGCGCCGCGATGCCCACTACCGTCCGATCAAGGTAGTTGATGAGCGTTCCCGTTGCGAGCAAGGCGAGAATTGCGTAGCGCGCACGGCTACGCAGCAGGGTAGCTGCCACGGCGGCGGTCACACCTGCTTCCTCGATCTGGGCGCGGCCCGCGCGTTCGGTCCAAGAGGGGGGTGTCATGCCGCCGATCGAGTCATCAGGCACCAAGGGTATGAAAGTGCCGCAGCATCCGGTCCGTGTCGGCCTTGAGTCCGGTGAAAATCTCGAATGCGGCAGCAGCCTGAAATACAGCCATACCGCCTCCGTCGAGGGTGCGGCAACCCAGCTTTCGCGCCGCTCCCATCAGCTGAGTCTCGAGTGGAAAATACACTATCTCGGCAACCCATAGCTCCGGACGCAACAGGTCGGCACGGACGGGCAGACCGGGGTGCTCGCGCGTGCCCGTAGGTGTGGCATGCACCAGGCCATCGGCCTGGGCCATGGCCGGTGGAAGATCGTGCACGGCCGCGATTCGTCCGTCCCCGAAATCCTTTGCAAGCTTTGCCGCCAAGTCCGAGGCACGCGCCGGCACGGTATCGAATAGCGAGAGCCGATCGATTCCGAGTTTGAGCATGGCATAGGCGGTCGCCGCGCCCGCGCCCCCGGCGCCGATCTGCACGACGTGGGCGCGAGGAGAATCGGCAAGGCCGCGCCGGAAACTCTCGGCAAATCCCGCCGCGTCGGTGTTGTAGCCAAATCTCTTTCCATCTCTGAAACGCACGGTATTCACAGCTCCGATGGCGCGCGCGTCCTCGCTCAACTCGTGCAACAGCGGAATCACCGCCTGCTTGCACGGGTGAGTTATGTTGACGCCGGAAAATCCCATCCGTTCGGCGCTCTCGAGCAGAGCAGGTAGAGCATCCACGCCGAGCCGCAGGACGTTGAGGTCGATCAGGCGGTAGAGGCAGCGAATGCCCTGGGCATCCGCCTCCTGTTCATGCATCTCCGGTGACTTCGAGCGCAGGATGCCGCTGCCGATCAGGCCAATGAGACAGGAAAGCGGGCGGTCGTTGCTCATGTCCGTCCGGGAGGGTTCAGCGCCTGCCGAAGTTACCTGATTCACGTTGTCTCGCACAGGCTGCTCGTTGACACGGATTAACTAGTTAGTTAAGAATTGTAGTGGGCCGGCGAGGCTGGGTAAAGCGCGTTCGTTAGCGCACGTGAGCTCTCGAACGCATCGCCCGAGGGGGCGCTGGATGACTTTGAGAAGAGCAGCGGTGTGGGGCGCGGCGGCGATCGGCGTACTTATGCTTGCTGCCCAAAGCGCCGCCGCGGAGGCAGGTACTGCCTCATCCCCGGCGGCCGATGTCAGCGCCAGCGTAGTCCCCGAGGACCCTTATCCGCAGCGGCGCATTGCCTTCCCGGCGGGGGTGGTCGGTCTGCCGGATCTGGTGTACTCCACGATCGCAGGGTTTCGACCGCTCAGACTCGATCTGTACCTCCCGCCCGCGGGGCGTGTCGCGGCTCCCCGCCCATTCGTTGTCTACGTTCACGGCGGCGGTTGGCTCAGCGGCCATACGCGGCAGTCCGGGGCCTTTCAGAACTGGCCGAATGTGCTCGCATCGCTTGCGGCCAGAGGCTACGTGGTGGCCTCCGTCGAATATCGACTGAGTAGTGAGGCGCGATTCCCCGCCGCCGTGCAGGATCTCAAGGCTGCGATCCGCTGGCTGCGTTCGCAGGCGTCTACCTACGGCATAGACAGGAATCGCGGACTCGTCTGGGGTGCATCGGCAGGAGGTCAGCTGGCGGCACTGGCGGCGACTTCATGTGGAGTGGCTGCGTTGGAACCGCCGGTCGCGGCACCTCCAACCGCAGAACCGCGCGGTGCCGCCGGCTCGCGGACTGCCGCGACCCCCATGCCTACGGAGTCAGACTGCGTACAAGGCGCCGTAACCTGGTACGGCATCTTCGATTTCGACCAGCTCGCCGCGCAGCACGGTGCGGCGGCTGGGGCGGCGAATCCCATTCGGACCGATTCGGCCGACACGCGCTATCTGGGTTGCCCCGTGGCCACTTGTGCGGCGGGAGTCGCAGCGGCCGCCAGCCCGATTGCTTACATCGACGCCGGCGACCCGCCGATGCTTCTCGTTCACGGTGTCGAGGACAAGACCGTGCCGGTCGAACAATCGCAGGAGATGTACGAGAGGTTGCGGGCCGCAGGCGTTCACGCTGAGCTGCTTCTGATACCGGGTGTCGATCACAGCTTCATCGGGCCGAATTCCGCAGCCACCCGTGCGGCCAGCCTCACGGCGCTCAACCGGGTCTTCGCGTTCATCGATACGACGCTGGGTGGCAAAGAGGCAGGTCGTGACAGTGCGACAGAATGAGCGATCCTCTGGCGCGGCTCGCGGTGCCGCGCTTCTGAGCGCCTGCTTAGCGGCGTTCACTGCGGCTACGCGGGCGCAGGTCGTCAAGCACCCGATTGCCACGGATCCCACGCGTATTGACAGTGGCCTGGTGGCCGGCGCGCAACTCTCCTCAGGCGTGCGTGCCTACTTCGGTATCCCCTACGCGGCGCCGCCATTGCGTGCGTTACGGTGGACCGAGCCGCAGCCGGCAAATAGCTGGAGCGGAATTTACAACGCCGACCGCAAGGCACCGGAGTGCATCCAGAACCTTCGTCAACACGACATCAACCACTACTTCGGAGAGGAGGCAACGGGCGAGGACTGCTTGTATCTGAACGTTTGGGTGCCGCCGAAGACGTCCGAGGACTCTCACACGGCGCAAAAACATCCGGTAATCGTCTGGATCTACGGCGGAGGTTTCACTATCGGCTCGAGCGGTATGGCGATCTACGATGGGGAAGGTCTCGCGCGCAAGGGCGTCGTGTTCGTCAGTTTCAACTATCGCCTCGGTGTTCTGGGATTCATGGCGCACCCGGAGCTTACCGCGGAGAGCCCGCACAAGGCCTCAGGCAACTATGGGTTCCTGGACCAAGTCGCGGCCTTGAACTGGATCCGACGCAACATCGCAGCATTCAGCGGCGATGCCGACAACGTGACCATCATGGGTCAGTCCGCCGGCTCGATGTCGGTGTTCAGCCTGCAGGCAAGCTCGCTGACGCGCGGGTTGTTTCAGCGAGCCGTCGGTATGAGCGGGGGGCCGGGGCTGGGGCCCGAGGCAGCCTCGCTTGCGAACGGCGAACAGCTCGGTGTGAGGTATCAGAAGGCTCTGAAGGCAGCGACGCTCGCGGAGCTCCGGCAGCTTCCCGCTGACAGGATTCTGGCGATCCAGAACGCCTGCGCTGCGGGCGCGTGTGGCGATGCGTTTCTGGCCCGCCCGATCGTCGATGGCTATTTCTTGTCCCAGGCGGCGCTCGAGGTCTTCAAGGCCGGCAGGCAAAGGGATGTCCCGCTGCTCGTGGGGTTCACGCACGACGAAAGTTGGAACGAGCTCCTGACCGCGAGAACGCGCGAGCAGTTCCGTGATATCTCGCTTCGTCTGTACGGCGATCGGAGTGAAGAATTCCTGCGGCTCTATGCACCGTCCGACGATAGAGCCGTCAAGGGTGTCGCGGCCGACGCTGTGCGCGACGGGGGAATGGCATCGGCCATGCGCGCTTGGGGACGCGCTCAGCGCGGGACGGGCAAGTCGCGGGTGTATATGTACGTCTACTCCCATGTGCATCCCTACGCACCCGGAATCACGTTCTCGGATCTCGATCCGGCCACCGCAGGAGCCTATCACTCCAGCGAGATTCCCTTCTTCTTGGAGACACTGGATGCGCTGAACCTATTCCGCCCTACGCGCGCTTGGCGAGATGACGACCGAAGGCTCGCGGATGAGATGTCCGACTGCATCGTCAAGTTTGCCTGGACCGGCGATCCGGCCACTGCCCAGGTCCCGTGGCCCCCCTACGAGCCAACCGATGAGCGAATCGTCGAATTCGGCGACTCAATCCGGGTGGCGACTCTCGATACGGCGAGGATGAACTTCATGTCGTCGGCCCACACGCAGTTCAGCGTCGGTGCTCCCGCGCTGCAACGGCGCGCCGACTGAACAAATGACAGAGGGAAATGAAATGTCTGCGACGAATCGATTTCACTGCGTTGCAATGAGCATCGCCTCGTTGGCGATACTCGCCTGTCACGGGGTCAAAGCAGCTGAAGGAGCCGATGCCGCCGCGGACGAGAAGCTCGCCGAAGTGGTCGTCACGGGCTCATTGATCAGCGACCCCAACCGAGCATCCTCCAGTCCGATCGTGATTACGACCGCCCAGGACTTGCAACAGAGCGGTAGCGTCTCGATCGAATCCGCGCTGAATCAGTTGCCGCAGTTCGCACCCGCGGGGACTTCCGCCAACGGTGGCCAGGGTACTGGCGGCCACGCGACGGTCAATCTTCACGGCTTGGGCTCGAACCGCAACCTCGTGCTGCTGGACGGGAGGCGCTTGCCGCTGGCCGATATTTTCGGCGACGTGGATGTCAACTTCATCCCGGAGTCGATCCTCTCCAGCGTGCAGACGATCACCGGCGGAGCTTCCGCGGTCTACGGCTCCGACGCCATGTCAGGGGTGGTCAACTTCATCACGTTGAGCCACTTCGCGGGCATGACGACCGACCTCCGATACGGAAACTCGATCGCGGGCGATTTCGGGCAATTCTCCGGATCAACCGCTTTCGGGACCAGGTTTGCCGATGACAGAGGACACGCACTGCTGTCGCTCGGTTACACACATCGGGAGGGACTCTCGGGAGCGCAGCGCGGATTCTTCAATCTGGTGACTCCCTCGTCATTCATCGGACAGGGGACATTCGTGCCGTCGCCGACCAACCTGCCCAGCCAGGCGGCCGTGAATGCACTCTTCAGCGGCTACGGTGCCGCCACGCCGGTCAGGAATACGCTCAACCTGGGGTTCAACGATAACGGAACGCTGTTCACGCAAACGGGCGCGAAGAACTATCGGGGTCCGACCACGAACGGTTATGCCATTCTTGCCGGTAACGTGAGAATGCCCGTCGGACCTCAGACCATCATCGAGAATCCATTCCAGCGGAAGTCGGTGTTCAGCAAGGTCGACTATACGCTCGCGCCGCCGGTCACCGTCTACGGCCAGGTGCTGTATGTCGATTCCGACGTGTTCACGAGCAGCGGCCGCAGCCTCACGCAGTTCGGCGCCCTGACGACAATTCCGGTAACCAATCCCTTCGTCCCGGCCGATCTGCGCACGCTGCTTGGGACGCGGCCAAATCCGAACGCACCCTTCACCTGGAATGGACGATACGTGGGTCTTCCGGTCAAGTCCTGGGATGAACAGTACACGACGGCGCAGTACCTGGGAGGAGTGCGGGGAAGCCTGCCTCTGAAGGACTGGACCTGGGACGTGTTCGCATCGTACGACACGACTGACCACCTGCAATCGAATCAGAATGCGGTCCTGAAGAGTCAGGTTCAGAACCTGCTCAACGCGCCGGATGGCGGTAACTCGATCTGCGCCGGAGGCTTCGATCCGTTCGGGCTCATCCACAGCACGGCCATTTCGCCAGCATGCCAGAACTACATGACAACGACCGCCCACAGCACGGAGCGTCTCACTCAGACCAATCTCCAGGGCGTGGTGCAAGCAGCGCTCTTCTCGTTGCCGGCGGGCGACGTCGTGGCGGCGCTGCTGGCCGATCATCGGCGCAATACCTACAGCTATCACCCCGACTCGCAGCTCGCGGCACAGAACATCGAAGCCGTCATCGCCTCACAGCCTTCCAAGGGGGCTATCGGGGTCACCGAGGTGGCAGGCCAGGTGGACATTCCGCTACTGCGTGATCTGCCGCTCGCCAAGAAGTTGAGCCTGGGTGCAGCATTTCGGCACTCGAACTACGACACCTCCGGCGGCGTCAACACTTACGAGGGCGACCTGAGATGGTCGCCCGTACCGAGCTTGCTGGTTCGCGGGGGATATCAGCGCGCCGTGAGGGCGCCAAACATCGGCGAGCTGTTCGCTGCGGACAGCGGATCGCAAATAGCCTTCGGAACGCCGCCGGGCGCGATCGGCGATCCTTGCGACATTCGTTCGAGCGCGCGAACGGGCGCGAACGGAGCCAGGGTGCGTGCGTTGTGCCTCGCCCAAGGAATTCCGGCGGCGGTGATCGACAGCTATACGTTTCCGACGACGGCGACCGCAGGGGACACGCGCGGAAACCCGAATCTGCAGCCGGAGACGGCCAGTACGTACAACTTCGGATTTTCCTGGACCTCCGCGGCGGCCTCGCCGCTGCTCGCCGGGCTGTCAGCATCCGTCGACTACTACAAGATCAGCATCAGCGAGGTGATCTCCGTGGTTCCGGGCCTGACTGCGCTGAGCAAGTGCTACAACCTGGACGGCTCCAATCCGAGCTATGCGGTGACCAATGAGTTCTGCCGGCTGTTGAGCCGCGATGCGAACGGCTTGCTGCAGGTGATCCAGACGCCGTACCTCAACCTCGGGGGCCTCAAGACCGATGGCCTGGACATGCAGCTCGGTTGGAACGTCGCGTTGGCGGATCTCGGGCTCGGTCATTCCAGCGGACGGGTCTTCGTCAATAGCGGTATCGGATACCTCCACGCATACTCGGTGCAGACGCTTCCGGGTACGCTATTTCAGGACTTCAGCGGAACCAACACCATCGCCGCGAACTATAACGTGAGCGCGAGTTTTCCCAAGTGGAAGGCCATTACCACTCTCGGCTACGGGCTGAGCGGTGCGACCGTGTCCGTGCGCTGGCGATACCAGACGGCCATGAAGGACGTCACTGCGGTCACGACGCCTGCGAATCCGGGCGTGGGCGTCAATGCCTATAGCTCGTTCGACGTCTTCGGGTCCTACGACATCAACAAGCAATGGCGGATTCGAGCGGGTGTGACGAACGCAGGAAACCATGGCCCGGTGCTCGTCTCGAGCTCCCAGACCAGCACCGACCCCAGCGTATTCGACGTCGTCGGGCGCTCTTACCAGGTGGGAGTGCACGTGACTCTGTAGGCCATGGGCCGGTGACCTCCGCAGTGCCTCGGTGCTCGATAAGGGAGTTGATTTGGGCGATGGTGGCGGCTCTTTGCCAACCGTGTAGGAGAGGATGCGCAGCGCTCGGTGGTTGGCGCGTGCCAGCGGACTGGCCGCTCTTGCCGAGGCCGGAGAAGTGACGCGTGCCGCCGATGCCTCAAGAGTCGGCATCCGACGTTTCGGCATCTTCGCGTCTCTTCCACCAATCAGGTTCCAGTGCTGAACGGCGGATAGCGATCGGTCGAAAGCAGGAACGCATAGGCTGCAACCCGGAGCCACCAGCGGAACACTCCGACGACGAAGTCGAAGAGGGAGCGCGGATAGCGACCCGTAAACAGTATCGCGAACCAGGCAATAATGACGCACAAGAACGCCGCGATGCTGAGGAACCACAGGACAACGTAGTGCGGAATCGCCAGGAACCACTTGACGAGCGGCAGCCAGCGATTCAACTCCTGCTTTGCATCGGGGTAGGGAATTTGAATGTGCACGGCTTGCTCGTCGTCCGCCGAGGGATACTCGTCGCGTAACAGAGCCAGATACACCGCGACGCGGGTGCTGAACCTCGTCAGGGCCAGGTTCCAGTCGAACCACCATCGTGGGTACTTCTGGCGAAACAGCAGCATCAGCACGGTCGCCAGAAACACAATCCCGCCTGACCCAACCACGTGATTCGCCGCACCGGCGTGCACGGTGCCCCTCGTTAGGAGAGCGAGGATGACGGCGATGGGAATGACGGTGAACAGCCGGAAGACGGTCGTGAGTCGGTCGAGCTCCCGGTCTGGGTAGTCAACCTCGAGTGTCGCCGGAAATCCAGATGGGACGTTTTGCATTGCTTCTCTTCCTGCGCGTGTCGTCGGTTACGGCTCGGCGAAGTATTGGGTCTCGTCTCTGTTCTTGCTCTAGCAGCTTGCGCCGGAACGCCCCCAGCAGCGAGCGCTGCGGCGCGGATTTTACGCCTTAGGTGCGTCCGAGTGCTCCCGCGCCGCCGCGAACTTCGCCGCCAAGGGCATCGTGACCCTACCCGCTCTTTTAGCTTGAGGAGGTAGTGAAGGCCACTTCGCGCTCTCTCCTCTGTGAGACCGGCAATGAACCAGCTCCCGAAGGCGGCGATCGTTCGCCGTATCGCTATGGGGTACGCGCCGGCCCGCGGCCGCCAATGGTCGTGCTTGCCAAGCGTCCAAGTGATACTATAGTATCACTTTATGCGTACCGAACTCGTCACCACGTTGAAGCGCAAGGCGACCGAATTGCTCAGCGAGCTGGAGAGCGAGCGAGCGCCGATCCTGATAACGCAACACGGTCTCCCGGCGGCGTATCTCGTCGACGTCGAGACCTATGAGCGCCAACTCGAGCGGTTGAGTCTCCTGGAAGGGATCGCTCGGGGGGAAAAAGCGATCGAGGACGGCCGCGTCCTGACGCACGCCAAAGCGAAAAAGCGCCTGGCGCGATGGCTGAAGTAATCTGGACTGAGCCGGCACTCAATGATCTAGACGCGATCGCCGACTACATCGCGCTCGATGACCCTGCAGCGGCGCGCGAGTTGGTACAGCGCGTATTCAAGCACGTCGAGCAGCTGATCGCTCACCCGGACAGCGGCTCGAAACCACAGGAACTGCGTGGCTGGCGCTATCGCCAGATCGTTGAGCCACCCTGCCGGATCTTCTACCGTAACGACCGTGATCGCGTCTACGAGCTGTATGTAATGCGTGGCGAGCGAAAACTCCGCCAGGCCGCGCTCAGCGAACGAGACCCGCGCAAGTAGAGATAGCCCCAGTCCCACAGGTTGTTCTGGCCAACCTGCTTGCTCATCGAAAAGTTCCTTAAGTGCGCTGGCCGCGTAGTGCCGTTACCTGGGGACGAAAATGCTCTTCGGCAGACGCACGTGGACACCGACGTTCGGCTTGTCGACCCGCTGCGTAATGGCCACGTTCCCGGCGATGCTGACCAGCTGATACGCCTCGTGATGCGTCAGCTGCTTCTCGGTCACCAGGAAATCAACCATTTCCTGGATCGCCGTTTGATCGAATTCGCCATCACCCTGCGCGACGTGGCCGTCGCCGACCTCGAACAGGGCGCCGCGGGCAAAGACCGGGATATACAGCGTGCTGCCCGCCACCAGCTCGCGATTGTCGAGATTGCCGGCGTGACGCCCGGGCGGATTGCTGACTGACGTGTCCGGCCTCGGGCGCAGGCGCCACGCCCATGCTGCCGAAGAGCACATCGCCTGGCTCTGCACCCTCCACATACACCGGGCCCGTCAGGATGTGCCCCCCGGGGGCCACGCCGATCACCAGTCACCTGACTGACGATTTCCTTGAGCGAGGTTTGGATGCGATCGTCGGGTACCCCGGCCTTCGCCAGCCCTTCGGGCGTGTTGGTCAGTGTATCGACGTCGATGACGTCACCCGAGGCAATCCGCAAGGCCGGGGGCGCCTCAGACCAGTAGTAGCCGTACACGACGGTGGCCGGTGTGGCTTCGAGTCGGTGCACCTGCGGGGAGCGTGCGCGAACCGCTGCCGCCGTGAGGAACGCGAGCAGGCTCACGGAAAGGGTCAGATTTCTGTACATGGATACCCGCTTCCCATACACGAGACCTTCGGCGATATCGCCGTCCTGGCTTGTTGAAAGCGATCAGCACGCGTGAATTAGCCGAGAAGGCGTTCGATTAAGTCCGGTGGCACGGTTGTGACCGGCACGGAAAGAAGCGAACCGCGGCGACCGTGATGCCGGTCGCCGCGACGACGGCCTTCCGGGCGCGGCTCGAACCACTCACGCACGTCGGCATCGAGGCCGACACCGTGCATGTAGTTGTAAAGAGCCTTGCGCAGGCCGCTGCCCAAGAAGTCATGGTCCGTGCCTACGGGGTCGTCGAACTCGATGTCGTTACATGCAAACGTAACGTCTCGTGGCGGGCGCAGTGTGATGCGGTATTCCTCGGGATGCAGACCTATTGGTGAGTGCGCCGTCGCCGCGAAGCGATGCCAGTACGCCGATTGGATGCAGCCGGCCGCGAAAAGCTGGCGCACGCGCTCGAGCGCGTCGATCGTGTCCTGTGCGGTTTCCGTCGGGAAGCCATACATCAAATACGCGTGCACCATGATGCCTGCATCGCTGAACGCGCGAGTCACGCGCGCCACTTGTTCGACGGTGACGCCTTTCTGCATGAGCTCCAGCAATCGATCCGACGCCACTTCGAGCCCGCCGCTCACGGCTACGCAGCCGGCTGCGGCGAGCAGACGGCACAGCTCGGGCGTGAAGGTTTTCTCGAAACGAATGTTGCCCCACCACGTGATGCTGAGTTTGTCGTCGATGAGGCGCGTTGCGAGTGCACGCATGCCTGCCGGCGGCGCCGCCTCGTCGACCAGGTGGAAGCCCGTTTCGTCCGTCTCCGCGATCAGCGCTCGAATGCGCTGCATGACGATGTCCTCGCCCGGCCGATCATAACGGCCGATGTA
>VBNH01000048.1 GCA_005878095.1 Gammaproteobacteria bacterium | reverse complement strand
AGAGGATGGTCGAGTAGATCTCCCGGTACTGGCGGTGATTCGCCTTCTCGGCCTCGGAGAAGTGCAGCTCCCGCATGCGATCCTCGAAGAGGCGCAGGTACTCTTCCTGGCCGGGCACGGCGTACCGGGGATGCGTGCTGATCGTCTGCACGTAGTCCACGTACGGTCTCCCTGAATCGTCCCGTTCCGTGAGGAGCGCCTTGCGCAGGATCTCCTTGTCTGCGTATCCCCAGTCCGAGCCCGGGAGACGATAGTAGCTGGCATCGTAATCGCCGATGCCCACCATCAGATCGATGTCCTGCTGCTCGAGAAAATCGCCCTGGTGGTCGAAATCCAGGCGGGTACCGCAGAAGAAGCGGGTGCGGTAGCCGCTGCGCTTGAGAATGCTGAGCAGGGTCAGAGACTTCGGCATGCGGCTGCCGAAGCTGTTGAAGCCCTGGTCCCCGAAGGGCAGCGATCCGAGGATCGAAGGCAGTGATGCGAACGTGCGGCCCTGCGACGACAGGAAGTTTTCGAAGTACAGACTCTTGCCAGCCAGTTCATCCAGAAAGGGCGTGAAGCTGCCGAGGTAGGCGCCGGGGCCGCTGAAGGCCCGCCCCAGTCCCTCGACGCCCAAGAAGACGATGTTGGGCGGCGGCGCACCCGGCTCGAAGTTGAAGTACTCGCCCAGGACGTCGTGGGTGTCCTCGCCTCGCAGGAACGGGTATTGCGGATCGAGATAACGGAACTGCGCGAAGGTGTCCGGAGGGCGGCCCGTCACCGGGTGCGACGGCCCGAGGTGGGCGAAGGCATCGGCGATGAAGAAAGCCGCCTTGTTCGCTGCGACGTTGGAGGCGAACTCGCTCCGCAGCGCGCCGCGCGCAGGCAGTGACGCCACGCCCGAGACAGCGAGCGTGACGGCGACGCCCAGCAACAGCAGCGCCGCGCGCGCATTGAGGACTGGGTGCCTGTTGAAGATGCGCAGCGCGACCCAGAACACCGCGAGCGGGAGCAGCAGCGTTGCGACAGACAGCGCAGAGAAGTGATAGCCCCCGCGAGCCGTCGTCAGAATGTCGCTCAAGGAATAGCCGAACAGGTCGCTCCCGAGCGGTACCCGGGAGAGAAGGAAATAGCTCGAGAGCGCAGCGGCACCGATCAGCACCAGCGAGCCCAAGCCGCCGTAGACCCGGACATCCGCGTTCTTTCCGCGGAGGATCATCCGGAACGCCAGGAACAGCGGCAGGAGGAAGACGAGCAGTTCGAGGAACAGCAGCAGGTCCGACCGGAGCGCCGCGACGATCACCATGCCCACATCGCGCGGAACCTCGGTCGTCATAAGGACGCCCGACAGCTCCATCAGCCGCCCCGTCAGCAGGGCGAGCAGCAGTGCCAGCGACAGATTCCCGAAGGCGGTCAGGCGCTCGCCGAGCCGGACCGGCCACGGCGTGCCGGGGGCTTGGGCGGTCAGCTTGACCATCGAGGCGCGGTCAGCAACTCACCACCGGAATAGCAGGGTCAGCGAGGCGTCCCGCTCGACGAAGGGGCTGGACGTATGCTCGTCGTTGACGCTGCCGGTGAGCCAGATGCCCCATCGGGGTGTGAAGAATTTCTGAATCTGCGCGCCGGCGGTCCAGGAGCTCGTGACGTTGACGAGTACGCTATGGGGCAGAAGCTCGTTGCCGTGGCTGAGGCCCCCGTTCAGCTCGACGTAGTCGTCTGCGTTTCCGGAAAAGTAATAGCGTGCGACTGCGCGGTGAGAGACCCCGAGTCCCGTCGTGGAGGGGATGAAGAGGGTGCGCCAGCGCAGGTACCAGTTGCCGACGTACTTGCCGAGTCCCACGCCGTACATGTCGACGTCGGCATGGGTGAAGCTCATGTGGTCGTAGCTCAAGGAAGGCTCCCACCCTCGCCCGCTACCCTGAAAGAGCTCGGCACGATATGCCTGCTGCGGATAGAGAGTCGCATGCGGCGAGTACTGGTAGCGCAGGTTGAGATACGCCCTGGACCATGCGTCCGTATAGCCATCCAGCGCGAAGGCGTGGTCGGTCAGCGAGAAGCGCTGCGCCCCGAGACTCTCCACGGCGAGCGAGCCGCGGGGGAAATACCCGCGAACGCTGGCGTCATATTCGCTCCAGGCAGACCTGCCGGCGGAGAAATTGCTGTAGGTGTCGCCGACGTGTGCCAGCCAGCGAAGGCCTCCGGGCTGCGTGGCCGCAGGCGAAGGGCGCTGCTCGAGCGAGGCGATGAGCGGGTCCACCTCCGCGTCGGTCGCGCCGCTCGCGCGCGCCTTTTCCAGATCGGCTCGCGCCGCCGTTCGGTCTGCCGATGACCGGTAAGCCCTGGATCGGGCGAGATACGCGCCGGGCTCGTTCGGCTGGACAGATACCCAACGGGTGTAGGCCTGGATCGCACCCGCGGGGCGGTCGCTCCACAGATAGAGATCGCCCAAAGCCGCCCACGCGTCACCGTACTCCGGCAGGAGCGTGGACACTGCCGTCAGATCGGCCTCGGACTCCGACCAGCGTCCTTCCCAGGCATAGGTTCGTCCGCGCGCCAGCAACAGATCCGAGTTGGCAGGTCTCGTCGACAGGAGCTCGGTGTAGAGCCGTATGGCCTCCTCGCGCTGCCGCGTGTAGGACAGGAGCCGCGCCAGCTGGAATTTCACTTCGTAGGATTGCGGGTCGGAGGCGAGGGCGAGGCGATAGTGGCCGATAGCCGCCGCGTAATCGCCGCGATCGCGCGCCTCGTTGCCGGCGGTCAGCTCGGCGTCGGCAGCTGCGGCCCATGCCGCGGTGACACCCGTGAGGCCGGCGAGGGCCAGCCATGCAGCCAGGGCTACCGGGAGTGCGCGGCTCATCAGGCGGGACACTCCTGCTTGCGCCTGGCGAGTCGTGCGCGCGCCCCCCGGTGCAGATGCTGGAACACCGCCGCCATCCTCCAGAGAGTATTGAGCTGCCGGTATCCGAAATTCTCCAGCACCGCGATCGCAAACAGCACGAGGATGTGGCGCGGCCTCTTGTAAAGACGAAACGAGATCTCCTCGAGCAGCAGCGCGCAGGTCGAGAGCAATACGCCGAAGCCCGCGGCCAGCAGCATGAAGGTGATGAAGACCGAAAGCGAAACGATGCCGAGAGCGAAGCCTATGATGACGAAGAGATAACCACAGGTCTCGACCACCGGCCCGAGCCACTCGAAGAACACCGTGAAGGGGTAAGCGAACCACCCCGCGAAGGATCCTTCCTTGTGGAACATCAGGCCGCGATTCATCGCCAGTGATTCCGCCAGGCCGACCTGCCATCGGATGCGCTGCCTGCGGAGCGTGCCGATGTCGTCCGGCACCGTCGACCAGCAGATCGGCTCGGGCACGAAGGTGATGCGGTAGCTCCTGCGCTGCGCCGATAGTGTCCGGTGGAGTCTGACGATCAGCTCCATGTCCTCGCCGACGGTGTCTGAGCGGTAGCCGCCCGCCGCAACGAACGTCTCCTTGTGATAGATGCCGAAAGCGCCCGAAATGATGAGATGGGCGTTCATCGGCGACCAGCCCATCCTTCCGTACAGGAAAGCGCGCAGGTATTCGACGACCTGAAAAAGGACCAGCGGCCCCTTGGGCAGATCGGCTTCGACGAAAAGACCGTCCTGCGATTTGCAGCCGTTGGCGACGCGAATCGTGCCACCGCAGGCGACCACCGTCGGGTCCTCGAGGAGCGGCGCGACGATCAGCATCAGACTGTCCCGCTGCAGGACCGAATCGGCATCCACCCGGCAGACCCAGGGGTAATGCGCGATGTTGACCCCGGCGTTGACGGCATCGCCCCGCCCGCCCTGTTCCTTGTCGATGACCCGCAGGCGTGGATCGACCGTGGACTGATAGACAGCGCGCACCGGCCGGGTCTTGAGGCGTGCGCGGTAGGCCTCGGGAAAGGGCTTGAGGGAGTAGGCGGCGGTGAGCACTTCCAGAGTGCGGTCGGTCGAGCCGTCGTTCACCACGACGATCTCGTACTCCGGGTAATGTTGCTGCAGCGAGTGCAGCGTTCGCAGGATGTTGGCCTCCTCGTTGCGCGCGGGCACCACGATGGTGACGGGCGGTGCGAAGCCGCCGAGCAGGTGCGGGAGCCCGGCCACGTCGCGGCTCTGCATGTAGCGTGCGACGCCGCCGAGCGCGCGGAAGATCAACATCGCATACACGGCATTCAGCGCCAGGAAGTACAGCAGAAAGAACCACTGTGCAGCGAGAAAGAACGACATCATCGGCCGGCTCCGATCCGCATCCGGCCCGTCGGCGACAGGTCCGTGCCGGACTGCCCGGGACGCGCTCCTTCGGCGATGGCCTGGGTCAGGATGTCTCTGGCGTAGCGATCGCTGAGGGCGCTCTGGATGTCGCGCAGGCGCTGATCGTCCCGCGGCGAGAGGCCGACGATGGCCTGCGCAGCCCGGTAGCGCACCCACCACTCTCGGTCGGCGAGCAACGGCGCCAGCTTCTCCTGATCCGCCCGTCGGCCCATCTTCCCCACACAACCGGCAGCGACCGCGCGCACGTGCCACCGCGGATGGGTCAGGTAGCGGTACAGCAGCGGCAGATCCTGACGGTCGCCGAACTTGCCGATCACGTGCAGGCAGGAGGCGATGACTTCATCGACGTGAGGCTCATGCAGGATCTGCCGCACGGTCGGCAGCGCGGTGGAGTAGTTACATACCGCAAGGAAAGGAATGAGCCCGGGCCGGTGCGACTCGGGAGCCCGCAGAAGGGCGCGCGCCAAGGGCTCGGACACCCGCTCCGGACCGATGTCCTCGAGGATGCCCGCGACCTTGGCCGCCGGCCAGTTGAGGTGTCTGACGACGAGTGACACGACCGTCTCGGTGGCTGCCGCCGGATCGATGCGCGCGATCGCCTGCGTCGCGGCGAGCGACAGCAACGGGTGCCCGGATTGTGCGATCTGGCACAAGCGGGGCCACTCGGGCCTGTCGCGCAGCTGGCCGAGCGTCACCAGGCCCAGGAGCTTCTTGCGCACGCCGCGGCGGCGCAGGAGCCGGCGGGCCAGGCAGTCGATTTTCGTGACGGCGGCGACGCGGCCCATCCAGTGGCAGATTTCCGCATCCTGCTCGTTCCCCTCGCGCAGCGTGTTCCACAGTATCAGCAGCAGGAACCGTTCGCCGGGAGGAACGGTCGGCAGGGGCTTGGGATTCCTCGCACCGCCCTCGAGCAGTATCGGAGTCCACCGCGCGGACAGCTTGGCGTAGCGGCGCTCCCTCATGAGCAGTACCGCACGCAGACAGAGCATATAGGTCATCATGAGCAGCACGATGACCATCAGGCCGACCGACCCCCAACGGGCGGCAACCAGTATTGAGACGAAATCCAAACTCATAGGCGATATCAAACGCGGTACGCGCCTTGGTTATGTTATTTGACCGCATCACGCGGCACGGATCGACGCGGGAGGATGCCGCGCCTGCGCACTGCGAGACACACGCGCTTTCCGCACTGCGATAGTGACAAGAACCGGCGACGGCACGGCGTGATGCCGTTCACGACTGCGGCAACTGGCACCCGTGACGCGCCGGCAGCGCACCAACTCCGGTCCCCCGGTGTTGGCGAGCGCGCGTACCGATCGCGGCGGCGCCGAAAAGTCGCCGGAATTTACACCCTCGAGCTCGCGCCGCGGCTCATTAAGTCACGGACGCCGTGCAAGTCGTTGGCAAACCATCGTGGGACCGGCGGCGGCACGATGCTTGCACCGCAGCATCTTGAGCCTTGGCACGGTGGCACGATGAACAAGAACAAGCTCGGCCTGATCGCTTTCGCAGCCTGCCTCGCGATAGCGGTCCTCTGCCTGAGCCCGCCGGTGCCGGCTCAGCCGGCTCGCGGCACCGGGTCTTTCGATGCCGGCGCCAACCTCGTCAACCCCCATCCCAACCAGGATGACGGCACGACTGATGACACCGGGGACGCCAGCGGGGATGCGACACCTGTGCCCGAGCCGCAACCTCCCGCGCTCGCTTTCGTGACGCTCCTGGCCGGCACGCGCCTGCTCCCCTAAGCCGTCGCCGCCGCCGTCCGTCCCGCTGATCGCGCGCGGTCCATCGCTGGCAGGGTGATCGTCACCGCGAGCCCACCGCCCTTCCCGTTGCGCGCCGTGATGTGCCCGCCGTGCAGCGCCACCGCGCGGGCGGCGATCGCGAGCCCCAGGCCCTCGCCACCGGCGCTGCCGTGTCCGCGCGCCGCATCCACGCGGTAGAAGGGCTCGAAAATGAGCCCGAGGTCCTTGTGTGGCACGCCGGGCCCCTGATCGCGGATGACGACCTCGACCAGGCCCCCCTGCTGCCCCTCGCCCGCCAGGCGATGAGCCGTGATCCCGACCATGGCATCCGCCGGACTGTAACGCACCGCATTGCGGATCACGTTCTCGAAGGCGCTGCGCAGCAGCTCCGGATCACCCGACATCGGCAACGGACCCTGCGCCTGCACCTGCACGAGACACCCTTGCGCATGCGCCTCGATGGCCACATCCGCGGCGATCGTGCGCAGCACGTCGCCCACGTCGACGGGCGCCTGGTCGATGTGTTGCGCCGGACGCTCGAGGCGCACGAGCTTCAGCGTGCGCGCAATGAGAGCTTCGAGCCGCTCCGCCTCGCGGGCGATGCGCGCGAGGTGGCACTGCACCGTACCGTCCTCACGGCTCGCGAGCGACAGCGCAAGTTGCAGTCGCGCGAGCGGCGAGCGCAGCTCGTGCGAGACGTCCCGCAGCAGCTGCTGTTTCGCTTCGAGGAGCAGACGCAGCCGCTCGGCCATGGTGTCGAGGTCGGCCGCGAGGAGCCCGAGATCATCCTGTCGCCCCTTGAGCGCCGGCAGCACCCGCACGTTGAGATCGCCCGCGGCGAGCCGGCGGGTCGCGAGCCGCAGCCGGTCGACGGGAGCGGCGAGGTAGCGGGCGAGGAAGTAACACACCACGCCGCTCACCACGAGGGCGATCGCCAGCAGCGTCAGCGGCACACCCGGCAGCTCCAGCTCGCCGAACAGGTGCGGTCTGTCGTGCACCGGGCCGATGACCACGTGATAGGTGCTGCCGCCGGGGGCCACCAGCACCAGCGCCCCGCCCCTGGGTGCAATGGCGCCCGCGGAGCTGCCCGCCTGCGTGCCGCCGCCGGGAGCCGCAGCCGTAGCGCTCGAGCCTCTCAGGGATGGCGGCAGCGGCCGCCCGAGCAGCTCCCGGCCTGCGGGCTCGACCACGAAGGTGCGGCCCAAGGGTTCCGCGGGCAACGCTTGCAGCCAGCTGCGCAGCGCTGCGGGCCCGCCGGACTCAAAGGCGCGCGCCGCCTGCGCGTACAGCTGGCCGCGCTGTACCCACGGACGGTCGGTGCGGTGTGCGGTGGCGTTGACCGCAACCGTGACCGTGCCCACCAGGATCAGGGCCAGCGCCACCCAGAAGGCGAGAAAGATCCGCCAGTAGAGCGAGTGCATGCGCCTAACCCTGCGACGCCGGTGCGCGCGCGGGCGCGAGGGTGAGCGCGTAGCCTGAGCCGCGCACGCTCAGCAGCGCGAGGCGGTCGGTGTGCTTCATGAGCTTGCGGCGCAGGTTGCTCACGTGCGTGTCGAGGCTGCGATCGGTCGGCAGCAGCCGGCGCCCGAGTGCCTGGGTCATGAGCTCATCGCGCGTCACGGTGCGCGTATCCGCGCGCACCAGCAGCTCCAGAATCCGCAGCTCCGCGGACGTGAGCTCCAGGTCACGATCAGCGATGTCGGCGCGGCGCGCGCGCAGGTCCAGACGCAGCGGCCCCCACAGGATGAGTCCGCTCGCGCTCTGGCCCTCCCCCGGCATGCGCCGCAACACCGCCCGGATGCGCGCCACCAGTTCGCGCGGGCTGAAGGGTTTGGCGAGGTAGTCGTCGGCACCCATCTCCAGTCCCACCACGCGATCGACCTCCTCGCCCCGGGCGGTGAGCATGATGACCGGCACACGGCTGACGGCGCGGATGCGGCGCAGCACTTCGAAGCCCGAGAGCTCCGGCAGCATCACGTCCAGCACCACGAGGTCCACCGCCGCGCGCCCGAGCTGTTCCAGTCCCGCGGGCCCGGTGCCCGCGGTGAGCGTGAGGAACCCCTCCGGGGCGAGGTACTCCGCCAGCATCGCGCACAGCTCATGATCGTCATCGACGATGAGGAGCGTCGGCTTTGACTCGCTCGGGACGTCCGCCGGATTCATGACCGTGACGATACACGCTCCGAGGGTTTCCCGGCCCCGGCGGCACGGAAACACAGATTTCTTTGCATTTCTTTGCCAGTTGCTTACACCACCAAGCCAACACCTGTGCCAACGTGTCGTTCTCCTCCTGGGGGCGGCGGGGTGCTCCTGCGCGCCGCCGCCGTTTTTTAGCCTCGCGGGCCGCGCTTGCGGCGGAAGGTGCAGTTGCGCCATCGTGCGGGGAGTCAGACGAGAGGCGCCGATGATCCCCGATCCGGTCCCGCGTGACACCACCGCCCAAGGGCAGGCGCGCGAGGCGCGCCGCCTGCGCCTCATCTTCACGGCGGTGGCCGCGGCGGTGCTGGTGGCCGTGATCGCCTGGGCCATGAAGCCCGGCAGCCAGTCCGCGGGCGGGCGCGGCGCCGATGCCGGCCGGCCGATCCCGGTGCGGGCCGTGGCCGCCTCCACCGGCAGTGTCGATGTGACCGTCGATGCGCTCGGGACCGCGACCGCGCTCAACACCGCGACCATCCACAGCCGGGTCGACGGGCCGCTGCTCAAGGTGCCGTTTCACGAAGGACAGCGGGTGAAAGCCGGGGCCCTGCTCGCACAGATCGACCCGAGCACGTTCCAGGCGGCGCTCAACCAGGCCGAGGGGCAGCTGGCGAAGGATCAGGCGCAGCTCGCCGGCGCGCGTGTGGACCTTGACCGCTACACGGGCCTCTTGGCGAAGGATTCCGTCGCGCGCCAGACGGTCGATGCGCAGCGCTTCACCGTGCAGCAGCTCGAAGGCGCGGTGCGCGCCGACAAGGCTGCGGTCGAGAACGCGCGGCTGCAACTGACGTTCACGCGTGTCACCGCGCCGTTCGCCGGGCGCGTGGGCCTGCGCCAGGTCGATCCCGGCAACATGGTTCATGCCTCCGATACCAACGGGCTCGTGGTGCTTACCCAGACGCACCCGATCTACGTGGTGTTCGCGGTGCCCTCCGAGCATCTCGCGCTGATCTATCCGCACTGGAGGCGCGGTGATGCGCTCGAGGTCCAGGCGCTCGACCGCGACGGCAAGGTGATCGCCTCCGGCAAGCTCGCCGCCGTCGACAACCAGATCGACACCACGACCGGGACCATCAAGCTCAAGGCGCTCTTCGACAACACCGACGATGCGCTCTTCCCGGCGCAGTTCGTGACCGCGAGGCTGCGCCTCGACACGGTCTCCGGCGCCACGCTGGTGCCGAGCGCCGCGGTGCAGCGCGGAGCCCCGGGCACCTTCGTGTACGTCGTCAATGCGGATAACACGGTGAGCCTTCGCAAGATGACCCTCGGGCCGGCGAGCGGGGAGCTGGTCTCGGTGAAGGACGGCGTCAAACCCGGGGAAAAGGTCGTCATAGACGGACTCGACAAGCTGCGCGACGGAGCGCAGATCGCCCTGATCGCCGACAACACCCGGGGCGCTGCGGCTCCGGGGACGCCCCAGACCCCCGGGCAGCGCCAGCACCGCCGCGGCACCGCCTCGAGCGGCGCCCCGCCGGCGCCGCTGCCCGCCGTGGCGAGCCGGATGAGCTCGTGAACCCTTCAGCGATCTTCATCGAGCGGCCCGTCGCGACGTGGCTGCTCATGCTGTCGATTCTGCTCGCGGGCCTCCTCGGCTACCGGGCCCTCTCGGTCTCGGCGCTCCCCGAGGTCGACTACCCGACCATCCAGGTGACGACGCTGTATCCGGGCGCCAGCCCCGATGTGACGACCTCCTCGATCACCGCGCCCCTCGAGCGGCAGTTCGGGCAGATGCCGGGACTGGCGCAGATGACCTCCTCGAGCTCCGGCGGCGCCTCGGTGATCACGCTGCAGTTCTCACTCGCCCTCTCGCTCGATACCGCCGAGCAGGAAGTGCAGGCCGCGATCAACGCCGCCACCTCCTTCCTGCCGACCGATCTGCCGATGCCGCCGGTCTACAGCAAGGTCAATCCCGCGGATGCGCCCATCCTCACCCTCGCGGTGAGCTCCGCGACGCTGCCGCTCACCAAGGTCGAGGACCTGGTCGACACGCGCCTCGCCCCCAAGCTCTCCGAGGCGCCGGGGGTGGGCCTGGTGAGCCTCGGCGGCGGCCAGCGGCCCGCGATCCGCATCCAGGTCGACCCGGTGGCGCTCGCAGCGCACGGACTGGCGCTCGAGGACGTGCGCACGGCGATCGCCAACGCCAACGTCAACCAGGCAAAGGGAAGCTTCGACGGCCCGCTGCGCGCCTCGACCATCGACGCCAACGACCAGCTGCGCTCGGCGGAGGACTACCGCAACATCGTGCTCCTGTACAGGAACGGCGCGCCGCTGCGCGTGGCGGACGTCGCCGCCGTGGTCGAGGAATCCGAGAACGTGAAGCTCGCCGCCTGGGCGGCCGAGCGGGAGCGGCCGCGGCCCTTTCCCGCGATCATCGTCAACATCCAGCGCCAGCCGGGCGCGAACGTCATCCAGACGGTGGATCGCGTCAAGGCGATACTGCCGCAGCTCGAGGCGAGCCTTCCCGCCTCGATCAGCGTGTCGCTCCTCACCGATCGCACCACCGGCATCCGCGCCTCGATCGCGGATGTGCAGTTCGAGCTGCTGCTGGCGGTGGTGCTGGTGGTGCTGGTGATCTTCTTCTTCCTGCGCAGCCCGCTGGCCACGCTGATCCCGAGCATCGCGGTGCCGCTGTCGCTGGTCGGGACCTTCGGCCTCATGTACCTCGCCGGCTTCTCCATCAACAACCTGACGCTCATGGCGCTCACCATCGCCACCGGCTTCGTGGTGGACGATGCGATCGTGATGATCGAGAACATCTCGCGCCACGTCGAGCAGGGCACGCCGCGCCTCAAGGCGGCGCTCGAAGGCTCGCAGCAGATCGGCTTCACCATCATCAGCCTCACCGTGTCGCTGATCGCGGTGCTGATTCCGCTGCTGTTCATGGGCGATGTCGTCGGGCGGCTGTTCCGCGAGTTCGCCATCACCCTCGCGGTGGCGATCCTGATCTCGGCGGTGGTGTCGCTCACCTTCACGCCCATGATGTGCGCACGCCTGCTCGAGCCGCTGCGCCCGCAGAACGAGCGCCGCGCGCTGCGCATCGCCGGGGCCGCCTTCGAGAGCCTCGCCGCGCACTACGCGCGCGCCCTCGCCTGGGTGCTCGACCGTCAGCGCATGACGCTGCTGGTGGCCCTCGGCACCCTGGTCCTCACCGTGCTCCTCTACGTGTACGTTCCCAAGGGATTCTTCCCGCCGCAGGACACCGGCCTCATCCAGGGCATCACCGAGGCGCCGCAGTCGGTCTCCTTCGCGGCCATGGCCGAGCGGCAGCAGGCCCTCGCCCAGGCGCTGCTGAAGGACCCCGCGGTTCAGAACGTCTCCTCCTTCATCGGCGTCGACGGCGTCAACACCACGCTCAACAGCGGGCGGCTGCTCATCAGTCTGGTGCCGAAGAGCGAGCGCAGCCTCGATGCCTCGGGCGTCATCCGCCGCCTGCAGCCGCAACTCGCCGCAGTCGGCGGCATCACGGTGTTCATGCAGCCGGTGCAGGATCTGACCATCGACGCGCGCGTCAGCCGCACCCTCTATGCGCTGTCGGCCGAGGACCCGGACATGAGCGAACTCGCGGTGTGGGTCAAGAGGCTGGTGGCGCGCATGCAGGCGCTGCCGCAGCTCGCGGACGTGGCCAGCGACCTGCAGGATCAGGGGCTCGCGACCTACGTGGAGATCGACCGCGACGCGGCCGGACGCCTCGGCGTCACGCCCGCGGCCATCGACAACGCGCTGTACGACGCCTTCGGGCAGCGCCTGGTGTCGACGATCTTCACGCAATCCAACATCTATCGCGTGGTGCTCGAGCTCAGGCCCGAGGATCGGCAGGGCCCGGGCCCGCTGGCGGGCCTGTACGTCGCGGCGGTGAACGGCAACGAGATCCCGCTCGCGAGCGTGGCGCGCATCTCCCAGGGAACCTCCCCGCTCGCGATCAATCACCTCGGCCAGTTCCCCGCCGCTACCATCTCCTTCAACCTCGCGCCCGGGGCCTCGCTCGGCGGCGCCGTGAGCGCCATCAAGGCCGTGCAGCAGGAACTTGAGATCCCCGCGAGCGTGCAGCTTTCCTTCCAGGGCGCGGCGCTCGCCTTCCAGGGCACCCTCTCGAGCACGGTGTGGCTGATCCTGGCGGCGATCGTGACGGTGTACATCGTGCTCGGCGTCCTCTACGAGAGCTACATCCACCCGCTGACGATCCTCTCGACGCTGCCGTCGGCGGGGGTCGGGGCGCTGCTCGCGCTGATGCTCGCCGGACAGGATCTGTCGGTCGTGGCCATCATCGGCATCATCCTGCTCATCGGCATCGTGAAGAAAAACGCGATCATGATGATCGACTTCGCGCTGCAGGCCGAGCGCGGCGCGGGCAAGCCGCCGCGCGAGGCGATCTACCAGGCGGCGCTGCTGCGGCTGCGGCCGATCCTCATGACCACCCTCGCGGCGATGCTCAGCGCGCTGCCGCTGATGCTCGCCACCGGCATGGGCTCGGAGCTGCGCCGCCCGCTCGGCCTCGCCATGGTCGGAGGACTCGCGGTGAGCCAGGTGCTGACCTTGTTCACGACACCGGTGATCTACCTGTACTTCGACCGACTGGCGCGACGCTTCGGGAGCTGGCGCGCGCGGCACGGAGCGGCGGCGACCGGTGAGGGTGCGCCGGCCACCGAGGGCAGTTGAGCGCGCTGCGCCCATGAACCTGTCGCGTCCCTTCATCGAGCGTCCGGTCGCGACGACCCTCCTCACCCTCGGGGTGGTGCTCGCCGGCGTCGCGGCCTTCATCCACCTGCCGGTGGCGCCGCTCCCACAGGTGGACTTTCCGACTATCTCGGTGAACGCCGGACTCCCCGGAGCCAGCCCCGAGACCATGGCGGCGACGGTGGCGGCGCCGCTCGAGCGCTCGCTCGGGCGCATCGCCGCGGTCACCGAGATGACCTCCTCGAGCGCGCTCGGCTCGACGCACATCACGCTGCAGTTCGACCTCAGCCGCGACATCGACGGTGCGGCGCGCGACGTGCAGGCGGCGATCAACGCCGCGCGCGCGTTGCTTCCGAGCGGGCTGCCGAGCAATCCCACCTACCACAAGGTGAACCCCGCGGACGCGCCCATCATGATCCTCGGGCTCACCTCCAAGGCGCTCACCCGCGGGCAGATGTACGACTGGGCGTCCACCGTGCTGGCCCAGAAACTGCTGCAGTTGCAGGGCATCGGCGACGTGACGGTCGGCGGCAGCTCACTGCCGGCGGTGCGCGTGGAGCTCAACCTCCCCGCGATGAACGGCTACGGCATCAACCCCGAGGCGGTGCGCGTGGCGATCGCCACCACCAACGCCAACCGTCCCAAGGGCGCGCTCGAGAACGGCGAGCGGCGCTGGCAGATCCTCGCCAACGACCAGGCGATGACCGCGGGCGAGTACATCCCGCTCATCGTCGGCTATCACGCCGGTGCGGCGGTGCGCCTCGGCGACATCGCGCAGGTGAGCGACTCGGTGCAGGACCTGCGCAACGACGGACTCGCCAACGGCGACCCGGCCGTCACGCTTATCCTGTTCCGCGAGCCCGGCGCCAACATCATCGAGACGGTCGATCGGGTGCGCGCGCTCCTGCCGCACCTGCGCGCGGCCATCCCGGCGAGCATCGCGCTCAATGTCTACATGGACCGCACGCCAACCATCCGCGCGTCGCTCCACGACGTCGAGCGGGCGCTGGTGATCTCGGTGGCGCTGGTGGTGCTGTCGGTGTTCATGTTCCTGCGCAGTGCGCGCGCCGCGATGCTGCCCCTGGTCGCGGTGCCGGTGTCCCTCATCGGCACCTTCGGGGTCATGTATCTGGCCGGGTTCAGCCTCGACAACCTCTCGCTCATGGCGCTCACCATCGCCACCGGCTTCGTGGTCGACGACGCGGTGGTGGTGCTGGAGAACGTCTCGCGCCACCTGGAAGCGGGCATGCCGCGCCTCGCGGCGGCGCTCGAGGGCTCGCGCGAGGTGGGCTTCACGGTGGTGTCGATGAGCCTGTCGCTGATCGCGGTGTTCATCCCGATCCTCCTGATGGGCGGGGTGGTCGGACGGCTGTTCCAGGAGTTCGCGATCACGCTCTCGGCCGCGATCCTGGTGTCGCTCCTGGTGTCCCTCACCACCACCCCGATGATGTGCTCGCGGCTCACCGCGGAGCGCGACTGCGCGCGAGCGCACGGGCGGCTCTACCGGCTGAGCGAGCGCGCCTTCAACGCCCTGCAGGACGGCTATCGCCGCTCGCTCCACTGGGCGCTCGCCAACGGTCCCACCGTGATGCTGATCCTGGCGCTCACCGTGGCGCTCAACGTGTACCTCTACATCCAGGTGCCCAAGGGCTTCTTCCCGCAGCAGGATTCGGGGCTGATGACGGGGCAGATCCAGGCCGATCAGGCGATCTCCTTCCAGGCGATGCGCGAGAAGCTGCGCTACTTCGTCGGCGTCGTGATGCACGATCCGGCGGTCGCGACGGTGGTGGGATTCACCGGCGGCGGCCAGCGCAACAGCGGCCGCATGTTCATCTCGCTCAAGCCGCTCGCCCAGCGCGGGATAAGCGCGGATGCGGTGATCGCGCGCCTGCGCGCCAAGCTCGGGCACGAGCCGGGCGCCAACCTGTTCCTGCAGCCGGTGCAGGACATCCGCGTCGGGGGCCGCTCCGCCGGCGCGCAGTATCAGTACACGGTGCAGGCCGACACCACCACCGATCTGCGTGCCTGGGAGCCGCGGGTGCGGCGCATGATGTCGGATCTCCCCGAGCTGGCGGACGTCAACACCGACGCCCAGGACAAGGGACTGCAGACGAGCCTCGTCATCGACCACGACGCGGTCGCGCGCCTCGGGCTGAACCAGTCCGGGATCGACGCCACGCTGAATGACCTGTTCGGCCAGCGCCAGGTGTCGACCATCTACCATCCGCTGAATCAGTACCACGTGGTCATGGAGGCGGCCCCCGAGTTCTGGCAGAGCCCGCAGATCCTGCGCTCGGTGTACGTGACGCGCAGCGCGGTGAGCGGAGCTGCCGGCACGGGTGCAGCGGGGGCGAGGGCCGCCCCGGGCGCCGCGGCGCCTGCCGGCGCTGTGGCCTCCAGCGGGGGTGCGATCGCCGCGACAGCCGGAGGCGGCGCCGGCAGCCCGGTCACGGGCTCGGCGGGCCAGCGCGTACCCCTGAGCGACTTCTCGCACTACGAGATGACCTCGACCCCGCTCGCCGTCAATCATCACGGGCTGTCGGCGGCCTCGACGGTCTCCTTCAATCTGCGGCCCGGTGTGTCGCTGTCGCAGGCGACGCGAGCCATCGACGCCGGCTTCGCCCGGCTCGGGGCGCCCATCACCGTGCGCGGCAGCTTCCAGGGAACCGCCAAGGCGTTCCAGGCCGCGCTCTCCCATCAGCCGCTGTTCATCGTCTCGGCGCTGGTCGCGGTGTACCTGGTGCTGGGGATACTCTACGAGAGCCTGGTGCACCCCTTGACGATCCTCTCCACGCTTCCCTCGGCGGGCGTCGGGGCACTCCTGGCGCTGCTCGCCACCGGCACCGACTTCACGATCATCGCGCTCATCGGCGTGATCCTGCTGATCGGTATCGTCAAGAAGAACGCCATCATGATGATCGACTTCGCCCTGCAGATCGAGCGCGAGCGGGAGTTGAGCTCGCGCGAGGCCATCTACCAGGCGTGCCTGCTGCGGCTGCGGCCGATACTCATGACCACCATGGCGGCGATGTTCGGTGCGCTGCCGCTTGCGATCGGGTTCGGTGAGGGGGCGGAGCTGCGCCGCCCGCTCGGCATCGCGGTCGTGGGGGGCCTGCTCCTCAGCCAGTTGTTGACTCTGTACACGACTCCGGTGGTGTACCTGTACCTCGACCGCTTCAGGCTGTGGGCGAAATCCCGCCTGCGGCGCTTCTCGGACCCGCTCGGTGAGCGCCGCGCGGGCGAGCCCGGCAGGGCCCACGGCGCCCCGCAGGGGGCCGCGTGAGGCCCGCCACCCCGCCGCTCCCCGCTCGGTGCAGCGTGCGGCGGCGCGCTGCATGGCGGCTCCTGCTCCGACGCACTGCGCTGAGGCGCGCTGCATGGGGCGTACTGCCGCTGCTCGCCCTCGGGGCCACCGGCGGCTGCCAGTACCTCCCGGTCGGGCCCGTCTACCATCGTCCGAGCGTCGAGGTTCCGCCGGCTTACAAGGAGGGCACGGACTGGAAGCCGGCCGAGCCGCAGGATCTCACGCCGCGGGGCGACTGGTGGCACCTCTACGGCGACCCTGACCTGGATGCCCTCGAGCGCCAGGTGCAGCTATCCAATCAGAACGTGCTCCTGGCCGCGGCCCGATATGAGCAGGCGCTCGCTCTGCTCGGCAGCGCGCGCTCGGGCTACTTCCCCACCATCACCGCGGATGTCTCCTCGACGCGCAGCCAGAATGCCCTCACGGTCGGCGGCGGAACCACCCCCACCAGTGCCGCGGCGGCGGGCACGGGCGTCAAGACCCAGGATCGCCTGAGCCTCGCGGCGAGCTGGGAGCTCGATGTCTGGGGCCGCATCCGCCGCCTCGCCGAATCCAACCGCGAGTCGGCGCAGGCGAGCGCCGCAGATCTCGCCGCGATGCTGCTGTCGGAGCAGGCGATCCTCGCGCAGAGCTACTTTCAGCTGCGCGTCACCGATCTCGACGTGGGTCTGCTCGAGCGCTCGCTGGACGCTTACGAGAAGGCGCTCGAGGTCACGCAGAACCGCTACCAGGCGGGCGTGGCGCAACGCTCGGACGTCACGCAGGCGCAGACCCAGCTCGAGGCTGCCCGCGCCCAGTGGCTCGACCTGGGGATCACCCGCGCGACTCTCGAGCACGCGATCGCGGTGCTGATCGGCCAGCCGCCGGCCTCGCTCGCGATTCCGCGCAAGGATCAGACGCCCGCGATCCCCGCGATCCCGCTGTCGCTTCCCTCGCAGCTCCTCGAGCGCCGCCCGGACATCGCCGCGGCGGAACGGCGCGCCGCAGCCGCCAACGCCCAGATCGGCGTGGCGCAGGCCGCATGGTTCCCTACCCTGTCGCTCGGGGCCTCCGGGGGGTACGCGAGCGGGGGCTTCTCGAAGCTCATCGAGGCGCCGAATCGCTTCTGGTCGCTCGGCCCGGATCTCGCCGGCGCGCTCGTCGATTTCGGCGCGCGCCGCTACCAGGTGCGCGCCGCGATCGCGAGCTACGATCAGAGCGTGGCGACTTACCGGCAGACGGTGCTCAGCGCCTTTCAGGACGTGGAAGACAATCTCGCGACGCTCGCGGTGCTCGCCAGGGAGTCGGTCGCGGAGCGCGCCGCCGCGGATGCGGCCGCCGAGACGCTCACGATCGCACAGAACCAGTACAAGGCGGGCACGGTGGATTATCTGAACGTGGTGTCCGCGCAGAACGCTTCCCTGAGCGCGGAGCGCGCCTGGCGCGACATCACCAACCGCTCGCTCGCCGCCAGTGTGGGGCTGCTCAAGGCGCTGGGCGGGGGCTGGAGCGCGGACAGCCTGCCCTCCCGGTAGCGCCGAGGGACTGCGCAGTAGAACCGGTACCGGATCTGTGCAGAGCCTGGCTTAAGCCGGGTTCTCCAGGCTGAATGCCTGGCGGTGGTCGTCGTAGGCGAAGACTTCCCCGTAGCGGCCCCAGCTGATGATGGTGCGCAGGGTCTGCTCGGCCGCCTCCTCCGCCATGTAGTCCTCGAGCTCATCGAAGAAGCGGCTCTTGGGCGCCGAGTGACTGGCGCGCTCGTCCAGCACCCGGCGCACGTGCGCGGCGAGCGGCACGTAGGTAACGAGGTGGCGGGCGAAGAGCTTCTTGCGATCGTCGGTGTCGGCGCGGGCGAACTGCAGCCCGGCCTCCGTGAGGCGGATATCGCCGCCCTCGACTTCCGCCAGGCGCAGCAGCTGCAGCGCCTCCGCCGCCGGGAACAGGTCGTCGACCTCCAAGCGCTGCGCCTGGGCGATCGCCGGCAGATCCGCCCGTCCGTCGTACGGCGCCTCGCTCACCGCCTCCATGAGGCCCGCCAGAACGTTGGAGGACACGTGCGTCAGGGTGGTGCCGATGCCGGTGCCGGGAAAGCGCTCGGTCCTCGGACCCACGCGTTCACCGCGCGGTTTGGCCGTCATCTCCACGTACACCCGGTCGACGAGCGCGCGAAAGCGCGGGTCGAGCGCATGGCGCGGCTGGGGCAGATCGACGGCAATCTCGCCCACCACGCGGCCCGGCTTGGTGGAGAAGATCAGCAGCCGGTCGCACATCTCCACCGCCTCCTCGATGTTGTGCGTCACCAGCAGCACCGACCTGATCGGCAGCTGTCCCTCGCCCCACAGGTTGAGAAAGTCGTTGCGCAGCGTTTCGGCGGTCAGCACATCGAGAGCGGAAAACGGTTCGTCCATGAGCAGGATGTTGGGATGCACCACCAGCGCGCGCGCGAAGCCCACCCGCTGGCGCATGCCGCCGGACAGCTCGCGCGGATAGGCGGACTCGAAGCCGTCGAGGCCTATGAGGTCGATCGCCTGCAGCGAGCGCCGGCGCATCTCCGGCTCCGGCATGCCGAGAGCCTCGAGGCCGAGCTGCACGTTCTCCAGCACGGTCAGCCACGGGAACAGCGCGAAGCTCTGGAACACCATGGCGATGCCCGCGGCCGGGCCGGTCACCGCATGGCCGAGATAATTCACCACGCCCGCGGAGGGCTCCTCGAGTCCGGCGATCGCGCGCAGCAGCGTCGATTTGCCGGAACCGGAGCGCCCCAAGAGCCCCACGATCTCTCCCGGCCGCAGCGTGAGACTGACGTTCTCGAGCACAACGAGTTCGTCCCCGTCGGGCTTGCGGAAGGACTTGCAGCAGCCCTGCACGTCGAGCAGTGGCGCGAGATTCAGCGCCGGGGCGGTGACGTTCACGGTGTCCTCCTCACCTGAAGACCCTTTAGCTGATGCGGAACTTGCGCTCGGCGCGCGCATACAGCGGCCGCCAGAACAGCCGGTTCAGCGTGACGACGAACAGGCTCAACACCACGATGCCGAGCACGGTGCGCCGAAAATCCGCCGCGTTGATGGCCTCCGCGATATAGGCGCCGAGCCCGTGCGCCGTGAGCTTCTCCTTGCCCCAGCTGACCACTTCCGCGACGATGCTCGCATTCCAGGAGCCGCCCGAGGCGGTGATCGCGCCGGTCACGTAGAACGGGAACACCGCCGGCAGGCCGACCCGGCGCCACCACAGCCAGCCGCGCACCCCGAGATTCTCCCCGGCGTAGCGCAGGTCCGGGGAAAGCGCCGAGGCGCCGACGATCACGTTGAAGAGAATGTACCACTGAGTGCCCAGGATCATGAGCGGGCTCAGCCAGATGTCCGGGTTCAACCGCAGCAGCACGATGCCGGACACCACGATGGGAAACAGCAGGTTCGCCGGGAAGGCGGCCAGGAACTGCGCGATCGGCTGCACGATGCTGACGACGCGCGGGCGCAGCCCGACCCACACCCCGATCGGCACCCAGACGAGGCTGGCGAGCGCGATCAGCACCGCCACGCGCAGCAGCGTGAGGAACCCGAGCAGGATGACCCGGCCGATCTCGGCCGCGTGCACCTCCCCGAGAACGAAGCGCGTAGTCTTCCACAGCGCCGCCAGCCCGATGAGCCCGAGCAGCGCGTACCAGGCGCAGTCGACCCAGCGCGCATTCCAGGGGCTGACACGACGTGCCTGGCCCGCCGCCGCCGGCGCGCGCGGCTTCATGCCGGCGCGCAGCATGGCGGCGAACGCGCGTCCGACGAGGCCGAGAACGCGCGAGCGGCGCATCATGGTGAGTGCCCACGAGTGGCTGGGCGTGAGCCCGGTCTCCTGTTCGAGGCGAAACCAGTCGGCACTCGCGGTCAGCGGACGGAACAGCAGCTGGTCGAATATCAGAATGACCACGAACATCGCAGCGATCGCCCAGCCGATGGCCGCGAGGTTCTTCTGCTCGATGGCGCGCGCGATGTAGGAGCCGACGCCCGGCAGGGTCACCGTGGTGTGGCCGACGCTGATGGCCTCGGAGGCCACGACGAAGAACCAGCCGCCGGACATGGACATCATCATGTTCCAGATGAGCGCCGGCATGCCGAAGGGCACTTCCAGGCGCCAGAAGCGCATCCAGGGACTCAACTGGAAATTGCGCGCCACCTCCACCAGCTCGTCCGGAATGCTGCGCAGCGAGTGATAGAAGCTGAACGCCATGTTCCACGCCTGGCTGGTGAAGATCAGGAAGACGGCGGCCATTTCCGCGCCCGCCACGCGCCCGGGCGTGAGCTGCAGGAAGAACAGGATGGTGATGGAGAAGCCCAGGATCGGCACCGACTGCAGGAAGTCCAGCAGCGGCACCAGGATCACTTCCGCCCGCCGGCTCTTGGCGGCGAGCGTCGCGTAGGTGAAGGTGAACAGGAGCGACGCCAGCATCGCGATCAGCATGCGCAGCGCGGTGCGCGCGGCGTAGCCGACGAGCGCCGCGGGCGCCAGCGAGATCGGCGTCGCCTCAAGTCGCGCGAGCGAGCCGGCCAGTCCGTGCGCCGCCTGCGCGACATACACGAAGAAGGCGAACACCAGCACGAAGGCGAGCAGATCCCAGCCGCCGGGCACGTAGCGGGTTCGCAGAACCGAGATCGGCAGCCGCTCGATGCGCATCCGGGGAAGTGTGCCCGAAGGAGGTGACGATTGGCACCGCTTTACCCGGGCGCCGGCGGGCGCTGCACGCTCGTGATGAGCCGCGCCGTGCAAAACACCGTGCGACTGTCGTACGATACTTTGTCATGAAAGCAAACTTCCTCCAGGCGGTCATGGCCGCCACACTCGCACTGGCCTGGGCGGGGGCGACGCACGCCCAGGGCGCGCCCGGCTCCGACACCAAGACGGTCGTCAAGGAAGACGCCAAGACGGTCGGGCACGCCGTGGCGCACAGCGCCCGCACCGTCGGACACTCGGTTGCCGAGAGCAGCCGCAAGGCCCGGGACACGATCCGCGCTGACTCGAAGAAGGCCGGTCACGCGGTCGGGCACAGCGCCAAGGCCGTCGGCAGGACGGTCAAGGACAGCGCCGAGAAGGTCAAGACGACCGTGACGCGCAAGTCCGACGAGCCGCAGCCGAAGAACTAAGCGCTTCGATCGTGCGGCCGATGCGCGCGTCACCGGGCCTGCATCTGGACTACGTCTCACCGGCCGAGTACCGGACGGCACGGTGGGGCGACGTGCTGGGTGTCGCCACTTTCAACGGCGCCGCGGACTCGCCGTCCGCGGCGGCGGAAATCCCCGTCGCGCAGGTCAGCACCCCGGTGCTGCCGGGCACGGGACATGTCTGCGAAGTGTGGCGCTGCGACACGCCGGCCACCTCCGGCCGGCGCGAGCGGGTGCGCTTCCGCAGCACCGCCGACATGCTGTTTGGCTGCATCGCCCTCACCGAAGCGACCGAATGCCCCGCGCCGGCGGCCGGCGCCCCGCAGCACAGCGCCCTGCACGAAGCCACGACGCAGGCCTATCGGCAGATGTGTGCGACCCTGGATGCGGAGCGCTACCCGCACCTGCTGCGCGTGTGGAACTACCTGCCGGACATCAACCGCGATTCCCACGGCACCGAGCGCTACCGGCAGTTCAACAGCGCGCGCCAGCAGGTGCTGCGCGAGTGCGGCCGCGCGCTCACCGGCAACGTGCCGGCGGCCTCCGCGCTCGGCGCCGCCAGCGACAGTCCCCTGGTGGTGTACTTCCTGGCTGCTCGCACCGCGCCCACTTTCCTCGAGAATCCCCGCCAGGTGAGCGCCTATCACTACCCGCGGCAGTACGGCAGTCATAGCCCGCTGTTCTCGCGCGCGACGCTGCTGCGCCAGAGCGGCGGGCTGGCTCTGTTCATCTCCGGCACCGCGAGTATCGTCGGTCACACTTCGCTGCACGTCGGCGACACCGTCGCCCAGACGCGCGAGACCCTCGCCAACATCGAGGCGCTGCTCGCGGAAGCCAACCGCGTGGCGCACGGCGCGCGCTTCGAGCTCGGTGCGCTTGCCTGCAAGGTGTACGTGCGCCGGCCGGCGGACCTGCCCGTCATCAAGGCGGAACTCGCTGCCGCGCTCGGCGCCGGCGCCAGGGTCATCTACCTGCAGGCGGACATTTGCCGCCAGGATCTGCTGGTCGAGATCGAAGCGGCGGGAATGTGCCCCCTGCACACCGCTGCCTGAAGGTGCGCGCCGCGTCTGACATGTACACCCCGAAGCTTCCGTCGCTTGTGCTGCTGACGGCTGCGGCGCTGGCCGCGGCGGCCTGCGCTGCGGTGCGCGCCGAGCCGAGACCGCTGTGGGAATTCGGCCTCGGAGCCGGCGCGCTGGTATTCAACGATTACCGCGGCGCCGATTCGGTGCACGTGTACCCGGTGCCGGTGCCCTATCTGGTGTACCGCGGAAAGTTCCTCAGATCCGATCAGCGCGGCCTGCGGGGCAGGCTCCTCGACCAGGACCGGATCGAGCTCAACCTGAGTGTCAACGGCACCACCCCGGTGCGCAGCGACTCATCAAGGCACGGCATGCCGGACCTGCGCCCGACGCTCGAGATCGGGCCGTCCCTCGATGTGCACCTGTGGAAGAGCGCCGCTGCGCTTCTCAGGCTCGACCTGCGCATGCCGGCGCGCGCCGCGTTCACGGTCGAGGCCGCACCAAGCATGATCGGCCTGTTCCTCGCACCGCACCTCAATCTCGACCTCGCACAGCGGCGCGGACCGGATGGCTGGAAGCTGGGACTGCTCGCCGGCCCGCTGTTCGCCAATCGCCGCTACGACAATTACTTCTACGGCGTCGCGCCACGGTACGCGACGGCCGAGCGGCCGGCGTTTCGGGCGCACGGTGGCTACGCGGGCACCCAGTTCATCGCCGCGCTGACGCGCCGTTACCCCGCCTGCTGGCTGGGCGCGTACCTGCGCCACGACACGCTCGGCGGCGCGAGCTTTGCCGACAGCCCGCTCATCAGTCGCGACAGCTACTGGTCGGGTGGCTTCGGGATTGCCTGGATCATCCGGCGCTCTTCACGGCTCGTGGACAGCGAAGATTGACCCCCTCCAACACCCACCTCGTATTGATCCCGAGCTACAACCCGGGCCGCAGGGGTGTCGGGACGGTGCGCGCCGCGCGGGCGCACTGGGCTCCGGTGTGGGTGATCGTGGATGGCAGCACGGACGGCTCGGGCGAAGCATTCGCGCAGCTCGCGCGCGGCGATCCGCAGCTGCGCGTGTTGGTGCGCGCCAGAAACGGCGGCAAAGGGGCGGCGCTGCTCGAGGGGCTCATCGAGGCACAGCGCGCCGGCTTCACCCACGCGCTCGCCATGGATTGCGACGGCCAGCACCCGGCGCAGTGCATCGGCGCCTTCATGGCCGCCTCCATCGCGGCGCCCGAGGCCATGATTCTCGGCGAGCCGGTATTCGATGCCAGCGCGCCGCGCGTCCGCCTGCGCGGACACAGGATCGCCAACTGGTGCACGAATCTCGAGACGCTGTGGGCCGGAATCCACGACACGCTGTTCGGCTTTCGTGTCTATCCCATCGCGCCGCTCCTCGCCTCGATGCGCACCAGCCGCTGGATGCGGCGCTTCGATTTCGATCCCGAGGCGGTGGTGCGCCTGAGCTGGCGCGGCGTTCCCGCCGTCAACCTGCCCGCCCCGGTGCGCTACTTCACCGCCGAGGAGGGTGGCGTCTCACACTTTAACTACTGGCGCGACAACGTGCTGCTGACATCCATGTACCTGCGGCTCGTTCCCGCCTTCCTGCTCCGCCTGCCGCTCCTCATCGCGCGGCGCCTTGTATAATGCGCGCCTGTCAACGCCCAGGCTCCTCTAAGGTCTCAATGTCCGAGAAAGTGTCGCCCCTCCGGCAGCCCGCCGCCCCGGCCAGCGCCACCACACTCGTGCGCGAAGTCGCCGGCCTCATCGTCGCGGCCCTGAACCTGGACGTGGCGCCCGCCGACATCGATCCGGACGCGCCCCTGTACGGTGAGGGCCTGGGTCTGGACTCGATCGACATCCTGGAAATAGCGCTGGTCGTATCCAAGCAGTACGGCGTGCAGCTGCGCGCCGACAGCGAGGAGAACGAGCGCATCTTCGGCTCGCTGCGCCAGCTCGCCGACTACATCGCCGCGCACAGGACCAAGTAGATATCGCACCCCTGCCGCTGATAGCGCACACCTCCGCCGACGCGGTCATCGCCTACCGCGGCGGGGTGCCGATTCTCGCAACGCAGTTCCTCGCCGACCTCACCCGGGTGGCACAGGTCCTGGGCGGCGGCGGTCACGTGCTCAACGCGTGCGCGGACCGCTATCAGTTCACGGTGGGTCTCGCCGCGAGCCTCGTGTCGGGCAAGGTGAGCCTGCTGCCCTCGACGCACACCCCCGAAGTCATCCGCCAGCTCACTGCCTTCGCCCCGGATGTGGTCTGCCTCACCGACGCAGTCGATTGCGACATCGACCTGCCGCGCGTCCCGTTCCCCGGCGGCGGCGCCGCGCTGACCGCGAACCCCGCGCCGGTGCCCGCGATCGACACCGCGCAGCTCGCCGCCTGCGTGTTCACCTCCGGCTCCACGGGCACGCCGGTCCCGCACCGCAAGACCTGGGGCCGGTTGCTCGCCTGCGTGCGCGAGGAGGCCAATCGGCTGGGACTGTCCGGCAGCAGCTCGTGCACCATCGTCGCCACGGTGCCGCCGCAGCATATGTACGGCCTTGAATCGAGCGTGCTCCTGGCACTCGCCTGCGGGCACGCGCTGTGCGCCGAGCGTCCCTTCTACCCGGCCGATATCGCCGGCGTGCTGGCCGCCGTGCCGCGCCCACGGATTCTCATCTCGACCCCGATTCACCTGCGCGCGCTGCTGGAGTCCGGGACTGCGCTGCCCCCGGCGGATCTGATCGTATCGTCCACCGCGCCTCTCACCGCACAGCTCGCCGCCGAGGTGGAGCAGCGTTTCAACACCCGGCTGCTGGAGATCTACGGCTCGACCGAGACCGGCCAGATCAGTGCCCGCCGTCCGACGCACACCCCCGAGTGGCGGCTGTGGCCCGGCGTCACGCTGTCGGTGAGGGACGGGGAGACCTGGGCGCAGGGCGGTCACATCGAGCAGCCGACGCGCATGTGCGACGTGCTGGAGATGACGGGCGAGGAGACCTTCCTGCTGCACGGGCGGGTGGCGGATCTGGTCAACATAGCCGGCAAGCGCAGCTCGCTCGCGTATCTGAACCACCAGCTGAATTCCATCCCCGGCGTCCTCGACGGCGCCTTCTTCCACTTCGGTGACTCGCGTGCTTCGCACGCCGGCGTCGCCCGCGTGGCCGCCTGCGTGGTCGCCCCGCAGCTGGACGCGGCCCGGGTGGTGCAGGAGCTGCGCCGGCGGATCGATCCGGCCTTCCTGCCGCGCCCGCTGCTGTTGGTGGAGCGTCTGCCGCGCACCAGCACCGGCAAGCTCCCGCAGGAGGCGCTGCGGTCTCTGGCGGCGGCGCACCTGCAGTCGGGAGGGCTCCCGTGAGCGCCGTCACCGTCACCATCGGCGCGGAGCACCCGGCGCTCGCCGGACACTTTCCCGGCGCGCCGATTCTGCCCGGCGTGCTGCTGCTCGATGAGATGCTGCGCGCGGTGGAGCAGGAGCGGGCGTCCACCGGCATGCTCTGGCGCATCGGCGCGGCGAAGTTCGTGAAGCCGGTGCGCCCGGGAGAAACGCTGACGCTCGAGCACGAACCGCTGCCGAACGGCTCGATCGCTTTCCGCATCGCGAGCGCCGGACAAGCGGTCGCGCACGGGGTGCTCGTGCCCGTGATCGCGCCCACCGAGTCGCACGACGCCCGGGGCGCTGCCGTCCGCGCCCGCCCGCGGGCGAGCGCCGCGCAATGGGCGGACGCACCCGAGCGCGGCAGCGCGACCCTGCTGCGGATCATGATCTTGCTGTCACTGCGGCTCGGCCGCCCCGTGGCGCGCCGCCTCCTGCATCTCATCGCGGCCTACTTCTTCGCGTTCGCGCCCGGCGCGCGCCGCAGCGCGCGCGAGTACCTGCGCCGGGCGCTCGGGCGCGAGCCCGGCGCCCTCGATCGCTACCGGCAGGTGTTTGCCTTTGCCTCGACCATTCTCGATCGCCTCTATCTGATGCACGAGCGCTACGGCCTGTTCGCGATCTCGATCGAGGGTGAGGAACTGATGCGCGCCACGGCCGCGCGCGGCAGCGGGGCGTTTCTGCTCGGCGCGCACCTGGGGAGCTTCGAGATCATGGGCGCGGTGGGCCGGCGCCAGCCGGGTCTGCGCGTGGTGATGGCGATGTACCAGCGCAACGCCAGCCGGGTCGCCGCCTTCTTCAGAGCCGGCAACCGGGTGAGCGCGCCGGAGATCATCGCGCTCGGGCAGCTCGGGGCGATGCTGCGAATCCGCGACTGTCTGGATGCGGGCAAGTTCGTCGGCATGCTCGCCGACCGCACCATGGCGGATGCGCCCGCGCAGCTCGTGAGCTTCCTCGGACATGCGGCGCTGTTTCCCTCGGGTCCCATGCGCGCCGCGGCGGCCTTGAGGCGCCCGGTGATTTTCATGACGGGCCTCTACCGCGGCGGCAATCACTACCACGTGGTGTTCCGGCAGATCGCCGATTTCTCACGGCCCGACCCCGCCGGCCGCGAGGCGGCGGTGCGTGATGCGGTCGCGCGCTACGTCGCCCTGCTGGAGGCGTACTGCCGCAGCGATCCCTACAACTGGTTCAACTTCTACGACTTCTGGCACGGGGGCGATGTCGGCGCGACCGCCTCCGCGCGAGGCGTGATAGGGTCGCCCCCGTGACCACCCGTGAGATCCACGCGCCCCATACGGCGCTCGCACTGGCGTGGGTGTGCGCATACGCTTCCACGGCCCCCGCAGCTCCTCGCGCGCCGCCCGCCTGCAACGCTCAATCCGACCAGCCGGCCGCATTCGATGAGCTCATGCGGCTCCTCGCCACGCGCCGCCACGGACACGTCAGGTTCGAGGAAGTCCACCAGATCGCGATGCTCGAGCGTCCGCTCGAGTCCTCGGGCGAGCTCGTGTACGAGGCGCCGGATCACCTCGAAGAGCGCACCCTCGCCCCCAGGGTCGAGACGCTCGTCCTCGATCACGGCGTCCTCACCGCGCGCCGCGGCTCTCGCACCACCACTCTCCCGCTGCGCGAGTACCCGCAGGTCGCACCGTTCGTCGAGAGCATCCGCGCCACGCTTGCAGGCGATCGCGCCGCCCTCGAGCGCCTCTTTCGCGTCCGGTTCACGGGGGATCTCGCTCACTGGACGCTGCGGCTCACGCCCGCGGACTCGACCCTCGCGCGCGCCGTGAAGGACATCCGCATCGAAGGCGCTCGAGAGGCGATCCGCACGGTAGAGATTCGACAGAACGACGGCGACCGCTCCGTCCTCACCATCGGTCCCGAAATCCCGCCATGAGGCGCACGGCCGGTGCCGCCACCCTGATCTGGGTGCTGCTGGTGCTCGTCGGTGTGGTGGTCGTCGCGCGCGCGACCTACGTCGCAGACCTCTCGGCGTTTCTGCCGCGCACCCCCAGCCCGCAGCAGCGCCTCCTCATCGAGCAACTGCGCGAGGGCCCGGCGGCGCACCTCATGATCGTGGCGCTCCAGGGTGCGGATGCACGCACGCGGGCGCGGGCGTCGACACAGCTCGCGAGGCTACTCGCGTCCGATCCTGCCTTCGTCGCCGTCAACAACGGGGATGCCGCACGGCTCGCGCGCGATCGGGAGTTTCTGTTTCGCCATCGTTATCTGCTGAGCGCGGACGTCACCCGGCAGCGCTTCACGGCAGAGGGACTGCGCGCAGCGATCAGCGACTCCCTCGACAGGCTGGCCTCGCCCGAGGGGCTCCTCGTCAAGCCCTTGTTCGCGCGCGATCCGACCGGCGAGCTGCTCGGGATCATCGACTCCCTCGGACCCGGGCAGGCTCCGCATACCACCGAGGGCGTGTGGAGCTCGCCCGACGGCACGCGCGCGCTGCTGCTGGTGCAGACACGGGCGGCGGGATCGGATACGGATGCGCAGCAGGCGGCATGCGAAGCCATCCGGCGCGCGTTTGCGGCCGTGGTGGCCGCGCTCCCTGAAGGCCAGGACGGCGCGGTGAGGCTCCTCATGAGCGGGCCGCCGGTGTTCGCGGTCGCCGCGCGCGCCATCATCAAGAGCGAGGTCGTACGGCTCTCCTCGCTCAGCGCCGCGCTCATCGTGGTGCTGCTGCTCGCGGTGTATCGCTCCCTGCCCGCGCTGCTTCTCACCCTCGTGCCGGTGGCCTCGGGCGCGCTCGCGGGCGTCGCCTGCGTCGCGGCCGGCTTCGGGGCCGTGCATGGCATCACGCTCGGGTTCGGCATCACGCTGATCGGTGAGGCGGTGGACTACTCCATCTACCTGTTCATCCAGGCTGCTGCCGACTTTCGCCACCTGGTGTGGCCCACCATCCGCCTGGGGGTCCTGACCTCAGTCTGTGGATTCGCGGCGCTGCTGCCGTCGGCCTTCCCCGGCCTCGCGCAGCTCGGCCTTTATTCCATCGCCGGACTCATCGCGGCGGCGCTCGTCACGCGCTTCGTCCTGCCCGCCTGGAGGCAGCGCGTGCACTCGATCCGCGACCTCACGGCAGCAGGCGCGGCAGTGGCGCGGGTGCTCGAGCGCGCCGCAAGCGCACGCGCAGTGCTGGTGCTGGTGCCGGTGCTCGCCGCCACAGCGCTGTACGCGCATCGCGGCGCGCTCTGGAGCCGCGAGCTGGCTTCGCTGAACCCGGTGTCGCTCGCGGACCAGGCGCTCGATGAGCGGCTGCGTGCCGAGGCCGGCGCCCCGGAGGTACGCTATTTGGCGATCGCATCCGGCCCCGACCGGGAAGCCGCGCTCGCGGCCGCGCAAGCCCTGAGCGAGCGGCTCGCCGCGCTCGTCGAGTCAGGCGTGATCGGCGGCTTCGAGTCCCCGGCGCGCTTCCTGCCGCCACTCGCCACCCAGAGCGCGCGCCGCGACGCTCTTCCGGCCGCCCCTGAGCTGCGCGCGCGGCTGACGACGGCGCTCTCGGGCCTGCCGGTGAGGGCCGCGGTGTTCGCGCCGTTCATCGACGACGTCGAGGCAGCGCGTCAGGCTCCACCCCTGACCCCTGCCGACTTGGCCGGCACATCGCTCGGCGCCGCCTTGGATGCGCTGCTGGTAAAGGGGTCCGGCGGCTGGTCGGCACTGCTGCCGGTGTCGGCGACTTCGGGGGATCTGTCGAGCGCGGCCATTGCGCAGTTGCGCGCCGCGGTCGCGGCCGACCCCGCCGCGCACGCCGCGGTGCTCGATCTGAAGGGGGAAGCCGACCGGCTCTACTCGGGCTATCTCTCGGCAGCGCTGCGACTGGCACTCGCCGGATTCGCCGCCATCGTGCTGCTGCTCGTGATCGCACTGCGCAGCCTCTCGCGGATGCTGCGGGTGGTGCTGCCGCTTGCCCTGTCGGTGCTCGCCGTCGTGGGGCTGCTGGCGGCGGCGGGGCGGCCGCTCACCATCCTGCATGTCGTGGGCCTGCTCCTCATCGTGGCGGTCGGCTCCAACTACGCGTTGTTCTTCGACCGCACCCGCGCACAACCGCATGCCGGGTCGGTGCCGCGCACGCTCGCCTCCCTCCTGGTCGCGAATCTGGCCACCGTCGTGGCATTCGGAGTGCTGGCCGTCTCGCGCGTGGCGGTGCTCGCGGATCTCGGCTCCACGGTGGCCCCGGGGGCGCTGCTCGCGCTGCTGTTCTCGGCAATGTTGGCCGGATCAGCCCTGCGCCCCGGCGCGGCGCGCGGCTGATGCCGCGCTGGCCGCCGGATGCGCACGATCCTGCAAGCAGCCCACATCGGCCGGACGGCACCCATCCGCGTGGTGATGCTGCCGGGGGCGTACTCGCGCCCCGAGGACTTCGTGCGCGAGGGCTTCGTCGAGGCGGTGCGCGCGCGGGCCTTAGCCGTCGATCTCGTATTCGCCGCGCCGGAGCTGCCGCACGTCCTGGATCGCGGCGTGCTCGATAGTCTGCACGAGGACCTCGTCCGGCCGGCGCAGCGGGCGGGCTGCGCGGTGTGGGTCGGCGGGATCTCACTCGGCGGCTACATTGCCCTGTCGTATGCGGCACGACATGCACGGGAGCTCGCGGGTGTGTGCGTGCTCGCCCCCTACCTCGGCAGCCACATCATCACCGGTGAGATCGAGCGTGCCGGCGGCGTGCACCGCTGGAATCCCGGCGAGCTCGCGGACGATGAAGACGAGCGCCACCTGTGGCGCTTCATCAGGACCCATGGCGCCGCTCACCTGAGCGTGCATCTCGGCCTCGGGCGCGACGATCGCTTCGCGGCGCGTCACCGCCTGATGGCGGCCGCGCTCGCCCCCGAGGCCGTCGACACGGTGCCCGGCGGGCATGACTGGCCCACCTGGCGCACGCTCTGGGAACGATTTCTGGATGCGCGCTTGACGCCCCACCCTACGCACGGAGGATGGCGCCGAGGTCGACCTGGTCTTTGAGCGGGGCGGACACCCATATGGCCGAGCCTTCGAGCCAACATCGCAGCGGACCCTCGGCACTGATCCGCGGCTCCGTGGCGTGGCACGTCGCCGCCGCGGCCGTGACGCTCGTGCGGCCGCACTGGTGGCCCTGGACCCTCGGCGCCGTGCTGGCGGATCATCTGCTGCTCACCGCCGCAGGCCTGTGGCCGAGGAGCCGCCTGCTGGGCCCGAACTGGACCCGCCTGCCGCCGGCTGCCGGCGGCGGCGGCGCGGGGGCGATCGCCATCACCATCGACGATGGCCCCGATCCCGACGTCACGCCGCGCGTGCTCGCGCTCCTCGAGGCGCACGGCGCCAGGGCCACCTTCTTCTGCATCGGCGAGCGGGTGGCCCGACACCCGGGCCTCGCCCGCGAGATCGTGCGGTGCGGCCACGCCATCGAGAATCACAGCCAGCGCCATCTGCATCGCTTCTCGCTCCTCGGGCCCCGCGCGCTGGCGCAGGAGATCGGGTGCGCGCAGCAGACCATCGCGGCGGCGACCGGCGAAGTCGCGCAGTTCTTCCGCGCGCCCGCGGGCTTGCGCAATCCCTTCCTCGAGCCGGTGCTGGCGCGCGCCGGTCTGCGCCTGGTGAGCTGGACCCGGCGCGGCTTTGACACCGTGAGCGGCAGCGCGCCGCGCCTGCTCGGCAAACTCACACGCCACCTCGCAGACGGCGACATCCTGCTGCTGCACGATGGACACGCCGCGCGCACCGCCGCCGGCGGCGCGGTGATCCTGGAGGTGCTGCCGCCCCTGCTGGCGGCGGTGGCCGCCGCGCGGCTCACGCCCATCACGTTGCGCACGGCCGCGGATCGTGCCGGGCGACACTGACGTAAACTACCGGCGCATGAATCCGCTCGCGCTCACGAGCTTCACCGCCACGAGCTGCATCGGTCGCGGTGTCGCCGCCACGCTCGCTACGCTGCACGAGCGGCGCACCGGGCTCGCCCCGTGCGCCTTCGAGACGGTGACGCTCGACACCTGGGTGGGCGAGGTTGCGGGCGTCGATGAGGCCCCGCTCCCCGCGACGCTGCGCGAGTTCGAGTGCCGCAACAATCGCCTGGCCCACCTCGGCCTCGCCCAGGACGGTCTTGCCGAGGCCGTGCAGCGCGCCGCCGCCCGCTACGGGCGCGAGCGCGTCGGGGTGTTTCTCGGCACCAGCACCTCAGGGATCCTCGAGACCGAGCTTGCCTACCGCGAGCGCGACCCGCTGAGCGGTGCGCTGCCGGCGCACTTTCGCTACCGCGGCGCGCACAACACGTTCTCGCTCGCGGCGTTCGCGCAGCAGGCCCTGCAGCTGTCGGGCCCGGCCGTGGTGATCTCGTGCGCGTGCTCCTCGAGCGCCAAGGTGTTCGCCTCTGCGCGGCGCGCCATCGAGGCCGGGTTGATCGACGCCGCGCTCGTCGGCGGGGTGGACTCGCTGTGTCTCACCACGCTCTATGGCTTTCACTCCCTGCAGCTGGTGTCGAGCAGGCCGTGCCGGCCCTTCGACGTCGCGCGCGACGGTATTTCCATCGGCGAAGCCGCGGCGTTCGCGCTGCTCGAGCGTCCCGGGGCAAGCCTGGACGCGAATGCGGTACTGCTGCTCGGGGTCGGCGAATCGAGCGACGCGCACCACATGTCCGCCCCGCATCCGCAAGGCCGTGGTGCACGCGCCGCCATGCTGCAGGCGCTCGAGGCCGCGGCACTCGCTCCGCAGGATATCGAATACATCAACTTTCACGGTACCGGCACGCCGAGCAACGATGACGCCGAAGCTCGCGCCGTGACGAACGTGCTCGGCAATGAGACCCCCGGCAGCTCGACCAAGGGCGCAACGGGTCACACGCTCGGCGCCGCCGGCGCGCTCGAGGCGGTCATCTGCGCGCTCGCGCTGCAGCACGGAGTGATGCCGGCGGGCGTCAACACCACCGAGCTCGACCCGGCGCTCACCGTGCACTACCTGCGCGATAACCGTGTCACGCGCCTGTCGCGCGTCATGAGCAACTCCTTCGGCTTCGGCGGCTCCAACTGCAGCCTGATCTTCGGCCGTGCCGGGTGAGCGCGATGGCGGCACTCGCGGCGTACGTGGAGGGCATCGGGCTGCTCGGACCGGGCATCGGTGACTGGCCGGCCGGGGCACGAGTGCTCACGGGGCAGGCACCCTGGGCGCGCGCGCCGACGGTGCTGCCGGCGCCCGAGTGCCTGCCGAGCGCCGAGCGCCGGCGCACCGGCACCGTCGTGCGGCTGGCGCTGGCGGTCGGGCTGGAAGCCACCGCCCGCGCCGGCGCGGATCCGGCGGCTCTGGCGGCGGTGTTCGCCTCCTCCGGCGGCGACGGTCAGAACTGTCACGAGATCTGCCAGGTGCTGGCTTCCGCCGAGCGGCAGCTGTCGCCCACCCGCTTTCATAACTGCGTGCACAACGCCGCCGCCGGCTACTGGAGCATTGCGACCCAGGCCACTCCCGCCTCCAGTGCGCTGTGCGCCTATGATGCGAGCTTTGCAGCCGGACTGCTGGAGGCCTTACTTCAGGTGGCCGTTGAGCGAACCGCGGTACTGCTCGTCGCCTACGACGTGGGTTACCCCGAACCCCTGCACCGCCACCGTCCCATCCCGGACGCGTTCGGCGTAGCGCTGGTGCTGGCGCCGGCGGTGAGCGCGGCGTCGCAGGCGAGCGTGAGCGCCACACTCACCGCAGCGCCGGCGGATGACATGGCTGACGGCGCGCTCGAGGCGCTGCGCCGATCGATTCCCGCGGCCCGCAGCCTGCCGCTGCTCGCACACCTGGCGCGGCGCACCACCGGCCGCGTGGTGCTCGACTACCTCGGCGGCCAGTGCCTCGCCGTGGAGCTGAGCGCATGCCCTTAGACCGAGAGTGGATCGAGCAGCACATCCCCCACAAGGGCCGCATGTGCCTGCTCGATGAAGTGCTGTCCTGGGACGCCACGCGCATTCGCTGCCGCAGCGCGACGCACCGCAGCCCCGACAATCCGCTGCGCCTGCACGGGCGCCTGGGCGCTGCCTGCGGCATCGAGTACGCCGCGCAGGCCATGGCGGTGCATGGCGCACTGGTGGCCGCCAGCGCGCCGCTCGCCAGCACCGTTTCCACCAGCGTGCGCGGCAGCATCGGCGCGACCGTCGGCTACCTGGCGAGCGTGCGCAACGTCGCGCTGCACGTGGCGCGCCTGGACGATCTGCAGGCGGATCTCATCGCCGCCGCCGAGCGCGTCACCGGCGATGCACGCACGGTGCTCTATGAGTTCTCGGTGTGGAGCGCGCAGCAGTCGCTCGTGAGCGGGCGCGCCAGCATCGTGTTCGACGCCGGCACCCACGCATGAGCGCCGCTCCCCGACGCGCCCTGGTGACGGGCGGCAGCGGTGGCATCGGTGGTGCGCTGTGCCGCCGCCTGGCGCGTGATGGTCACCACGTGTACGTTCACTCGCATCGCGGCGTGGCGGCGGCCGAGGCGCTGGTGCGCGACATCGTCGCGGCCGGTGGTCACGCCAGCGCCATCAACTTCGACATCACCGAAGCCGCCGCCGCACGTGCGGCGCTCGAGGCGGTGCTCGAGGCAGGTCCCATCCAGATCCTGGTCAACAACGCGGGCGTGCACGATGACGCGGTGCTGCCGGGCATGAGTCCGGAAGCATGGCACCGGGTGATCGACGTGTCGGTCAACGGCTTCTTCAACGCCACGCAGCCGCTGCTGCTGCCCATGATCCGCACCCGCTGGGGCCGGATCGTGAACGTGTCGTCCATCGCCGCGCTGATCGGCAACAAGGGCCAGGTCAACTATGCCGCCGCCAAGGGGGCCCTCAACTCCGCCACCAAGGCGCTCGCGCTCGAAGTCGCGACCCGCGGCGTCACGGTGAACGCCGTGGCCCCCGGCATCGTCGACACGCCGATGACGGCCGGACTGTTCGATGCCGAGGCCATCGAGCGGCTGGTGCCCATGAACCGCTTGGGCGCTCCCGAGGAGATCGCCGGCGTGGTGTCGTTTCTGGTGTCGGAGGATGCTTCCTACCTGACCGCACAGATCATCTCGGTGAGTGGCGGCATGGCGTAGACTGCGCGTCCCCTGCAGGAGAGCTCCGCATGCCGATCAGGCCCCGCGTGCTTCTGGCGGCAGCCACCACCTTGAGCCTGTATGCGCTGCTGGCGCCCGCGCACTCGCTCGCCGCGAACGCTTCCGCGCAAGAGCCATCCGCCGCCCAGCTGATCGAGCGGCTCGGGCTGCGCACCGCTGCGCAGCCGGTACGCGCGCGCCCCGGCTGGCGGCCGCCGCGGATCGTGCTGGTGAGCGAGCAGCTGCATCACCTGCTGCCGGTGCTGCAGCAGCAGGCCCCGCGCGCGAAGCTCATCGACATCGCCGCGGCGACGCCGCGCGAGATTGCCGCCGCGGACGCCACCATTGGCGTGTGCTCGGCGCAGGTGCTGGCGCAGGCGAAGCAGCTGCAGTGGATCCAGTGGCCGGCCGCCGGTGTCGAGCGCTGCGTACAGCAGCCCCTGATGCGCGAGCGTCAGCCTCTGCTGACCAACCTGCAGCGCACCATGGGCCCCACCATGGCCGAGCACGTGCTGGGGATGATGCTGGTGTTGAGTCGCCACCTGGACTACTTCCTCAAGGAGCAGCAACAGGCAGTTTGGGCACAGGACAGCGCGCCGCGCCTGGCGGACCTGGAGGGCAGAACGGTGCTGGTGGTGGGCCTGGGGGGTATCGGCACCGAGGTCGCCCGGCGCGCCCACGCTTTCGGCATGCGTGTGACCGCGACCCGCGCCAGCGGCCGCACCGGGCCTGACTACGTGAGCTACGTCGGACTGCCCGATGAGCTGCTCAAGCTCGCCAAGGATGCCGACTTCGTGGTCAATTGCGCGCCGCTCACGCCCCAGACGACCGGTATTTTCAACCGCGAGTTCTTTGAGAGCCTCAAGCCCGGTGCTTACTTCATCAGCGTGGGCCGCGGGCGCAGCACGGTGACCGCGGACCTGATCGCCGCCCTCAGCGGCGGCAAGCTCGCCGGCGCGGGCCTCGACGTCGTCGATCCCGAGCCCCTGCCCTCCGACAGTCCCCTGTGGCGCCTGCCGAACGTCATCATCACCCCGCACGTGTCGGCGGATACGCCGCTGGCGGAGGAGCAGCGCACCGCGCTGCTGCGCGAGAATCTGCGCCGCTATGTCGCGGGCGAGCCGATGCTGTCGGTGGTGGACATCGAGCGCGGCTACTGAGGCCGCGGGGCCGCTATTGCCGTTCCTGCAGCCAGGAAATGATGCGGGCCGGGATCTCGTGCGCGGCCTTGCGGCTCACGTACATGCCGATGTGTCCGGTGTCGATGCCGCAGCCGGTGTAATCGGCGCTGCCGATGTAGCGCTGCATGGCCGCCGCGGCGTCCGGCGGTACGATGTGATCCTCGAGCGCGTAAAGATTGAGCACCGGCTGGCGGATCTCTCCCAGGTCCACCCGGCGGCCACCGATTCGCAGCGTCCCACGAGCGAGGCGGTTCTCCTGGTAGAACCACCTGACGAACTGCGCCAGCGCGAGCGCCGCCTGCGGCGGGCTGTCGAAGATCCATCTCTCCATGCGCACGAAGTCCTCGAGCGCGCGCTGATCGCTGTTGCCGCTGAGCAGCCGCACGTACTTGTGCTGCGTCAGGCGAAACGGGCTGAGCGACAGGAACAGTCCGTTGAGCACCTCGCCCGGCACGTTGCCGCTGCGCATGAGGAGCTCGGTGTCGAGCCCCCGCACCCACTTCGAAAGCAGGTTGTCGGGCGTGTGAAAATCCACCGGCGTGGTCAGTGTCACGAGATTCGCCACCTGCTTGCCGTGCAGCGCGGTGTAGCACAGGCTCAGCACGCCGCCCTGGCAGACCCCGAGCACATCGAGCGCCTCGCCGCCGTGGTTGCCGAGGATGTGGCGCACGCTGCCCCCGAGATGGCGCTCGATGTAGTCGTCCAGATCGACGCAGCGGTCGGCATCGTCCGGATCGCCCCAATCGATCAGATACACCGCCAGGCCCGCCTCGAGCAGCCGCCGCACCAGCGACCGATCCGGCTGCAGGTCGAGCACGTACGGGCGGTTCACCAGCGCAAAGCAGACGAGCACCGGCCTGCGGCCGGCGCGCGGCGGCGCCTGCGCGAGCGGCAGATACTGATACAGAGTCGTCTTGCCGCAGCTCCACACGGCGCGCTTCGCCGAGCAGCCGACCGCGACGCCCTGCACCTCGCGCAGCCGCGCCACGGTGTCCGCGATCCGCACCGTGAGTTCCGCGAACACCGCCTCGGCGTCGGGGGCGAACGGCCTCAAGCGCGCGGCCTTCGCGGGCGCTTGCGACGCCCTTTGCCCGCCGGCCGCACTGCGGGGCGCTGCGCGCCCGAGCCCCCGGCGCGCGCCGCATCGGTGAGCTCGGCGAGCTGCCGGCGCAGATCCTTCAGCTGCGCGTAGAGCGCGTCCACTTCGTTGCGGCTCGGCAGTCCGAAGGCGCGTACCAGCGTCTCGGCATGCCGGCGCTGCTCCACCAGCAGCGCCGCCGAGGTGTTCGCGAGCTCCGCCTGCAGGCGGCAGAAGTCATCCTTGCGCACCGTCGCGGCATAGCTTTCCTCGGCGCAATTCACCCACAGCTCATAGAGCTTGAGCGCGTTGTCGAGCGTCGGCGCGCCGCCCGCCGTCGCACCGAGGCGCGCGACGAAGCGCCGCGCGGCGGTGTTGGCGATCTCGCCCCAGTGCGAGGCGAGTTGTCCCTGCAGCTGCGCGAGCCGTGCGACCAGATCCCAGCTGCGTTGCGCGTCCTGTTGCGGGGCGGCCCCTGCGCCGAGCGGCAACGGGCCGAAGGACCCCGCTTGGGCGGCACCGACTCCCGCGCCAGGACCCGGCGCTGCGGGGTTGGCGGCGGCGAACCAGGGACCGGCCGACTGGGAGCTCTTGAGCCATTGCTCGAACTGACCGGCCAGCGGACCTGCCAGCGAGGACCAGTCCCGGTCCGCGCCCGCCGCAGCCGCCCCGGGCATGCCAAAGGTCTTCAGGAGCTCGAAGAAGCGCTCCGCGGCGCTGGTAAAAGCCGCGTCGGGCTTGAAGGCGGCATGAGTGAAGGGTGTTTCCATGGTGTATGCGCTGCCGAAAACCAGCTCGCAAGGACGATGACACCCTCAGGCGGCGGCCAGGGGCGAGCTGTGAAAAGCCGCTTTTCTACCAGGGCGCTCCGGGACGAGAACCGTGAAGACTGTCATTGTGCGCTGCATACACAGGGACTACCATTCCGGCCGTCGAAACTGCCGCCCGCGCCCTCGGGCTCGCGTGGCCGGCTGAGAGACCGCAAACATGGCCGAAGAGCGCCTGATACGCAAATACGCCAATCGGCGTCTGTACGACGCGCAGGACAGCCGCCACGTCACCCTCGATGACCTGCGCAAGCTGATCGCGGGCGGCCAGCGGATCAAGGTGGTGGACGACAAGAGCGGCGATGACATCACGCGCGGCATCCTGCTGCAGATCATCGCCAGCCAGGAGCAGTTCGGAACCCCGGTGCTGAGCCTGCAGCTGCTCGAGGCCATCATTCGCTTCTACGGTAATCCGATACAGCAGATGCTGACGTCGTACCTGGAGCAGAGCATCGGCGGGCTGCTGCGCCAGCAGAATCTCATGCAGGCCGAGATGGCCAAGGCGCTCGAAACACCCATGGCGCCGATCGCGGAGATGGCGCGCCAGAATATGGAAATGTGGGCCAAGATGCAGGCATCGATGCTGTCGGCCTTTACCCCGACCGCGGCGCCCGCCGGCGGCGCCGCGCCCTCCAAACCCGATTCCGGCAAGCGTCGCGGCTGAAGCGCGCATCGCCCACTGCCCCGGGCGCCCGCAGCCTCGCTTCCCCCTCGTATCCCACAGACCGCAGGAGTGATCCGCCCGTGGATGTTCGCGGTAAAACCATTCTCGTCACCGGAGCCGGGCGCGGCATCGGCCGCTCGCTCGCCCTGCACTTCGCCCGCAAGGGCGCCGGTCTTGCCCTGCTGGACACCAACGCCGAAGACCTGGCCGAGAGCTGCGCGCGCTGTACCGAGGCGGGCGTGGTGGCACGCAGCTACGTCGCCGATGTCGCCAACGAGGACAGCGTGGTGGGCGCGCTTGATCAGGTGACGGCGGATTTCGGGCGTCTGGACGGCCTCATCAACAATGCCGGCATCGTGCGCGATGCACTGCTCGTCAAGGTGAAGGACGGTCAGGTGGTCGGCAAGATGACGCTCGCGCAGTGGCAGGCGGTCATCGACGTGAACCTCACCGGGGTGTTCCTGTGTGCGCGCGAAGCGGCGCAACGCATGATCAAACGCGCGGTCGGCGGCGTGATCGTGAACCTCTCGAGTATCTCGCGGGCCGGTAATGTCGGGCAGACCAATTACACCGCCGCCAAGGCGGGCGTCGCAGCGATGACCGTGGTGTGGGCGAAGGAGCTGGCGGGCTACGGGATCCGCGTCGGCGCGGTCGCCCCGGGGTTCATTCGCACCCCCATGGTGGAGAGCATGAAGCCCGAGGCGCTGGCGAAGATGACCTCACCCATACCGCTCGGGCGCCTCGGTGAGCCGGAGGAGATCGCGCACGCGGTGGGCTTCATATTCGAGAACGAGCTGTTCACCGGGCGCTGCCTCGAGGTCGACGCCGGCCTGCGTATGTGATCATCCTTATGTGCATTGCAAAACTATACCCTGAAAACAGGCCCAAATGACTTCTGATAAATTGTGCAATAAAATATTATATATTAATACTTTACATAGACTATTCCGGAGTCGCTCCGGGGCCGTTCACGTTTCTCTTGCAGTGCATACAAAATGCTGTACAATGCCGGCCATTGGACAGACACCCGCAGAGGAGAAACGACATGATCGACCGGACTTTTGACCCGAACACGATGATTGCCGCGGCCCGTGAGGCGTTCGCGCCGGTTCTCAAGGCGCAGCAGGAAGGCTTCAAGACCCTCGAGCGCCTGGCGCGGCTGCAGTACGCCGTCGCCGGCGACGTGCTGGAGAGCGGCCTGGCGCGCGTGAACGTTGCGTTCAGCGCGACCAACCCCACCGAGCTGATGAGCAAGCATGCCGAGCTCACCACTCAGTTCGTGGACAAGCTGCGCGCGCGCGCCGAGGAGTTCGCGACGGTCACATCCGAGATCCAGAGCCGCTTCACCCAGCTGGGGAGCGAAATCGCTGCGAAGGCAGTGCCCGCTCGCAAAGCGGCCTGATATCTTGGCGGTATCTCACACCCGGGGGCCGACGCTCCCGGGTGTGAGTTTTGAGGAGACCGCCTTGAGCGTTCATTCGAAGAAGAAAGCCCGGACACGCAGACGCCGGGCAGCGCCCGAGCCGCGCACCAGCGCCGGCGCACGCGAGGCGTCCGCGGCTGCCGGGGCTGCGAGAGCGTGCCTGAAGGCGCAGATCCAGCGCCACCTGCGCGCTCAGCTTGCCGCGCTCACCGGAGGGCTGGCTCCGGATGACTACCTCAACGCCTGGTGGGAGTGGTACCTGAAGCTCGCCACTCAGCCGCCGCGCCAGGTGCAGCTGGCGCGCAGCGCCTACGAGAAGATCCTCGACAGCTGGCAGTTCATGGCGCGCGCCGCCGGCGGCGCCCCACTCGCCCCAGGGCATGAAGAGCTGGGGTTCAACGATGCCGCCTGGAACGTCTGGCCCTTCAACGCCTACGCACGCACGTACGCCAACTGGGCCTCCTGGTGGCAACAGGCCCTGCAGCCACCGGCAGCGGCGAGCGACCCGGAGCTGTCGCGCCTGAATTTCGCCGGGCGGCTGCTGCTCGAGGCCGCCTCGCCGGCGAATTTCCTGCAAACCAATCCCGAGCTGCTCAACAGGACCGCCGCGGAATCGGGCCAGAATCTCATCCGTGGACTGAAGCACTGGCTCGAGGACGCGCAGCGTGCGGTGAGCGGCGCTCGCCCGGCCGGAAGCGAGCAGTTCGAGGTTGGCAAGGAGGTGGCGGTGACACCCGGCAAGGTGGTGTTCCGCAACCGGCTCATCGAGCTGCTGCAGTACGCGCCGCAGACGCCCGAGGTGTACGCCGAGCCGGTCCTGATCACCCCGGCATGGATCATGAAGTACTACATTCTCGACCTGTCGCCGCGCAATTCGCTGGTGCGCTACCTGGTCGAGAAAGGTCACACGGTATTCATGATCTCCTGGAAGAACCCGGGTGCCGCCGACCGCGAGCTGGGCATGGACGACTATCTGCAGCTCGGGTTTTTCGATGCGCTGGCGCAGGTGCGCCGCCTCGTCCCGCAGCGCCAGGTGCACGCGGTCGGCTATTGCATCGGCGGCACGCTGCTGGCGATCGCCGCGGCGGCGCTCGCCCAGGCGGGCGACGCGCCGTTCGCCTCGCTGACCCTGCTCGCTGCCCAGACTGACTTCAGCGAACCCGGAGAGCTGTCGGTGTTCATCACGCCGAGCCAGATCGCCATGCTCGAGGCGATGATGGAGAAGTCCGGCGTGCTCGAGAGCGAACGCATGGGCGCGGCATTCGCCCTGCTGCGCTCGCGCGACCTGCTGTGGAAGCCGGCGGTCGATCAGTACATGCGTGGCGAGCGCCCCAAGCTCAACGATCTCATGGCCTGGAATGCCGACGGCACGCGCATGCCCCGGCGCATGCACAGCGAGTATCTGGAACGGCTGTACCTGAAGAACGAGCTGGCGCGCGGCGAGTTCACCGTCAGGGGCGAGCGGATCGATCTGTCCTGCCTGCGTGCGCCGCTGTTCGTGGTCGGAACCGAGACCGACCATGTGGCTCCATGGCGTTCGGTGTACAAGGTGCGCGATCTCACGCGCAGCGCCGATTACACCTTTCTCCTGACGAGCGGCGGCCACAACGCCGGCATCGTGAGCGGCCCGCTGCACCCGCGGCGCCGGCACCGCATGCTCACCTGGTCCAACGCCACCGCCAGGCTGTCGCCGGATGAGTGGTTGAAGAGCGCGCCGCCGCTGGAGGGCTCGTGGTGGCCCGCCTGGCAGCGCTGGCTCATGGAGCATTCCACCGCGAAGCGACAACCCGCCGGCGCCCTGCGCGCGGCTGCCGGCGCACAGCAGCGTGCGCTCGAGGATGCGCCCGGAAGTTACGTGCGCGGATGATCCGCGTAGATCCTCACCAGGCGGTACAGGAAGTCGCGACACTCCAGCAGCGACTTGGCGCCGACGTACTCGTTGAGGCCATGGATGTGGCCGAAATCCGGGCCCAGGAATAGCGGCTCGATGCCGTAGGTCGGGATGCCGGCCGCGTTCAGGAATTGGCCATCGGTCGCGCCGGGCTGCAGAATCGGCAGCACCGGCACCCCCGGCCAGAACTGTGCCGCGAGCTTCTCGATGGGTGCCATGATCTCGCGCGTCAGTGGCGGGGGCGGGGAACTCGGCCCTCGTGTCTCGAGCGTCGTTACCTTGACCGCCGGGTCGGCCACCAGCTCTTCGAGCTGCGCACGCACTGTCTCCTGCGTGACGCCCGGGAAGATGCGACAGTTGATGTTCGCCCGCGCCCGCTGCGGCAGGGCGTTGGTCGCGTGTCCGGCCTCCAGCATGGTTGCGACGCAGGTCGTGCGCAAGGTCGCGTTCCAACCAGGATCTTTCGCGGACACCAGCTCGATCGCCTGCGCATCGGCCGGGTCGCGCACGAATGCCTGCATGGCGCTGGCGACGGCCGCTTCGCCCTGGGCCGCTTGTATCTTCGCCATACCGGTGAAGTACGCGCGGTTGGCGTCGGTGAACTGCGGCGGGAACGTGTACGCCTCGATCTTCTTCAGGGCGCCCGCGAGTCGATAGATGGCGTTGTCTTTCACGGGCAGCGAGCTGTGCCCTCCGGAATTGGTGACCTCGAGACGGTAGTTCTGCGAGGTCTTCTCGCCCGCCTGGACTTCCAGGGCGACCCGGTGTCCCCCGGTGTCGAGCTCGCCCCGCGCTCCCTCGTTGATCGCAAACGCCGCGTCGATGAGGTCGCGGCGGTTCTGGGTGAGCCACTGGGCGCCGTTCAGGGCGCCCGAGGTCTCTTCACCGCAGGTGAGCGCGAGTTTCACCGTGCGCAACGGTCGGTAGTTCTCTTCGCGGAAGCGAACCAGCGTGTCGACCCATATCGCGCCCTCGGCCTTGTCGTCCACGGCCCCGCGCGCGTAGAAATTGCCGTTCTCTTCCACGAGCGTGAACGGATCGCGCGTCCAGTCTTCGCGCTTCGCCTCGACCACATCGAGGTGCGCCAGCAGCAGAATCGCCTTGAGCTTCGCGTTGCGCCCCGGATAAACCGCGACCAGGCCGCCTTCCTTCGGATGCCCGGGCGCGGTGAACAACTGCAGCTCCTCGTCGGTGTACCCGGCAGCCTTGAGGCGCGCCGCCATGCGCTCGGCGGCCAGCGTGCAACTGCCGGCAGACAGACTGGTGTTCGTCTCGACCAGCTCCTTGTACAGCTGGCGGAAGCGCTGCTCTGCGGACGACGGCTGCGCTCGTGCGGGTGCGCCTGGGATGAGCAGCAGAGTCGCGGCGGCGACGGCAAGTGCCTTGTGCATCGAGGTCTCCCCGGGTTGCCGGCGCAATTAGACGTGCGCCCGGCGGGCAGGCGCAAGTGGGCCCGGCGATGCTTTGCGAATAGCCCGCCGGCAGGCATCATGGGGCCGCAACGGGAGTCTGCGCATGCGTCCCATGGCTTACCTCGGCGCCATAGCCTTATGCCTCGCGCGCCTGTGCATCGCGCAGGATTCAACCGCGACGCCAGCCGCCAACACATCGACAGCTACGGTGATTGTCCGAGCCGCATCGCTCATAGATGGCACGAGTACACGGCCGCTGCGAAATCCGGAGATCGTGATCCGCGGCAACCGTATCGTCGACGTGTACACCGCGGGGACGCGTCCGCGGCCGTCAGGGGCACGGGTGATCGAACTGGGCAGCGCCACCGTTCTTCCGGGTCTCATCGATTGTCACACTCATATCTTCCTGCAGGGCGAGGTGCCTGCAGCCGGCGGCTACGATGTGCAATTGCTGAAGTTCCCTGCCTCCTACCGCGTGGCGCGCGCGATCGTTGCGGCGCGGCGTGCGCTGGAACAGGGATTCACGACGATTCGCGATGTCGAGACCGAGGGCGCGGGATATGGCGACGTCGGCATCAAACAGGCGATCAACGAGGGCTACATTCCGGGCCCGCGAATGTTCGTATCGACGCGCTCGATCTCGACGACCGGTGGCTACGTGCTGGAGGGGTATGCGCCCGAGCTCGTGGTGCCGAAAGGAGCGCAGCTGATCGATGGCCCCGTCGAGGCGCGCAAGGCTGCCCGCGAGCAGCTGGATCACGGCGCGGACTGGATCAAGGTGTACATGACGCACCGGTCCTGGGTCGATGAGCAGGGTGCACTCGTTTCGCAACCTACCCTGACGGTCGAGGAGCTCAAGGCCATCGTGGACGAGGCGCACGGATGGCGCCGCAAGGTCGCCTGCCACGCCTATAACGGGCCGGGCCTGCAGCGAGCCCTGGATGGCGGTTGTGACTCCATTGAGCATGGTCTCGAGCTCACCGACGCGCAGATCGCGCAGATGATCAAACAAGGCACCTGGTACGTACCCACGCTGGCTGTCTACTATTACGATCACGATCCGCCGGACACACCGAGTGGAATTCGCGACCGCAAGCGCGTCGCCGTCCATGGCGTCTCGTTTCAGAAGGCGTTGCGGGCCGGCGTCAGGATAGCCTTCGGAACCGACGTCGGCGGCTTCGTGTGGTCCGATCCGATCGCCCAGGAATTTGCCCGCGAGGTCGAGTTCGGGATGACACCGATGCAGGCGATTCAGTCCGCCACGTCGCGGGCCGCAGAGCTGCTCGGCGAGCGCGCCGAGCTGGGGGTGGTTGCACCCGGAGCGTACGCGGACCTGATCGCGGTGGCGAGCGATCCGCTCGCGGATGTCAGTGTACTGAAGAACGTGGGATTCGTGATGAAGGACGGGGTGGTGTTCAGGTCGACGCTGAGTTCTGCGGGCAATTGAACCGGCTTAGCAGCGGTCCAACGGGGTGTTGCCGCCGGTGAACTGCGCGCGCGCCTGCGCCAGCCGATAGTTGTGCCCGGCGCGCCAGCTTCGCCAGTCCCGCATGCCGATGATCGCATAGACCAGCTTGAACAGCCGCAGGCGCCTCAGCACCTTCGGCGTATCGAACAGGTCGCCAGCGAGCATGGAGATCACGCTCTGTTCCAACTGCCAGGTATTGTTCGGATGGCTGAACATCTGGCGCATTATCGGGCCATTGAAGCGGTAGATGAAAAACGAGAAGCGCTCCATGCCGGTGCGCTGGCGCTTTTCCAGCTTGCGCAGCAGCCGCATCTCGGTGGCTGGCTCACGCAACGCGGCATCCACCACCGCCGCCGCCCGTTCCGCGCCGCTCATCGCCAGATAAACGCCGGAGGAAAACACCGGATCGATGAATGCGAACGCATCACCGACCAGCACCCAGCCCGGCCCGCCCATCTCCTTCGAGTCATAGGAATAGTTGCCGGTGACGCGCACCTCGTCGCCGATCAGCTCGGCCCCCCTGACACGCTGCCACAGTGCGGGGTTGCGCTTGAGCGTGTCGAGCAGGAACTCCAGCGTGCGGCCCTTGCGCTGCTTGAGATAATCCGGCCAGCACACCGCGCCCACGCTCATCACACCCGCGGGCAGCGGAATCATCCACATCCAGCCATGCTCGAACCTGTACATGCTGATGTTGCCCGCGTCCTCGCCCCCGCGCGCAGCCGCACCGCGGAAGTGGCCGAAGATCGCCGCGCTCTGATGCCGGTTGTTCTTGCGGCGCAGTTTTTTTTTCGCTGACAGGAAGGTATCGCGGCCGCTGGCATCGACCAGGTAGCGCGCCTGAAGCCGATAACTGCCCCCGTCATCGGTGCGTACATCGAGTCGCGTGTCACGCGGACCACGCTGCTCGATGTTCACCGCCTCATGGCCCTCGCGCGCGTTCGCACCGCACTCGCGCGCGTGCGCGAACAGCATCTCGTCAAAGTCCTGCCGCCACACCTGATAGGCGTGCGGCGGACTGTTGCCGATCGCACGATCGAAGGCGAAGGTGTTGTAGCCCTGCTCGTTGTCGGCCTCGAAATCCGCGCCGCGCTTGTACACGCCCAGCGCGCGCACCTTCTCCAGCACGCCGAGCCGCTCGAATATGGGCAGATTCATCGGCAGGAGCGATTCGCCGATGTGGAAGCGCGGATGATGCGCCTTCTCCAGCGCTATCACGCGATAGCCCCGGCGGGCGAGAAGGGCCGCGGCGGTGCTGCCGGCCGGGCCGCCGCCGATCACTGCCACGTCGCACTGTTCGGCCGCCGTCTCCATCGACGCGCATTATGATCCAAGCCGAACGGCAAGCCAGCGGTGCGTAGCGTGTCGCGTGGGCCGGTAGCTGCGACGGCTCGGGGCCGGTAGCTGCGACGGCTCGGGCCGGCCTTGCGGCCCGCAACTGGCTGATCTGGCTGGGAGATTGCGGGTCGGTGGGCGGATCGGGCCTGAGGCCGACGGGCGCGTAGCTCCTTGAGCCAAGGCGTTGAGCCAAGGCGCGCCATGAAAGCGGGTGTCTTCGCGTACTTGCGCCGTTTTCGGAACGCGACTAAAAATCAGCGCTGTTGATCTGCGCACTGATCTGCAAGAGAACGGGGGGCAGCCATGGGATCACAGCCGACGCGCATCGCATACGTCACCGGGGGCATGGGGGGCATCGGTACGGCCATCTGCCGGCGCCTGTGCCGGGAGGGTCACACCGTCATCGCGGGCTGCGGTCCGGGCTCGGCGCGCAGGGATCGCTGGGTGAGCGAGATGCGCGCCGAGGGCTGTAACATCCGCGCCTCCGAGGGCAACGTCTCGGATTGGGACTCGACCAGGCGCGCCTTCGACGCCGCGCGCGCCGAAGTGGGCGAGATCGACATTCTGGTCAACAACGCCGGCATCACCCGCGATGGCATGTTTCAGAAAATGACCAACGAGGCCTGGCACGCAGTCATCGAGACCAATCTCAACTCGCTGTTCCACGTCACCAAGCAGGTGATCGACGGCATGCTGGCGCGCGGCTGGGGCCGCATCGTCAACATCTCCTCGGTGAACGGCCAGCGCGGCCAGTTCGGCCAGACCAATTACTCGACCGCCAAGGCGGGCATCCATGGTTTCACCATGGCGCTGGCGCAGGAGGTGGCAGCGCGCGGCGTCACCGTCAACACCGTGTCGCCCGGCTATATCGGCACCGACATGGTCCGCGCCATCAAACCCGACCGGCTCGAGAGAATCGTCAGCGGCATCCCGGTCAAGCGGCTGGGGGAACCGGAAGAGATCGCCTCGATCGTCGCCTGGCTGGTGAGCGAGGAGTCCGCGTTCGCCACCGGCGCCGACTTCTCGTTGAACGGCGGTCTACACATGGGCTGAGGGCCCGGGACCGCAATCGCCAGCGCCGCAAGCCCCGTGTTGAAGGTCTGTGTAGTCGGGGCGGGCGCCATCGGTGGCTTCCTCGGCACGCGCCTCGCGGCCGCCGGCGAGGCCGGCGTTGCGGCGCTGGCGCGCGGCGCGACGCTGGTGGCCCTGCGCGATCACGGCTGGCGGCTGCAGGAGGGCGCCACGGTGCTGCAGGCGCCGGCGGCCACGGCGAGCGACGACCCGCGTGCCCTCGGACCCCAGGACCTCGTCATCATCACGGTCAAGGGCCAGGCACTGCCGGCCCTCGCGCCCACCCTTGCGCCCCTGATCGCGGCGGACACCCTGGTGCTGCCGGCGATGAACGGCGTGCCCTGGTGGTTCAGCGACGGGAGCACCCCTCTCGGGGCGCGCCCGCTCGAGAGCGTCGATCCCGGCGGTGGCATCGCGGCGGCGATCCCCGCCCGGCAGGTCATCGGCTGCGTGGTGCACGCGAGCGCCGCCACCGCCGCACCGGGCATCACGCTGCACCGCATGGGACGGGGTCTGATCATCGGGGAACCCGGCGGCGGGGACTCGCCGCGTGTGCGCACCCTCGGCGGGCTGCTCACGCGCGCCGGTTTCGACGTGACCTGCTCGCAGCGCATCCGCTACGACATCTGGTACAAGCTGTGGGGCAACATGACCATGAATCCGGTCTCGGCGCTCACCGGCGCGACCATGGACCGGGTGCTCGACGACGAGCTGGTGCGCGCCTTCTGCTCCCGCGCCATGGCCGAGGCCGCCGCCATCGGCGCCCGCATCGGCTGCGAGGTACGCGAGTCAGCGCAGGACCGGCACGCCGTGACGCGCAAACTCGGCGCTTTCAAGAGCTCCATGCTGCAGGACGTCGAAGCGCTGCGGCCGCTCGAGCTCGACGCACTCGTGGGCGCGGTGCGCGAGATCGGTCAGCGTGTGGGGGTCGCGACGCCCCATTGCGACGCCTTGTTCGGGCTCACGCGCTTGTTCGGACGGGTGCGCGGGCTGTATCCGGCCCCCTGAGGGCCCCGCCGAGGGGCCGCCCGATGCCAGCCGGGCTCAAGTCGCGCGCGCTTCGTCCGCGCGGATGGTGGCGCCGCTGGTCCACAGGTGCCACGCGGCCCAGAAGCCGGTGGGTGCGAGCAGCAGCAGCGCCCAGCGCAACGACTCCGAGCCGGCGCCGAAGGACGCCGCGAACCAATCGCTCAGCCAGCCGATGATCTGCGGCGCCAGGACCAGGTTGGCGAAGTTGGCGATGAAGAGCAGGACGGCGCATGCGGTAGCGCGCATGTTGGCGGGGATCACGTTCTGCAGCAGTCCCAGGATCGGCCCGATATAGAAGTACACCGACGGCACGAAGATCCACAGCAACGCGGTCGCCGCCTTCGCCGACAGCACCCAGTAGAGGAATATCGAGGGCACGGTGGTCAACGCCGTGACCCAACCGAGCAGGCGCGTCACGTAGCGCGGGTCCGCGGCGGCCCGCCGCGCCATGAGCCACGCGGCGAGCAAGGTACCCGCCGTACCCGCGATCAGATGCATGGGGCCGAGCAGCTGACCGGCCTCGCCCACCGTCATGTGATGCGAGCGCTGCAGGAAGGTGGGGGTCCACCACATCAAGCCCCAGCTCCAGAACGTCGCTACCGAGCCACCGAGCAGCAGATGAATCGCCGACCGTTGCGTGGCAATGAAGCGCAAGGTCGCCGGCAGCGTGCTCGGCCGCCGGCCGACGGCGCTGGCATCGAGCTGGCCGCGACGCGGCTCGCGCACCGTCAGCCACACGAGCAGCGCGACCAGCATGCCGGGAATGCCGAGCACCAGAAACGCCGCTCGCCAGCCGCCGCGCTCGGCCACCTCGCCGGCCACCTGCGAACCGAGCCACGCACCGAGGCACGCACCCAGCGCGAAGATGGTGTTGGCCATGGGCCGCCGCGCCGGAGGAAACTTGTCGGCAAGCATGGAGGTGGAGGGAGGAGTCCCCCCGGCCTCACCGATTCCGACTCCGAATCGCGCCAGCAGCAGCTGCCAGTAGTTCTGAGCGAGACCACACAGGGCCGTCATCCCGGACCAGATGGCGAGGGCGAGCGCGAGAATGTCGCGGCGGCTCGTGCGATCGGCGAGCGCCGCGATGGGAATCCCGACCGTCACGTAGAACAGCGCCAGCGCCACCCCGGTGAGGAAGGCGATGCCGCTGTCGGAGAGCCGCAGCTCCTGCCGGATCGGTTCGATCAGGGTCGAGATCGAGAAGCGATCCGCGATGTTGAGCGCGTACACCACGGTCAGGAGCGCCAGCACGTACCAGCGGTCGCTCGGGGCGGCGGCCGGCCCGGGCGCGGTGTCGATCATCGGCTGCGGCGGCTGGATACGCGAGGCATTCACGGACTCCAGGTCCAATCGCGCGCCGCGGCGCGACAGCCGCCGCCCGTCGCGCCGCTCCACGCGCGTCCGCGCACCGCCCGGCCGCTGGGAGCGCCGGTGGCCTCGCCCTTGCGCAGCGCCCGCACCCCGTTCACCCACACCTCATCGACACCGGTCGCCAGTTGCTGTGGATGCTCGTAGGTCGAGTGGTCCCGGATGGTCTGCGGATCAAACACCACGACGTCCGCGAAATCGCCCGCCTGCAAGCGGCCGCGATCCGTGAGCGACAGCGTCGCCGCCGGCAGCGCGGCGAGCTTGCGAATCGCTTCCTGGAGCGTGAGCACCCGTTCCTCGCGCACGTACTTCGCGAGCACCCGGGCGAAGTTGCCGTAGGTGCGCGGGTGACGACTGGATTTGAGGAACACGCCTTCGGGAGCCGGCGCGTCCGCATCCGAATCGAAACTCACCCACGGCAGCGCGACCTCGCGGCGCACGTTCGCTTCCGACATGAGGAAGTACGCCACCGCGACGCGCGAACCGTCCTCCACCACCAGGTCGATCACGGCGTCTTCGGGGCTCACGCCGCGCTGCTGCGCCACTTCAGCCAGCGTCTTGCCGGTGAGCGGCTTGAGCGCCGGGTTCTTGAAGCCGAGCAGCAGCGTGCCGGCCGCGCCGGCCGCCCCATAGAGGTTCTCCCAGGCGGGCGCGGGATCGCGCATCTCGGCCAACACGCGGCTGCGAACCGCCGGGTCCTTGAGGCGCGTGATCCACGCTTCCAGGCCTCCGTCCTGCACCCACGGGGGCATGGCGGCATCAAAACCCGTCGCGCCGGCCGTATACACGTACATGTCGGCGGTGATGCGGATCCCCGCTGCGCGCGCCTGCTGCACCTCATGGATGAGCGCATCCAGCTTGTCCCAGTTGCGCTTACCGGCGGCTTTCAGGTGATAGATTTCCGCCGGTGCTCCGGAAGTCCTGGCGATGTCGATCGTTTCCCGCACCGCCTCGATCAGCCGATCTCCTTCGCTGCGCATGTGCACGCTGTAGATGCCGCCGCAGCGGGCGGACTCGCTCGCCAGCGCGATCAGCTCGGGTGTCCTGGCGTAGTCATTGGGGCTGTAGATGAGCGCGGTGGTCACGCCGAGCGCGCCCTCCTCCATGGCCTGGCGCACCAGCGTGCGCATCTGCGCCAGCTGCGCCGGCGTCGGCTGCACGTCACGCTCGCCGAGCACGTTGGTGCGCACCGTGCCGGCCCCGACGAAGGACGCGACATTCGGTGCGATGCCGCGCCGCTCGAGCCTGTGCAGATACTCCCCGAGCGTCGTCCAGTCGATGGTGTAGCGAATGTCCGCCTGTCGCTGGGTTGCGAGGCGCTTCATTTCCGGGGTCAGCGGCCCCATCGAGTCTTCGCCCAGCACTTCGAGCGTCACGCCCTGGCGCAGATCGCTGAGCGCACGCCCGTCCACGAGCAGCGACTCCTCCGGGTGCGCCAGCATGTTGACGAAGCCCGGCGCCACCGCCTTGCCGTGCGCATCAATCCGTTCGCGCGCCGCTCCGCTCGCGTGCGGTCCGACGTAAGTCAGGCGATCGCCCGTGATGGCCACATCCCCCACGAAGGGGACGCCTCCCGAGCCGTCATAGACGGTCCCGCCGCTGATGAGAACATCGTAGTGTCCCGGCTCGCCGCCGGCAGCGGGCGGCTGCGCGAACGCGGCCGAGCATGCCAACAAGACCCACTCTGGTGCGCGACGGATCATCATGAGCGTTGCCCCCTCATCTCTCGGCCGTGCCATGGTTGCGGCCTCGCGCGGGTCCGGGAAACCGCGGAAGCGATCTTAATCGAGCAGCCGCGCCCACATGGCGGGCTCGGTCCGTGGCCCGCACTTGACTTCCGCCTTTCTTGACCTATCATGACGAATCAAGATAGATCATGACGAGGCCATAGTGAGCACCTTGCGGAAGTTCTCCTCGCAAGCCGAGCCCGAGGTTCTCGAGGAGCTGCAGCAGCTTGCCTCTCGCGAGGGGCGTCGGCTGCAGGCGGTGCTCGGGGATGCGATGCGGGAGTATCTGGCTCGCAAGCGCCAGCAGGCTCCGCGCCGAAATGTGCTCGAGGCCTTTCAGGACAGCCTCAAGGAGCGCGATGAGCTGTACCGCTCGCTGGCCAAATGACGGAATACGTCACGATCGCCGATGCGCTCTTTTTCCATAAAGAACTGATCGCGCGCTACGGCGGCGCAGGTGGCATTCGCGACGCCGGAGCGCTCGAATCAGCGCTGCTTCGACCGCAGACCGGCTATTACGACACGATCGTTCACGAAGTCGCAGCCCTTCTGGAAAGTCTCGTTCAAAACCACCCATTCGTCGACGGTAACAAACGCGTGGCGTTCGCCGTGGTCGATGTGTTCCTGCGAATCAATGGTCACGCGATCACAGCACACTCAAAAGCGATCTACGCCTCGTTGATCGAGTTGCTCAACGACGGGACTTTCGACATGGAGCACCTGATGCCCTGGCTGCAGACGATCGCTGTGCAGGTGAAGCCCGACAAAGGGCAAAGGGCGCCGAAGCGGTAGCGGCGCGGCCGGCCGGTGTACGATGGCGAAGACCCAGCCCTGCGCCGCGCAAGTCATTCGATCCACCCGCGGCAGGTCCGCCTGCCCCGAGCGCGACAAGCCCTGGGTGCTGGCCGCGGCGGTGTTGGGATCGACCATGGCGTTCGTCGACGAATCCGTGGTCAACGTTGCGCTGCCGACGATCGAAGCCGATCTCGGTACCACGCTGGCGGCGATGCAATGGGTCATCAATGTCTACACGCTGTGCATGTCCGCTCTGCTGCTGATTGGCGGCGCAGCCGCCGACCGCTTCGGACGCCGTGTGCTCTTTCTGATCGGCGTCATCACCTTCACGCTGGCTTCGATCGCCTGTGGCTGCGCACCGGACATCGCGACACTGATCGCGGCGCGCGCCATCCAGGGCGTGGGGGCGGCGCTGCTCATTCCCTGCTCGCTGGCCATCATCGGCGCCGCGTTTGACGAGCAGGAACGCGGTGCGGCGATCGGGATATGGTCGGGCGCGTCGGCGCTCGCCGCCGGCGCAGGTCCGCTGCTCGGGGGCTGGCTGGTCGATCACCTGTCCTGGCGCGCGATATTCCTGATCAATCCGCTGCTCGCCATTCCAACATTGTGGATTGCCGTGCGCCGTCTGCCGGAAAGCGCCGATCCCGCCGCGCCCGCCGGCCTCGATTGGCGCGGCGCCGCCTTGGCGTTCGGTGGGCTGGGCAGTCTGGTATACGGGCTGATCGCCGCTTCCAGGCTCGGTTGGCAAGATGTGACCGTGGTCGGGTCGCTGACGGCAGGCTCGCTGCTGTTGGTGGGGCTCGCGCTGGAAGAACGGCGCAGCCGTGCGCCGATGATGCCGCTCAGACTGTTTGGATCGCGCGCCTTCAGCGGCGTCAACCTGCTCACCCTGTTTCTCTACGGCGCGCTCGGCGGCGCCTTCTTTCTGCTGCCGTTCCTTCTGATCCAGGCACACGGGTTTTCAGCGACCGCGGCCGGCGCCGTCTACTTGCCGTTCACGCTGGTTCTGGCAGTACTGTCCCGCTGGTCCGGAGGACTGGCCGACCGCTTTGGCGCGCGGCGCCCGCTCATCGTCGGGCCGGCCATCGCGGCCGGCGGTTTTGCGCTGCTCGCCGTGGTCAGCGGTGAGCAGCGTTACTGGGTTTACCTCGTGCCCATGATAGTGTTGGGCTTCGGCATGGCCATCACCGTCGCGCCGCTCACGACTACCGTCATCAACTCCGTAACGGAGCGCGAGACCGGCGTTGCTTCCGGCATCAACAATGTCGTGGCTGCGGTGGCCAGCCTGCTGGTGATTGCGGTGCTCGGCACGCTGGTCGCGGATTCGCTCATTGCGACGGCGCGCGTGGTGATGTCGACTGCGGCGGCGCTGGCCCTCGCCAGCGCGGCTGCCGCAGCGCTCACGATTCGCATCTGAGTCAACGCAGATACCCCTGCTCGCGAAACCACAGCACGGCATCCTCGAACGCCTGTGTCGGCGCTCGCCACCGGTAGCCGAGCTCGCGGACCGCCTTCTCGCTCGAGAAGAACATGTGCTTGCGCGCCATGCGCACGCCTTCGAGCGTAATTCGAGTGGTGCGCCCGGTGATTCTCGCCAGGGCCTCGGCTGCACAGGCGAGGGGCAGTACCGCGGCATGCGGCAAACGAATGCGCGGCGCCTTGCGACCGACCAGGAGCGCGATCGCCGCGAGAATATCGCGCAGCATCATGTCCTGCCCACCCAGAATGTAGCGCTCACCGGCCCGCCCGCGATGAAACGCCAGCAGGTGCCCGGCGGCGACGTCATCGACGTGCACGATGTTCAGTCCCGTGTCGAGGTATGCGGGCGTCCGCCCGCGCGCGGCGTCCAGGACCATCTGTCCGGTCGGCGTGGGCCTTAGGTCGCCGGGCCCGATCGGTGTCGACGGATTGACGATGACCACGGACGTGCCGGTCTGCGGCGAACTGCATGCGAGCTGCTCGGCCAGGTACTTCGAGCGCTTGTAGTGGCCGATCATGTCCGCGAGCGCCACCGGTGTCTCCTCCGTGCCGGGTGAGCCGTCGGCAGGCAGGCCGATGGTGGCGACACTGCTCGTATAGACGACGCGCGGGACTGCCGCCCGGCGGGCGGCATCGAGGATACTGCGGGTTCCGTCCACATTGGTTCGATAGAGCTGCGCCGGCTCGCGCGCCCCGAGGCGGTAGTCTGCAGCCAGGTGAAACAGCGCCTGGCAATCCGCGAGGGCGCGATCGAGTGAGGCGCCGTCCGCGAGATCTCCCGCGACCATGTCCACGGGAAGGTGTTGCAGATTGCGGCGATCGGAGCCGGCACGGACCAGGACACGGACCTGCCAGCCCGCTGCCGCGAGGGCCCTGGCGACCGCCGAGCCGACGAAGCCGGTCGCGCCTGTGACCAGCGCCCTCATGAGTCGGCGGCGTCCGCCACGATCGGGAACGCATGCCGGGCCGGTGTGCCGGCGCGCGCCACGGCGAGCAGAGAGTGCCGCGCGGCGCGATAGCGCGGCGCCAGGCGGATCAGCGCCGCCAGATCACCGGGCGAACGCGCGAGTGAGGCGAGCAGGCGCCCGAGCGGCAACTGCCCCGAGCCGCGGGCGGCGGCCATCACGGCCCGAGGCAGGATATCTGCAGCGGTATCGACGATCACTCGCACGGCAATGAACGGCAGCTCATGGGAGCCGGCGACCTCCGCGACCGCGAGACTTTCCATGTCCACCGCTGCGGCACCGGTGTCGCGAAAGGCCGCGGCTTTGTCAGCGATGGACAGAATCGCCCGTGGGCTCGTGAGGAGCTTCCCGCAGGCCACCAGGCGGTGCGCGGTGAGCGCCGCGCTGAGGCGCTCCCGCCAGTAACGCGCCGTCATGAAGGCCGTGCCAGCGCACGAAATCACCTCGCTCGGCAGCAATATTGTCCCGGCGGCGAGCGCCGGATCGAGTCCCCCGGCCATACCCCAGCTGATGAGCGCCGTGGCGCCAGCGTCGATGAGCGCGCGCGCGCCACCCGCCGCGGCGCTGGCGCCGATCCCGCTCACCGCCAGGAGTGTTCCGTCTGCGAGGGATGCAAGCGCCCCGCGCCGCTGCGCCGTGGGACCAAGAGGGCGCGCCTCGGCCGCGAGAGCCGAGACGATGCCGACGACATTCAATGGGTGGTTCCGAGCCGTATCAGGGTGCGGTATGCCGCCAGAGCCCAAAGAGGAAAGTAGGCGCAATAGCCGTGATATCTGAGGTAGAACACGCGCGGAAACCCCGGCGCGGTGAAGCTCGGATCACTCCACAGACCGTCGTCCTGCTGGGTTCGCAGCAGGTATTCGACACCGCGCCGCACCGCATCGGTGCCGACCTCCCCGGCCGCAAGCAGCCCCAGCAGGGCCCAGGCACTCTGGTGGGGAGCGCTCGCCGATTTTCCGGCTGCCTGCTGCCCGTACGCGTAGGTGTCATTGCTCTCGCCCCAGCCGCCGTCGGCATTCTGCCGGGCTACGAGCCAACTCACGGCGCGGCGCGTGGCAGGATCATCCGCGCCGATGCCCGCCTGCGCGAACGCAGTCAGTACCGACCAGGTACCGTAGATGTAGTTCGTGCCCCAGCGACCGAACCACGAGCCGTCCGCTTCCTGCTCCTTGCGCAGAAAGGCGATTGCGCGCCCCAGGGCCGCCTGGTCCTGGGGACGGCCGACCCGCGCCAGCACCGTCACCACGCGGGCGGTGACATCGCTCGTGGGCGGATCCAGCAACGCGCCATGATCCGCGAATGGAATCTCGTTCAGGTAGTAATGGGTGTTGTCGATGTCGAACGATGCGAATCCGCCGTTGCGGCTCTGCATACCGACGAGCCAATCCAGGGCGCGCTCGATGTTATGCGCGTAGCGTGCCGGATCGCCCGCCTGGTGCATCGACCAGGCGACGACAGCCGTGTCGTCAAGGTCGGGGTAATGAGCGTTCGCGAACTGAAAGGCCCAGCCCCCGCCCGCTAGTTGCGGACGGCGCACGCGCCAGTCTCCGGGTTTGTCCAGCAGCTGCAGCGGCTGCGGCCAATCAAGCGCGCGCACGGAAGCGGCGAGCGCGGCAGCGCCGCCAGTCTCCTGCAGCGCGAGACTGGCCAGAGCGCTATCCCAAACCGGTGACACACAGGGTTGGCAATAGGCGCTGGACGCGTCGACCACCAGAAGCTTCTCGAGTGCGCGCTTGGCGGCGAGCCGCCGCGCATCGCTCGCGGCATACCCGAGGACCGCCAGCGCTTCGAGCGCATTGACCATGGCGGGAAAGATGGCGCCGAGGCCGTCCTCGCCGTTCAGCCGTTCGAGCATCCAGGCCTCCGCGCGGCGCGTGGCGTACGCGCGTACCGCCTTCGGGACCAGGGGATCGATCATGCGGCCCAGCCGGTCGAGCGCCAGGAAGGCCCGGCTCAAGACGCCTTCGCGCCCGCCGGGGCGGCGAAAATAGTGACGCTCCTCCTCGGGCGGTGTCGTAAACAACTCGCGAATCTGCACGTTGCGTGGGTTCCTGGCGGCGGGCTTGCGCGTGCACAGAATGAGCAGCGGCACCATCACCGTGCGCGACCAGTAGGAGACCTTGTCGAGATGGAAAGGAAACCAGCGCGGCAGGAGCACGATCTCGACCGGCATATAGGGCACGGCGCGCCACGGAATCTGCCCGAACAGCGCGAGTGTGATGCGCGTGAACACGTTGCAGCGGGCCGCGCCGCCGCGCTGCAGAATTGCCGCACGCGCCCGCACCATGTGGGGAGCCTGGGGGCTGTCGCCCGCGAGCTTCAGGGCAAAGTAGGCCTTGACGGTGCAGCTCATGTCGAAGTCGCCGCCGTGGTACAGAGGCCAGCCGCCATGCTCGGCCTGACGAGCGCGCAGATAAGCCGCGAGCTTCGCTTCCAGAGGAGCGTCAATCTCCTCCAGGAAGTGCGTCATCAGGACATACTCGGCGGGAATGGTACAGTCCGCCTCCAGCTCGAACAGCCAATAGCCCTGCGGGCTCTGCAGACTGATCAGCGCGTCGCGCGCGGCGGCGATGGTGCGATCCAGCGGCGAGAATTCCGCCAGCCGGTGAATCTTGTGCGCGGGTGCGTCGGCGCGCGCCGCGTGCGGCGTGACCGCGAACGAACCCCGCGTGGGCGAGCCGCGATTCACGGTAGCGAGCTGCCGTCGGACCGGCCACTCGAGCCTTCCAGCTGCGAGCGCAGACGCAAACGGCTGTATTCCGCTGCCGGATCCGGTGTGTGAGCTGCAAGCACGGCAGCCCGGGCCGGCTGTCGCACCGCCGACGGCGCCGCCAGCGGCAGACCCGCGGCGGCGCCCTCGAAGAGGCGCAGCAGCATCCGGTCATTGCGCACCGCGAGGCTCGTGAGTATTCGTGTCATGGCGACCGCTGAGCGTGTCACCTTCACCTGCGAGCCGGCCGTGAATCGCGGAGTGCGCTCGATGTTGCGCAGTGTGAGCACGGCGAGGCCGATGGCCCACAGACAGAAACGCCGGATACCCGGCTCCTCGCCCGGAATCAGTAACGTGAAGGACAGGGCGTTGCGCAGGTGGGCATGCGCCACACCGATCAGCTCCCGCACGCCGGCATGGAAGCGGGCGTCGTAACGCTCCGGCGACAGCTGCGCGAGGTCGATGCCGTGCGGGGTGAAGACCTCCTGCGGCAACCAGCAGGCCCCGCGGCGGCGGTCCTCCCAGAGGTCCTTGAGGATGTTCGTCATCTGCAGCCCTTGTGCAAAGGAGACGGCGAGCTCATGCAGCGCCGCGCGCCGCTGCGAGATGCTCGCCGAGTGGCCGCAAAACAGCTCGGTGAGCATCTCACCCACGACGCCGGCGACATAGTAGCAGTAGCTGTCCAGGTCACTTGACAGCGGCAGACCGCGCGGACTGGCGGTGGACTGGAAGCGATGCATGCCGTAGCACATCACCTCGATGCACCGGTGGATCGCGGCGCGCTGTTGCTCATGAAGACGCGCGGTCATTCTGACGACCCGCTCCATGTTGCGCACCAGATCGCGCTCGGCCGGCAGCGTGCAGTCCGAGAGCCGCTGCTCGAGCTCCCGCGCCAGCAACGCCGCTTCCTCCCGGCCACACACCACTGCGGTGAAGCGCTGCAGGAAAGCGAAGGTGTCGGCAGGCGACAGCGCCGGCTCGTCCTCTATCGTGTCGGCGATCCGGCACAACAGATAAGCGCTGGTCACGGCCGTCCTCAGGCCCGGCGGCAACTGGGGAATCGTGAGGGCAAACGTGCGCGACACATGGGGGAGGATCCGGTCCTGGTAGAGCCCGTCGGTCATGCCGGAATCGATCTTGAAACGCATGAGGAGTCAGAAACGCCGCGTGAGCAACCAGTCAGCCAGCGAGCGCAGGAGCTGCGCGCGCGGCCCGAAAGGCGACAGGGCGTCGACAGCCTGGGCGTGCAGCAGGCGTACCCGCTCCTGCGACGCCGCGATTCCGATGACCGCCGGATGGGTGGGCTTGGCCCGCTCGCGGTCTGCGCCGGTCGCCTTGCCCAGGGTCGAAGGATCTCCGAGCACGTCCAACAGGTCGTCCTGAATCTGGAAAGCCAGGCCGATTGGAGTCGCGAAACCGCTCAGCGCCTCGTACAGACGAGCCTCGAGCGAGGGTACGCAGGCCGCCGCCATCAGCACGCTGGCGCGGATCAACGCGCCCGTCTTGCGGGCATGCATCTCCTCCACCTGCGCGATAGCGAGCTGCTTGCCCTGCACGGCGAGATCAATCGCCTGACCGCCGGCCATGCCAAAGGTGCCGCTCGCCTGCGCCAGCAATTCGATCAGTCGCAGCCGTATGGTCGGCGCGGCGGGCAGGGCGGGATCGCGGGCGAGCAATTGAAACGCGAGGGGTTGCAGGGCGTCGCCCACGAGGACCGCCGTCGCCTCGTCGTAGGCCCTGTGACAGGTGGGCCTGCCGCGGCGCAGATCGTCATCGTCCATGGCCGGCAGATCATCGTGTACCAGCGAGTACACGTGCACCAGCTCGATGGCGCAGGCCGCCGCCTCGACCTCCTCCTCCGCGAGGCCCACGGTCCGCGCGCTGGCGAACAGCAACATCGGACGCACCCGTTTGCCCCCGCCCAGGACGCTGTAGCGCATGGCCTGGTGCAAACGCGTCGGCACCGCTGTGCTGTCCGGAAGCCGCGCCGCCAGCGCCGCTTCCATGCGCGCGCGCCAGGATTCGAGCTGTGCAGCGAATGCATCGCGCTTGCCCGGCTCCGCCTGCGGCGCGCGTCGAATATCGGCTGCCCTGTTCACTGCGGCAGCCTCGCAGTACGCCGGCCGTCGGGCTCGCGCGCCCGCCGCACCGCGGCAACCCGAACCGCGACCGCGCAGTGCTGCAGGCGATCGCCATACACAATCGGCAGCTCGGGAGCCATCGGGCCCGTCACCCGCGGACCCCGCAGAGCGGCTTTCAGCGCCTTGAGCGGGTGAGCGAACGAGTCATCCACCGCCGTGCCTTCGAACCCGCAGTGGGCCATGCAGTTGTCGCACTTGGGGTTGCGCCCGACGCCGTACTGATCCCACGGCGTATCCTCCAGCAGGGATCGGTAGCTGGGCGCGTGACCTTCATCGGAGAGCAGGTAGCAGGGCCTCTGCCACCCGAAGATGTTATAGGTCGGGTTGCTCCACGGCGTGCACTGATACGTCTGGTTGCCCGCGAGAAAGTCCAGGAACAGTGCGGAATGATTGAAGGACCAGCGGGAGGCGCGGCCGCGACGGCGTTTGAAGATCTCGCGGAACAGCCGCTTGCTCGCGCTGCGCCCGAGGAAAACATCCTGCCGCGGAGCGTGCTGATAGCTGTAGCCGGGCGAGACCGTGATTCCTTCGATGCCGAGCGCCATCGCCGTATCGAAGAAGTCAGCCACTTCGTCCGGGTCGGCACCGCCGAAGAGCGTGCAGTTGACGGTCACACGAAAGCCCCTGCTGCGCGCGAGGCGGATTGCCGCGACCGCCTTGTCGAATACCCCCTCCTGGCACACCGACTCATCGTGGCGTTGCCGATTGCCGTCCAGATGGATCGAGAAGGTGAGGTAGCGCGACGGCCGATACTCATCGATATGCCTGGATAGCAGGATGGCGTTCGTGCACAGATACACGAATTTCTTGCGCGCGACGATTGCGGCGACGATCTGCGGCATCTCGCGATGAATCAGTGGTTCGCCGCCGGGAATGGACACCACGGGAGCGCCGCACTCGTCAACGGCGCGCAACGCGTCCGCGACGCTCATGCGCTTCTGCAGGATCTCCTTCGGATAGTCGATCTTGCCGCAGCCGGCGCAGGCGAGATTGCACTGGAACAGCGGTTCCAGCATGAGCACCAGCGGATAGCGCTTCTCGCCGCGCAGCTTGCGGCCGGCGAGGTAGCGAGCAACACGATACGTCTGGATCAGAGGAATGCCCAACTCTTGACTCCCAACATTGTGAGCACGGCGGCGCGGTGATCGCCCCAGATGTGGCCCCACTCCAGTACGAACCATGGAGTAAAATTCCCGGCACCGCTGCCGGACACCTCGGCCTGCAGCGCCCGGGGGCTGATCCAGCGCCAGGCGAGGATCTCATTCGGATCGATCCTCGGCCGCTCGGTGCAGCGCCCGATGAAGACCGAGCACAGCTCGTGCTCGGCGCCGGCCGTATCGAATTGTGCTTGATACTTGAACTTGAACAGGAAATGCAAGGGACAGCGCAGGCCCAGCTCCTCGTACAGGCGGCGATGGATGGCCGCCTCCATGGTCTCGGCGCGTCGGGGATGACTGCAGCAGCTGTTCGACCAGTATCGCGGCCAGAGCCGCTTCGATGCCGCTCGCTGCTGCAGCAGCAGCTCACCGGCGTCATTGAAGAGCAGCAGTGAAAAGGCGCGATGCAGAACTCCGCCGCCCTGGTGGCACTGAGCCTTGCTCATGTGGCCGATCTCGCGGTCGGCTTCATCCACCAGAATCAGCGGTTCGCAATCCGGCGAAATATCGTCGGCGCCGGTCTGGAAGCTGCGAACCTGATCCATGCACGAGGCACTCCGTAGTGCGGCAAACACCGCTACAGTCACTCACGCCCGCCGGGCCGGATGACCCGCGCTCGCAGCGCAACCCCGGGCCGCGGCAGCCGTGTGCATAATAGCTGCCCGCCACGTTACAGCAATCTTTCTTCCGGGCGAGAGCGGCCCTGGCGGCGTCCGCTCCGTCCCCTGGCGCCAACCTGTCGGGCCTTTTAGTGAGTGTGACCGTTCAGCCGTGGCTTGATTGGGGCGGCACCGCTCTCGCCGCGCTCGCCATGGCTTATGCCGTCACGGCATGGCTGGCGGTGCGGTCGCGGCGCCGCCGCTCACGATCCGGCCCTGCGACTCTGCCCCCGGTGACGGTGCTGAAGCCCTTGTGCGGCGCGGAGCACGACCTGTACGAGTGTCTGCGCTCGTTTTGCGACCAGGCCTATCCGGACTTCCAGATCGTGTTCGGAGTGCGCGACCCTGAGGACCCTGCAGTCACCGTGGTACGCACACTGCAGCGCGAGTTTCACGGACTCGACTTGCAAATCGCCATCAATGCGGCGCAGCACGGCAGCAACGGCAAAGTCAGCAATCTGATCAACATGCTGCCCCTCGCCCGCTACGACTATCTCATCGTCGCGGACAGCGACGTGCGCGTGGCGCGGGATTATCTGGCCAAAGTCGTGCCGCCGCTTCTGGATACCGTGGTCGGCATCGTCACCTGTCCTTACCGCGGCTGCCCGCAGCACGGAGCGTGGTCCGTGCTGGGAGCGGCGTTCATCAACGACTGGTTCATGCCCTCGGTGTATGTCGCGGCCCTGCTCGGCTCGCGTGCGTTTGCCTTCGGTGCGACCATTGCCATGCGCCGGGAAGTGCTGGCCTGGATAGGCGGGTTCATGGCCATCGCCGATCAGCTGGCTGATGACTACCGGCTGGGCGAGCTGACGCGCCGCATGGGCTTGCACACGGTGCTGTCCGAGGTCGTGGTCGAGACCTCCGTCGATGAGCGCAGCTTCGGTGACCTCGTTCGCCATGAGCTGCGGTGGCTGCGCACCATTCGGGCTGTGCGCCCGCGGGGTTACGCCCTGTCCTTCGTGACCTTCGGCTTGACGCCGGCCGCCGTGGGGAGCCTGGTGGCGGCGGGCGCGAGGACGGCGCTGGCCCTGCTCGCCATCACCGCACTGGCGCGGCTCATGTTACATTTCGCCGTTCGCGACGCCCGCTCGGCGGTGCGACAGCTGTGGGTGCTGCCGCTGACTGACCTGCTCGTCTTTGTGCTGTGGTGCTGGGGCTTCCTCTCGCGTCGCGTACAATGGCGGCACGCCCGCTACCGAGTCGCTCGCGATGGCTCGGCGCATCCGATCCCCTGAGAAGATCTCCGGTCGCGTGCCACGCTGCGCCGGCGGAGCCTTCGAGTCGAGCAGCGCAATGGCTCCCGCGGGGCGAATTCGCAGGTTTGTCGGCGAGGACTTTCATGATGAGAACGCTGTTTCTGCATCCGCCTTCCTACGACGGTTTCGACGGGGGCGCCGGCGCCCGCTACCAGATGAAGCGCGAGGTACGCTCTTTCTGGTATCCGACCTGGCTCGCGCAGCCGGCGGCTCTCGTCGAGGGCTCGAAGCTGATCGATGCGCCGCCGCACCGCCTGAAATTCGAGGACATCGCGCCGGAGCTCGACCGCCGCGAGCTCGTGGTGATGCACACCTCCACCCCGTCGTTCAAAGCGGACGTGAAGACGGCCGAGAGGATCAGGACGGCCAATCCAAACATCAAGATCGGCTTCATCGGTGCCAAGGTCGCGGTCGAGCCCGAGAAGAGCCTGATCGGCGCGCCGGCGGTGGACTTCGTCGCCCGCAACGAATTCGACTTCACCATCAAGGAAGTCGCCGACGGCCGGCGCTGGAGCGACATCAAGGGGCTTTCCTACCGCAACCCACAGGGCGCCATCGTGCACAACGAGAACCGCGAAGTTCTCGAGAACATGGATGCGCTTCCCTGGGTGACGCCGGTCTACAAGCGCGATCTCATCATCGAGAATTATTTCGGCGGCTATCTGCTGCATCCCTACATCTCCTTCTACACGGGACGCGGTTGCAAATCGCGCTGCACCTTCTGCCTGTGGCCGCAGACGGTGGGCGGGCATCGCTATCGCGTGCGCTCGGTGGAAGATGTCATCGCGGAGATGAAATGGGCGAAAGAGGCCTTCCCGCAGGTGAAGGAATTCTTCTTCGACGATGACACCCTCACCGACAACCTGCCGCGCGTCGAAGCGCTGGCGAAGGAGCTGGGCAAGCTCGGAGTCACCTGGTCGTGCAACGCCAAGGCCAATGTTCCGCGCCGGACGCTGGAAGTCATGAAGGACAATGGCCTGCGCCTGCTGCTGGTCGGCTACGAGTCCGGCAACCAGCAGATCCTGTTCAACATCAAGAAGGGCATGCGGGTGGAGTTCGCCCGCCGCTTCACCAGGGACTGCCACGAGCTCGGCATCGTCATCCACGGCACGTTCATTCTGGGCCTGCCCGGCGAGACCCGGGAAACGATCCAGGAAACGCTCGATTTCGCCAAGGAGATCAATCCCCACACGATTCAGGTCTCACTCGCGGCCCCCTATCCGGGCACGTTCCTCTACCGGCAGGCCAAGGAGAACGGCTGGCTGTACAACGAGGAAATCGATCTTCTGACGCAGGAGGGCACGCAGATTGCGCCGCTGAACTACCCGCACCTCAGCCACGGCGAGATCTTCGCTTCCGTCGAGGACTTCTACCGGAAATTCTATTTCCGCCCGTCCAAGATCGCGTCGATCGTGGCCGAGATGATCGCCAGCCCCGGCATGATGAAGCGCCGCTTGCGCGAGGGTGTGGAGTTCTTCCGCTTCCTGCGCACGCGGCGGGACAGTGCTTGAAGCGGCTGATCGTCACGGCGGATGATTTCGGCGCCGCTCGCGAAGTCAACGACGCCGTGGAAACGGCCCACCGCGGCGGCATTCTCACCGCGGCGAGCCTGATGGTCGCGGCGCCTGCCGCGGCCGACGCAGTTGCCCGCGCGCGGCGCCTGCCTTCGCTGCGTGTCGGCCTGCACGTCGTGCTGGTGGAGGGCGCGCCGGTGTTGCCCGCCGCCGCCGTGACTCATCTCGTGGATGGCAACGGCGTCTTTCGTTCCAGTATGGCGGCCCTCGGGACCGTCATATCCTGCAGCGCACACGCGCGCCGGCAACTCGCCGCCGAAATCACCGCGCAGTTCGAGTCCTTTCGCGCCACCGGCCTCACCCTCGATCATTGCAACGCGCACAAGCACTTCCACCTGCATCCGCTGGTCGGAGGGTTGATCGCCGCGATCGGCGCTCGCTTCGGTCTGCGCGCGGCCCGCATCCCGCTCGAGCCCGCGCAGGTGCTGCGCAAGATCGAACGACGGACCCCCTGGGCGCCGGCGCTGCTCACGGCACCCTGTGCGCTGCTGCTGCGCCGGCGCCTGCGCGCCGCCGGCCTCCTCACACCCGATCGCGTCTTCGGACTTCGATGGTCGGGACGCATGACGCGGCAGCGTCTGGCCGGCCTGATCCGCCACCTGCCGGACGGCCTGAGCGAGATTTATCTTCATCCGGCCACCGGCCCTTTCGCCGGGGCCGCGCCTGATTATCACTATCGCGAAGAGCTCGACGCGCTCATGGCCCCCGAGGTCATCGCCGCGTGCCGCGATCCCTCGCTGCGGCTGGGCGGATTCGGCGATTTTCTGGGTGCCGCCACGGAGCGCGCCTCTCGCGGCGTGACGCCTAACCGGAGCTTGCTGCCATGAATCCGCCCGTCGCGGCGATCTCCGCATCCTCCGGCGCGCAGGAGTCCTTCCCCGAGGGACCGATTCGCATCGGCAGCGACGCGCACAAGACCCTCTTCTGCCGGACGCTGCTGGACACCTTCAATCCCTACAAACCGGCGGTGATCGATTGGCCCGAGCTCGATTCGCA
>VBNH01000014.1 GCA_005878095.1 Gammaproteobacteria bacterium | reverse complement strand
AGTTGAGCAGCGCCCCGGTGATCTCCAGTCAGATGCTGGCGATTCTCATCCGGCGCAATGCCCAGGCGCAGCTCGCCACGCTCACGCCGCAGGACATTCTCATCCAGCCGGCGCTCGGTAACGCGTCGTCGTTCGACTTCGCCATCGTCCGGCGCGTGATCGATGTGGGCGAGGCCGCGGCGCGCGGCAAGGCCGAGCAGCTCGCCGCGCTCAGCGTGAGTGAGCAGGATATGCAGCGCTACGTGCAGCGTCGTGAGTCGGCACGCGCGCCGCCGCCGCGCATCGACTTCGTGCGCGTCGACCCGGGGTCGGAGCACTATGGCCCCGCTGCGCGCAGCCTGTTCCACGACCTGACCGGCAAACCGCTCGATCCGGATACGATCGCGCGCCGCGTGACCGAGCTCTATGGGCGCGGCGGCCTCGATACGCTCGACTACCACGTGATCGGGGACGAGAGCCGCTACGGGCTGGCGCTCGATGCGCGCCCGGATTCCCAGGGTCCGAACTACCTGCGTTTCGGGCTCAGCCTGCAGGACGACTTCCAGGGCAACTCCACTTACAACGCCGCCATGCGCTTTGTGATGGCGGATATCACCCGCAATGCCGGGGAATGGGTCACGGACCTGCAGATCGGCAACCTCTCGCAGATCTCGACCGAGCTGTTCCTGCCGCTGGCGCAGTTCTCCGGCTGGTTCGTCATGCCGCATGCGTCGGACCAGAGCCGCGACGTGGACGTGCTGCAGGGACAGAACCTGATGGCCGAGTACCGCGTGCACACATTCGCCTACGGTCTGGATTTCGGGCGGCAGTTCGGCAACTGGGGAGAGATCCGCGCCGGCGCGCAGCTCGAACAGGGGCATTTCCGCCTCAAGATCGGCGACCCTGCGGATCCGAATCTGCCGCAACAGAGCTTCGCGCCCTTCGACACACGCGACTACTTCGTGCGCTTCACCTACGACCGGCTCGACGATATCAACTTCCCGCACCGCGGCCAGCGGGCGATCCTGCAGTGGAGCGGGGTACGCAATGCGACCGGCGCGGAGCAGACCTCCGACCAGGTGACGCTCAACTATCTCGGCGCCCACTCCTTCGGGGGCGATACGCTGGCGCTCTCGGTGTCCGGAGGCATGACGCTGCAATCCAGGCTCACAGACATCAACCTGTTGTTCCCGCTCGGGGGCTTCCTCAATCTCTCCGGGCTCAGGGCAAACTCGCTCACCGGGCCGGATTTCGGCATTGCCCGCGTCTTGTACTACCGGCAGATCGGCCGCGGTGGCCCCGGGTACCTGGACGTGCCGACCTACCTGGGCCTGTCGCTCGAGGCGGGCAACGTGTGGCAGAAGCGCAGCGACGCGCGATTCGGCAACACCGAGAAGGACGCCAGCGTATTTCTGGGAATGGATACGTTCCTGGGTCCGGTGTATCTGGCCACTGGCTTCGACCAGCACGGCGACCAGGCGTTCTATCTGTTCCTGGGGCGGACTTTCTAGCGCCGCGCGTTTGGCGCCGCGCAGCCAAAGGCGCGCGCTTCGCAGCCAGCGAATGTCAGCGTCGGGCGCTCAGCTGTCGCCGGTCGGAATGATGGCGGAGGTCTCCGCCATCAGAATCACCGCGCGCTCGGGCGCGCGCGTGCGGTGCACCACGCCCTTCGGCACGACGAATCCCTCCAGCGGCTGCAGATCGATGGTCCGGTCCTCCAGGTCGATGATGAAGTGACCTTCGAGAACGAAGAAGAACTCATCGTCATGCTCGTGCTTGTGCCAATGGTATTCGCCCTGCATGACACCGAGCCGGATGACCGAGTCGTTGACCTTGCACAGAGTCTGGTTGTACCAGCGGTCCTTGCACTGAGCCACGAGCGCGGGCACGTCCACGACGCTCAAGGGAGCGAACTTGACGTCGAGGTGCGTGGCGTAGGGATAGTCTGCGGGGTCGGTCATGGCGTCATCTACAGCCCGCGACTCTCAGCGAGCTTTTCGATTTTCTGGAACAGAAGCGCGGGCCTGTCACCGGCGCGCGAGTACTCATGCCGGCGGCTCATTTCGGCCAGCGCGGCGTCACGCTCTGCCGGGGTGGGGTACCAGTGCTGCCGCTGCCAGTCCGGTCCCAGGAGCTTGCGGAATGGATCCCCCAGCGGCAGGCTCACGCGGATCCCGTAGGGACGCAGCCTCTCGATCGGCTGGGAGCGAAGGTTCTGCGGTTGACTGATGCCCATCCGCCCGGGAGCTTACGGTGCGGTGCGCGGGGGCCGCAAGCCGCCTGTGGAGCACCCCGGGGCTTGAGTCAATCCATGAGCGTCCCCACACTGATATGCCCCTCAGGCAGGAGGCTCACGCCATGGCGCTGTCCAAGAAATCAACGATGCCGACACGGGAGGCCGCTTTGCCCGGACGCAGCACGCCGCTCAAGGTGGTGGAGACGCATTTCGTGAACGGTCATCGCATCGTGCCGCCGTTCCCGGCCGGCATGCGGGAGGCGGTTTTCGGCATGGGGTGCTTCTGGGGCGCAGAACGGCTGTTCTGGGAGCTTCCCGGGGTGTACTCGAGCGCGGTGGGCTACGCGGGTGGCTTCACGCCCCATCCCACGTACGAGGAGGTCTGCACCGGTGAGACCGGTCATGCGGAAGTGGTACGCGTGATCTACGACCCGCAGCAGCTCGCATACGAGGATCTGCTCAAGACGTTCTGGGAGTCGCACGATCCTACGCAGGGCATGCGGCAGGGGCACGACGTCGGCACCCAATATCGCTCGGTGATCTACGTGTCGGACCCGAAGCAGCGCGAGTCGGCCGCGGGGTCGCAGCGCGCGTACCAGGCGCGCCTCACGGCCGCAGGGCGGGGCGCGATCACCACGGAGATTCGCGACGCGCCCGAGTTTTTCTACGCCGAGGACTATCACCAGCAGTATCTCGCGAAGAATCCGGATGGCTACTGCGGGATCGGGGGGTGCGGGGTCCCCTTCAAATCCGCGGAGTTACCGGTGGGGGAGAAGGCCTAGGCGACGGTTCGCCGAGGGTTCCGACAGGAAGTCGCACGGTTAGCGGCGTTCTGACTCAGACCCTGAGTGTTTCCGCAGAAAAATCCAGGGCGTGATCGGCGCTGACGTCTACCGGAATTCTACCGTCAACCCGTCTCCTAGACGGTCCGCGGCGAACGGCAGACCGGCGGGGGCAATCGCCAATTCGGTACGGCCGCACCTTCAAGAGCGGGCGCTGATGAAGCTGCAGCAGCTGAATGCGGCTGGAGACCTGAAGGATCATTCGATTCCTAGCTCGAACCGGCTTGAGGCTCTGAAGGGCGATCGAAAGGGCGAGTACAGCATCCGGATCAACAAGCACTGGCGGATTTGTTTTAGGTGGCGTGACGGTCACGCGTTTGACGTCGAGATCGTCGATTATCACTAGGCGGGAATAGGGTTATGGCAGCGCGAAAGATCAAGCTTACTCACCCGGGCAAGATTCTCCGGGAGGAATTCATCGAGCCAGTAGGCCTGAGTGCGTATGCGTTGGCTAAAGCTCTTGGCGTTCCGTTGCCTCGCGTAAACGACATCGTGCGCGAGAAGCGCTCTATCTCGCCGGAAATGGCCGCGCTGCTTTCGGCGTATTTTGGGACATCAGACGGCTATTGGATCAATTTGCAGGCGCACTTCGATCTGGAGAAGGCCAAGGACAAGGTCGGCAAGCAGGCCGCCCGGATCAGCCCTCATCCGCATGGCGCAGACGGTACGCTGCAGCCCGTCTGAGAGCCGCGACTGCTCACCGACTGTAGCGGGAAGCTACGGTTCACCCGTCGTGTATGTGGCCCCAGACGTCTTCGGTCGGAGGCTGATCGAAGTTGGCCCGTCCCGGAACAGGCTTCCGCTGCCAAAGCACCTGACGCATCGCCGCGCGTTCAACCGTGATCACCGTCACAGTTTCCGCGAGGCACCCGCAGACCGATGGTTCAATTTTGACACCGACACTTATGAATGTCGTCAGTCTGCTCTAAAAGTTGAACGTGAAGATCCGTTCGAAGGTCGCGACGCTGATCGCCACGTTGTTCGCCGCCCTGGGCGTAACGGCAATCTTTGTCGCCAGCTATGTGCTGATGCCGAGCTTTGCCGCACTCGAGCATACCGAGGCCGACGTCGCGATGCGGCGCATTCAATTCGCCCTGGATCGGACGTTCGCACAGCTCGAGCTTTCCGCAGGTAGCTGGGGAAACTGGACCGACGCCTGGCGCTTCGCGCAAGACCACAACCAGACATTCATCACTGAACAGATTACCCTCGCAGGCCTCAAACAGCTCAACGTCAGCACGCTGATATTCACCGATCTGAATGGGCGTTTTATCGCGGGCGCGGCTCTTGACTTGCAAACCGACAGGTCGCTCGATCTGGACTTGGCGGCTCGCCAGACGCTGCCGCAGGACTTCCCATGGCGCGGCAATTTAGACGCTGGGCGACCGGCTCATGGCTTTCTGCAAACCAATCGTGGAATCCTGCTGCTGGCCGCGGGGCCGGTGCTGGACGGCTTTGCGCATGGGCCGCCGCGCGGCATGGTGATCATGGGCAGGGTGATATCGCCTCAGGAGGTCGCGGCGATTGGTGCTCAGGCACAGGCGCACGTTTCGATGTTGCCGCCTTCCAACTCGCGTGGTGCGAATCGGCAGGTCGAAACGGAGCGTTTCATACAGGTCTACCACGCCTATGATGACATTTACGGTCATCCCATCTTGACGCTGCGAGTCGACGTACCGCGGGAGATCACACAACGGGGCTATGCAGCGGTGTACTACGCGTTCGCG